>JAADDJ010000019.1 GCA_013153965.1 Thermotogae bacterium
CCGGGATGGCGGAATCGGTAGACGCAGGGGATTTAAAATCCCCCGGGGTAATCCCCGTGTGGGTTCGAGTCCCACTCCCGGCACTTGTTCCGCAAGCCTCCCCTCTTCTACGCGGCGATGGTCCTTATGGGGATCATCGTGGGGGAGGTCCTATCGTCGGTGCTACCGCTATTCGTTCCGCACAGCGGAGCCCTTGACGCCATAACTTACCGCTTCTCCTTGGGTTTCAGCAATATAACCCTTGACCTGTACTTCCTCATCGTCTCATTCGGCCTCAAGGTGAAGCTGTCCCTCCTCGGGGTAGTGGCCGGGCTGACCTTCCTCCTCATAGCGAGGTTCCTATGATAGCACGCATAGGCGGAGACAGATTCAAGGTCATTCGGGGGCGCGGCAGACCGGATCCCTCCTCCTTTCCCCCTCTCCCACCCGAATTCAACGGATGGATATACTTGGATTCCGAGGCCCCCGACCGTCTCCACTACTTCAACTATATGGGGGAGAGGGTACCATTCTGCGGGAACGCCACGCGGGTCGTCGGATACCTCCTCCTCGGCGGGAGGGATGGGGAGACTCACGTACTCGCCTCCGGTCCCAAGAGGGTGAGGGTCAGAGGGGAATGGGTCGGCATAGAGCTCCCCGTTCGCGCGGCCCTGCGCGCGGACCACGCCGTGATGAGGATGGAGGGGGTTGAGCACTTCGTCATGCCCGTAAGGAACGTCCTCGCATACCACCTTAAGGCTCTGTACGATTCCGTGGAGAAGGCGGGCCTGCGATACCACATAAACATTTACGAGCCCGTAGGGGATGCCATATTCGTCAGGACGTGGGAGTACGGACATCCCCGCGAGGCTCTGGGGTGTGCGACGGGCACCCTATCCTCGGCGGCCCATTTCATCATAACTAAGGGGATGCACCGGGTGAGGACGAGGGTCCTGTCCGGAGACGAGGGAGTGGTCTCGGGGGATGGGGAGATTTTCATCCTGTGGAACAGGTTAAGGCTTGATGGCGTACTTGAACCCCTTGCCCCGCCGCATTAGCTCAAAGGCCTCCCCTATCCTCTCCAGCGGGAACTCCCCGCTCACCAGAAAGGCCAACTTCTCCCAATGCTCCCGAAGGATGTGCAGAGCCCTGCGGACGCTAAGGGGCGTGTGGTGGAATGAGGTCAGGAGGTGTATCTCCTCGTAGTGCAACCTGTGGGCGTCAAAGGCCACGTGGGTTCCCTCGGGCAATCCGCCGAAGAGGAGGATTTTGCCTCCCCTATCCGTGTAGTTGAGGACGCTCTCCCAAACTTCCCGCCTACCCGTGCTCTCAACCACCACGTCGTATCTTCCGATGGACGCCGAATAATCCAGAACCTCGTCGGGGTTGAGATTCTCCGCTATCACCTTGAGCTTCTCCGGATTTCTCCCGAGGACGGCGACCCGGTGCCCCGTCATCTTAAAGAGGAGGATGAAGAAGGAGGCGATTGAGCCGGTTCCGACCACCAAAACCCTCTCGTAGCCGTTCAGGTCCAACACCTCCAACCCGTGAACGGCGCACGCGAGAGGCTCAAGCATGGGGGCGTACTTGAAGGGTATCTCGGGGGGTTTGTGGTAGAGGTTCGTGCGAACCACGGCGGCGGGTATCTTAAGGTGTTGAGCGTAGGCTCCCAGAACCATGTTCCGGCTCAGATTCTCGCACAGGTTGTATCTGCCGATGCGGCACATCCTGCATCCGAAGCAGGGAGCCGTGTTCGCCCCCACCACCTCATCCCCCTCCCGGAAGTCCTCAACGCCCTCCCCGACCGCCCATATAACTCCGGCGTACTCGTGTCCGAAGGGTCCCTCCCCTATCAGATGGTGGCCCCGCAGTAGAGCCTTTAGGTCCGTTCCATCCGTCAGGGCGTACCTTACCTCCACCACCACCTCACCCGGCCCGGGGGTGGGCTCGGGGACCTCCCGCAGGACTATCCTGTTCCCCTCAATGTATGCCGCCTTCACGCGAAAATTCTACGCCGGAGGCCCCCGTAGAATACACCCTTGCTGAAGGTCGTAGGCATCCCCGCCCGCTACGCATCAACGAGATTCCCGGGCAAACTCTTGGCCCCACTCGGTGGAAAACCCGTCATCCGCTGGGTCGTGGAGGCGGCCGTGAAGTCGTCGGCGGATCGGGTGATAGTCGCCACGGACGACCCCCGCATAGCAGAGGCGGTTGAGGACATATGCGAGGTCAGGATGACGCCCGCGCACCTACCCTCCGGAACCGACCGCCTGGCCTTCGCCCTGAGGGACCTGCCCGACGATACGATGGTCCTGAATCTGCAGGGGGACGAGCCCTTCGCCACGGCGGATTTCGTGGATTCACTATTTAATTTCGCCGCCGAAGGCGGAGCCCACATATACACGGTCGCCTATCCCAGTCCCCACGCGGGGGATCCCAACCGGGTGAAGGTGGTCCTTGACTCCCGCGGGTACGCCCTATATTTCTCAAGGTCCCCCGTACCCTACGGTGCCGACACCTACCTTATACACGTGGGAGTTTATGCGTACCTCAAGGGGGATCTGGTGAGATTCTCCCGGCTTCCCCCCTCCCCACTTGAGAAGTACGAGAGGCTTGAGCAGCTTCGGGCCCTCTACAACGGATGGAGGGTCCGGGTGAAGGTGTCCGACTACAGGGGATTCGGGATAGACACTCCCGAGGACCTTGAGAGGGCCGAAAGATTGATCACAGGCCCTGCTCCCTGACGAGCTCCGTGCATCTCTTGGCCATCCTGCGCACCCGCAGGATGTAGTTCTGGCGCTCCTCCGGGGATATCGCCCTGCGTGCGTCAAGCACGTTCAGGACGTGGGACATCTTTATCACCATGTCGTAGGCGGGATACAGGAGGCCCTTATCGGCCAGTCTCTTGGCCTCCGACTCGTAGAAGTCAAACAGGTGGCGATGCTCCTCAACGTCGGCCTCCTCAAAGTTGTATATGCAGAACTGTCTCTCAAACTCCCGGAATATATCTCCCCACGTTGTATCCTCACTCCAGCGTATGTCAAACACGCTATCAACCCCCTGAACGAACATGGCCAACCTCTCAAGCCCGTAGGTTATCTCCGCGCTCACCAGAGGGACGTCCATGCCGCCCACCTGCTGGAAGTAGGTGAATTGGGTCACCTCCAGACCGTCCAACCAAACCTCCCATCCCAGCCCCCACGCGCCCAGCGTGGGACTCTCCCAATCGTCCTCAACGAATCTTAGGTCGTGCTCCTCCACATCTATACCGATGGCCTTGAGAGAGTCTATGTACATCTGCAGGACGTCGTCGGGGGCCGGCTTCAGTATGACCTGGTACTGGTGATACTGCTGAAGCCTGTTGGGATTCTCGGCGTAGCGCCCGTCCTTGGGACGGCGGGTTATCTCAACGTACGCGGCCCTCCAAGGGTTGGGGTCGCTCGCGCGCAGGAAGGTGGCAGGATTGAAGGTACCGGCTCCCACCTCCGAGTTGTAGGGGTTCAATATTACGGCTCCCCTCTCCTTCCAGAAATGGTGCAGCTTCAAGATAATATCCTGAAACGTCATTCCTCCTCTTCCTCCTCCGGGTAGTACTCATCCGGCTCGTCGTAGGTCCATACCTCAACCAGCTCCTTGGCGCGCTCTATGTACTCGGCGGCCTTGCGGAATATGTACATCAGGTCCGAGCGCGGGAGCTCCCCCTCCTTCGCCTCGTTTATCTTCTTCTCCAGATCCTGCAGGAGGTCCTTGAGGTTCTGAACCAGAGTCTCCGGCGTCTCCCGGCGGAAGAAGATGTCCTCCTCCTCCTCTTCCTGCTTGCTCTTGAAGGTCTCGGCTATCGTGTATATTTCGTCAATTATCTCCTCAATAAGCGTCCTCCAGTCCTCCTCGTATCCCGTGGTGTCTATCCACAGATCAAGGATGTCCTTATCTTTCATAAGCGGCTATTATACTGCAGTGGTACCCATAAATCCAAGTGATTTCAATCGCATTTTATCCGACCGTACCAGTATCTCTCAAAGGGGTTCTTGGGCTCTATCAGGTAGAGGTAATCTCTGGAGGGACACCGGAAGTATAGGAGCTTCAAAAGCTCAATCGTGCGAACCTTCCCCAGATGCTCCTCAAACTCCACCCTCCCGAAACCCATCTTCACCAGCGACTCACGACCCGCATCCCTGACTATGAAGAGGGAATCGTTCAGCCCCTCCCACAGGAGCCGTTTGTACCTGCGGCATCCATGCTCCCCGATGAAGAGCAGCACCCTCATGCGCACGTACTCGTAGGGGTGCCTCGCGTACTTTGCCACCTCGTCGCACGCCCTGCGACTTCCGGACTTGTAGAGGGCTCGGAGGATCCTCGCCTTCCACCTCCCGTCCCGTTTGCCCCGCAGGAGTTTCAGGAGGGTGCCCTCCAGCGAGGGCATGCGCACCTCGGAGGCCACGTAGAGGGCGTTCTTCAAGGCTACGGTATCCCCCGTACGCAGGACGGAATCAACAGCCGGGGCGCAGGTGTCGGGAACCTTCTCGCATATGTCCCTTATGGCCCGGGTCTGGAGGTGGTCGTCCGCGGGCAGATACTTCAGGACCACGTACCTCACGGCCTCTCCCCCGGCCCCGATGATGCGGGATCTGGCCGAATCCACCTTCTCCACGTTGCTTCCCGCACGCCACATTCTGGCCGTCATCCACAGGGAGTCCAGAAGGGCGGTATCCAGAGCCGCCACGAGTATCATACGGGGATTTTAAAAGGGAAAAGCGGTCGTCCTTAAAATAGACGCCCTCGCCGGGGTGGCGGAATTGGCAGACGCGCCAGATTTAGGATCTGGTGGGGTTATCCCGTGCGGGTTCAAGTCCCGCCCCCGGCATTTCCCGTTTCGCTCGTATAATTTCCCTCCGTGTTAAGGTTGATGTGGGTATCCCTGATGTTCGTCTTCTTGGCCATTACGGTCGCCCCTTTCGTATTCAGAGGGAAGAGCTCCGGCGAGAGCATAACGGACCAGAGGCTTGACGTCATAGTCCTCAACGGGACTCGCCGAAATCGGCTCGCCTACAGCGTTACGCGGTACCTTCGCAGCAAAGGCATAGACGTCCTCTACTACGGCAATGCCGACACGCTCTACGCCCAGACCCTCATAATAGACCGGCGGGATAGCGTGAATCTCACGAACGCGAAGAAGGTCGCCAGATACGTGAAGGGGAAGATAATATACATGCCCGACACCGACAACATAGCATCCGTGTATATCATCTTGGGCAACGATTACAGATGATCCTCCTCCTATCCTACACGTACATCGTTGATGTTAAGGTGGTGGGGGCGAAGTTCTTCAAACCTTCCTTCATAAAGAGGGTGTTCGGATACAGAAGGCCCTTCTTGGGATTCGGCAGGTACGCCCGCTACTCGCCGTCCGTCATACGCCACAGGGCCATCCAGCTGGAGAACATATACAGGGACAGCGGATTCTTTGACGTGAGGGTTGAGGTGGAGGACAGCAGCGTTGGCAGGAACAAGGTGATAATCGTGAGGGTGGAGGAGGGTCCCCGCTACGTCATCCGGCGCATAGTGGCCCCGAAGGAGTTCCTGAGGCATCTGAACCTAAAACTACCGCGGCCGTACTCGGCGAGCTTCGTGGCGGAGGTTGAGCTGGCCCTGATAAGGTGGTATCAGGACAGGGGCTATCCCTTCGTGGAGGTGAGTCGCGAGCTCTACGCCGAGGACACGATGGTTGATGTGGTATTCAACGTCAGGGAGGGGCCCCGCGTGGTGATAAGGGATATACGATTCAAGAGCGCCGACAGCCTCCCACTCAGCACCCGCAGGAAGATCTTCTACCGGGAGGTGGTCGTGAAGCCGGGGGAGTGCTTCTCAATAAGCCGAATACAGGAGAGCCTGAGTCGCCTGTACAGGACCCTCCTATTCACGTCCGTACGTTGGAAGCTGGAGGATATGCGGAAGGCCCGCGAGGGGGAGTGCGGGGACAGCTCGGCCGTTCTCGTATTCTACGTTAGGGAGGGTGCGCCCAGAATATTGGACATAACTGCTGGTCTCCAGAGCGAGACGGAGAGGCCCGTCCTGCTCAACTTTGAGACCTCGTTCCAACACCTCAACCTCTTCAACAACCTGCAGCGCATCCAGCTGTCGGCCGCCACCCTCTTTGACCTGATGACCCAGAGGGTTGAGAACTTCTCCTCAAGCGTGGTCTATCAGGAGCCCTACTTCCTTGACTTTTACCTTAGGGCGAACTTCAAGTTGAGCGGCGATTACGACGCCAACAGGGAGACGGCCCAACTGGGAATGTACGGGGAGATAGTCAAGCCCTACATCCTCAACCGGGTTGAAGTTTCGGCCGGACCATCCATCCAGATGAGGATACCCACGGGGGACTCGGCCGACGGCCGCTACACGGTGGTAAAGCTGTTCCAGAGGGCGTACTTTGACACCCGGGACAACATATTTGACCCCTCTTGGGGATCGGTCATAAACGTGTATGTTGAGGAGACCGGATTCGGGAAACTGGGGGATTACGACTTCCTGAAGGGGATCGTGGAGGTCTCCGTGTATCAGAGATTCTTTCTGACGGCGTGGAAGTGGGCGGCGAGGGTGAAGCTGGGGAAGGCGGGGGGGATATTGAGGTCCGACACCCTTCCCTTCTACGACCGATTCACGTTGGGAGGGGAGGGGCAGGTGCGGGGGTACGACCGATTCTCCATAGGTGAGAGCCTTGAGGAGTGCTACAACTCCATATGTAAGGTCGGGAACGACCTCGTCATATTCAACTACGAGATACGCAGGCGTATATGGAGGGAGATAGGCGGCGTCGTATTCTTTGATTTCGGTTATCTCTCCGGGGATTACGGGTATTCGGCGGGATTGGGCCTGCGATACTTCACCCCCATAGGTCCGATAAGGGTGGATTGGGGTCTGCGTCTGAAGGATCGCTCGCCCACCGACAGGGGCAAGATATACGTGGGTATAGGCCACATGTTTTAAATCAGGCCCGACTCAAGCACGTAGAGGACCACATCCTCGTAGGAGAGCCCCGCGGCTTTCGCCTCCGCCGGAAGGTCCGAGAGCTCCGTCATACCGGGGATGGTGTTTATCTCCAGAACGTAGGGGATGCCATCCTCGGAGACTATGAAGTCGGTGCGCGAGAATCCCCTGCTCTCGGTCTCAACATGCACCCTCCGGGCCACCTCCTGAACCTCCCCATAGGTATCGGGTGGGAGCTCCGCCGGTAGCACGAACTCCGTCTCCCCCTCCGTGTATTTGGCCGTGTAGTCGTAGAATCTCCTGCGCTTGACCCTCAACTCCAGAACCGGCAGGGGGAAGGAGCGGGGGCCGGTACCGAGAACCCCTACGGTTATCTCCCGACCGCGGATGAACCTCTCAACTATAGTGTGTCCGAACTCCTCAAGATCCCGCATAAGGTACCGCCTGAGACCCTCCTCATCCTCGGCGACGAAGGTCCCCACGGACGAACCCTCCGACCTCGGTTTAACTATGACGGGGAAACCCACCTCCCGGGCGAAATCCACCGCATCGTCAATATCGCCCGGGGACCTTACCAAGAGGAACGGGGGTACCCGAAGGCCGAGGGCCGACACGAAACGTTTGAAGGCGTACTTGTCAATACCGAGGACGCTCCCCGTGAGACGGGCGCCGGTGTATCTCACCCCCAACACCTCCAGAAACCCCTGAACCGTCCCATCCTCGCCGGGCCGGCCGTGCATCATTATCACGGCGAGGTAGGGAGGGGAGGTGGCCAGGTGTAAGGCGTTCTCCCGTGAGAAATCCACTATCGGCGCGTTTATGCCCAGATTCCGGAGGGCCCTCTGGACGTTGAGGGCGGAGCGGAAGCTGACCTCCCTCTCCCTTGAGGGCCCCCCGGCCAGTATCACCACATCCTTCCCCTCCAGCTCTCTTAGTATCCTCTCCCTGTCAGGTCTGTACATCACAGGTTGAAACCCACCCACTTGCGGATCCCTCCCTTACCTTCAAGGAGCATGAGGACGGAGCCCTTCCTCTTGGCCTCGCTCAGGGCCCGCTTCAGGTCGTCTATGCTCTTGATATCGCGGTCATTGACCTTGAGGATCACGTCTCCGGCGTTTATCTGGCCGAGCCTGCCGGCGGGACTGTCCGGATAGACCTCCTTGACTACGACCTTACCCTTCTCGTAAGCGGCCACTATGCCCACATCCTTATCCGCCAGAACCGAGGAGCCCCCTCCTCCGACCGCGAAGGCGGTCCTATCGTCCAGCGAGCCCAAGACCACGGTGAAGGTGTGATACTTGCCGTTGCGAAGGACCTTTATCTTGACCTTCTCACCGGGCATCTTACTCTGGATGATGGAGCGGAGGGTCAGGGCGTTCTTTATCTTCCGTCCATCCACCTCAACTATGACGTCCCCCTCCTTCAGGCCGGCCTTGTCGGCCGGAGAGCCCTTGACCACCTGCGCTATTATCACCCCTTCGGGCTTCTTCAGGCCGAGGGCCTTGGCCAGGTTCCTATCCACGTTCTGCATGACTATACCCAGATATCCCCTCGCCACCTTTCCGCTCTTGATCAGCTGCTCCGCCACCTTCCGGGCTATGTTTATGGGGACGGCGAATCCCACGCCCGAGTAGGCTCTGGTGGGGCTGATTATGGCCGTATTGACCCCGACGACCTCACCTCTCACATTCACCAGGGGACCGCCGGAGTTGCCCGGGTTTATGGCCGCGTCGGTCTGTATGAAGTCCTGAATGCTGGGGGCCTCGCGCATCACACCCAACTCCCTGTGCTTGGCGCTTATGACACCGACCGTGACGGTGGCCGAGAGGCCGAAGGGGGAGCCGACGGCCATGACCCAGTCGCCCACGCGGAGCCTGTCCGAATCCCCCAACTTGACCAGAGGCAGTTCATCCTTGCTCTTGAACTTTAGGACGGCTATGTCGGTTGAGGAGTCCGCACCCACGACCTCCACGTCCTCAAAGACGGTGCCGTCGCTCAGCTTGACGGTTATCTTGTCCATCCCCTTTATAACGTGGTTGTTCGTCATCACGTAGTAGGTGTCCCCCTTACGCTTGAAGATGAATCCGGAGCCCAAGCTCCTGCGCTCCTGCATCCGGGGCATCTGCGGGCCGAAGAAGAACTCAAATAGGGGATCCGTGGGGGACCTGAATACCTCCTTACCCTCCGCCTCAACGCTGACCACGGCCGGGAGGACCTCCTCGGCTATATCGGCGAAGGATGGTATAACGATGAAGGTTCCGGAGTCGGTCTTCTGGACCTTTACCTTTTCGGTGGCCACCTCCGGCACGGCGGACAGACGGCTCACCAGGTTGGTCTTGGCGGTTAGGATCACTCCGATGACGAGTCCGAGAAGTGCCACCCCAACGATAGGAAGGATCTTCTTTTTTCTCATGAGATGCAATTCTATCGCCGAAAATTTATCAAGGTGCGCATGCTCACAAAGTACAGCAGAACGGCTATTACACCCAAGAGTCCCCCCACCTTCTTGTCAAGAAGAAAACGCACCACGAGGGACAGATGGAGGAGAAACGTGGAGGCGTAAAGGTAGGGTCTGAACTTGAACTGGAATCCCAATATCGCCGGAAAGATTATGGGCGCGTGGGCAAATATCATCCCGAAGACGAAGCCCAAGGTTATGCTGTGTATGCGAAAGTCGTAGCCCCACCCCAAGAGCCACCCCACTCCCCCCAGAAAGAGCCACACGTACCCCAGAAGCAGATTCAAGGCGACGAATCGCACCAGACCGCTTCCCCTCACGTTCCTGCCCGCCACATCGTAGTAGGAGAGCCAGAGGGCGAAGAGGATGTAGGATATGCCCAGTATCGGCCCACTCCCCACGACGGCCCCCAAGGTGGCCATGAGCACCGGAACGTAGAAGGTGGATACCACTCCCCTTCTCGGTATAAGGAGGATGGACAGCTCCAACCTCTCCCCCGCTATCGTGAAGACCAGAAATAGGATCCAATAGCTCTGCACGTAGGTGATGGGGTACTTGAGGGCGTAGAGGAGGTTTCCCGCGGCCAACATCAACGCTCCCAATCCCATCACCACCCACTGGGGACGGTGGCCGTACTTGAGGGTTAGGTGCGCGAAGACGCCCACGACCACGAGAGCGCCCACGGCCCCGAGAAGCATGGCAGTCGGGTTGAACATGGCCATGAGCCCCCCGAGAAGCAGAAGGGGAGGGGCCGCATAGACCCACCCACGACGCAGCGCCACCGCCCTCTCCAAGGCTATGAGGCTGCCGAGAAATCCCACCACCATCACCGGACCGTGGTACGGGGCGAGGCCCATGCCCGGAAGCACGTACCCCAGACGGATCAAAGCCAGATGCAAACCCAGCAGCATCGCCGCGACGGCGGTCAGAACGAAGAGGAGATTAACCTTACTCACAAGGTCAGGATTCTAAGAGCGTCTGATACCTATCTATCCACGTCTCCCAAGACTATGTCTATCGTCCCTATCAGGACGATTATATCCGCCACGAGCAGGCCGGGGGCCATATGCTCCAAGGTCTGCAGGTTCGTGAAGGAGGGCACCCTTATGCCCAGACGCCACGGATGGGAGGAGCCGTCGGAGACCACGTAGAATCCCAGCTCGCCCTTGGGAGCCTCAACCGGATAATACACCTCACCCGCCGGCACCTTGACGCCGTCGGTTACGATCTTGAAGTGGTGTATGAGCTCCTCTATGGAGGCGTAGATGCGGGACTTGGGAGGGGGAACGACCTTGTAGTCGTTTAGGAGGACATCCCCGTCGGGAACGTCCTTGAGGGCCTGGCGGAGTATCCTCACCGACTGGCGTATCTCCTCCATCCTCACCAGGTACCTGTCGTAAGAGTCCCCCTTCTCACCTATGGGTATCTCAAAGTCAAACCGGTCGTATATGGAGTAGGGCTCATCCTTGCGGATGTCCCTCCTTATTCCGGAGCCACGGAGCATGGGCCCGGTGGCACCGAGGCTGAGGGCATCCTCGGCCGAGAGAATCCCCACATCCTTGAGACGGGCTATTAGGACGGGGTTCTTGGTTATGAGGCGGTCCATCTCCGCGAAGGCGTCCTCAAACTGGTCCAAGAAGTCGGACACCTTCTCCAACCACCCCTCCGGAGCGTCGGCGGCCAGCCCCCCTATGCGGAAGAAGGAGTTGTTCATCCGCTGGCCCGTTATCTCCTCCAGAAGGTCGTATATCTTCTCCCTCTCGCGGAAGGCGTGGAGGAAGGGGGTCCAAGCTCCCACGTCCATCACGTGGGTTCCGAACCACACCAGGTGGCTGGCTATACGGGAGAGCTCTCCGAGGATGACGCGCAGGTACTCCGCCCTCTCGGGTATGTCCCCGTCTATGCCCAGAAGCCTCTCAACGGCGAGGACGTAGGCCCAGTTGTAGTAGAGGGGGGCGAGATAGTCCAGACGGTCGGTGTAGGGGATTATCTGATTGTAGCTGCGGCTCTCGGCCGTCTTCTCGGTACCTCTGTGGAGGTACCCTATGCGACACTTCGCCTTAACTACGGTCTCGCCATCCAGCTCCAACTCCACCCTCAAGACCCCGTGGGTGGCGGGGTGTTGTGGTCCCATGTTGAGAACGAAAGTCTCCGTCTTTACGCCGGCGGTAGCCATGGACGGATATTATACGGGTGCATCCGCCTCATCAAAGCCCTCGGATGGCAACTGTCGGCGGGGGACCACCGTAGAATAGCGGAGACCGATGCGAAGGCTCCTTCCCTTAGCGCTCATGGTGGTTGGATGCTCCCGCGCCGACACCTCCTACCAGATATGGCACGCCATGGGAGGACCCTTGGGGGACGCCTTCACCTACATAGTCTCAAAGACCCGCCTAAGGGAAGTTAGCTTCGGCAGCTACAACACCTTGGCCCAGCGGCTCGTATCCGCCGCCATGTCCCGCAAGCTTCCCCTCGTCTCGCAGGCCTTCCCCTCGTGGTCGCTGGAGTTCTACGATAAGGGCCTCGTTCTGGATGCGCGAAGCGTCGTGCCCGAGAGTCTCCTCTCCAAGGTCCATCCGCGCCTCCTCGCGGAGGTGGAGACGTCGGGCGTGTATATAGCCGTCCCCTTCAACAAGAGCGTGCCTGTCCTCTTCTACAACGCGGATATGATGGACTCCTTGGGTCTCTCCCCTCCGAAGACTTGGGATGAGTTGCGGAGCGTGTGCCTTGAGGCTAAGCGTAGGGGGGTGTGGGGCTTCGCCTTCACGATTGACCCTTGGATCTTCTACACCATATTCAAGCAGAAGGGGGGGAAGGGGTTGAACTTCAACTCGCCCGAGGGTATATCCACCCTAAAGTTCCTTAGGAGCCTCGTCCTTGAGGACTCCTGCGCCTACCTCGGCTCCGGATACTCCCATCAGGACGACTTCGCCTCCCGGAGGGTACTTATGATATGGGCCACGTCCGTGTCCTACGTCTTCATGAAGCCCAAGATACGCTTTGATATGAGAGCATCCCCCATACCGACCGACAGGTACGATTCCGTCGTCATATCTGGGACTAACTTGAGCATCTTCGCCGGCCACACGCCGGAGGAGTACGATGAGGTCGTAAGATTCGTCTCCCTATTCCTCTCCGACAGCATTCAGAGGTATTGGACCACCTACACGGGGTATGCTCCCATCACGAACATTGACCTGGCCGATGAGGAGCTCAAGGAGGTTTTCTCGCAGATAGAGAGGGCCACGTACGAGCCGAGGTCCTCGCTCTGGATGAGGGCGCGCAGGTACTTCGCAACGGAGGTGATGGAGCCCGTCCTCAAGGGCTTCATGGAGCCGGAGGAGGCCCTCCAAAGATACGAGGAGCTCCTGAGGATCCTGAACTGGTAGTCAGATTATCCCCCAAGGCGGCAGGATGAGGATATCCCTGACCCAAGCCGGATTCTCGTAGGCATCCACGATGGACTTCGCCACGTCCTCCGGTTTCATCATCTTGCTCCTGTCGGGTACGTAGGCCAACCCGTTCCAAAGGTCCGTATCCACGGCTCCGGGCATGACGGTGCTCACCTTTATCCTGCCCTTGAGCTCCTCGCCGAGGGCTTGGGCGAAGCCATAGACTCCGAACTTCGTGGCGCAGTAGGCGGCCCAGCCGGGGAAGGCCCTTACCGAGGCTATGGAGCCCAAGATGAAGATGTGTCCCCCGTCCCTGATGTGGGGTAGGGCGGCCCTGACGGTATGGAATACGCCCGTCAGGTTGGTATCAACCAGCTCGCGCCACCTCTCCAGCGGAGTCCTCTCAACCCTCGCCACGTAGGCGACGCCGGCGCCCGCGACGAGTACGTCTATGCCCCCCGCCTCCTCAACGGCCCGAGCTACGGCCCTCTCAACCTCCTCGTATTTCCGAACGTCCGCCCTGATGTACTTGAACTCGCCGAAGGAGTCCCTGCGACCGGTTATGAAGACCTCAAAGCCCCGCCGCGCGAAGGCCTTCGCCACCGCGTAGCCTATGCCTCTGGTTCCGCCGGTTATGAAGGCGACCTTTCCCATCGCCCTATTATAGCCTCGCGCTATGTTTCCAACCCCTAAATTGCCCCTCCGTATAATTCTCACCACAGGCCACCCTAGCTCAATCGGCAGAGCGGCTGATTTGTAATCAGCAGGTTGGGGGTTCAAGTCCCCCGGGTGGCTCTTCAGGCGGATCCCCCCACCCTCACATTCCTGAACGCGGCCGGTGAGGCCGCATGGCCGGTGTCCATGGACTGGCCCGGCTCCCCCTTACCGCAGTGGGGTAGGCCCCACAGCTTCCACTCGTCCTTCCCGGCCAGCGCGTACATGCTTCCCCAGAATTCGGGCGTTATCCCGTAGTATATGACGTTGCGAAGGGGCTCCGCCAGTTTGCCTTTGCGTATCCGGTAGGCCACCTCCGTTGAGAACTGGAAGTTGAGGCGCCTCTGGTCTATTGACCACGACTTGTTGAGGTCCATGTATATCCCATCCCGTATCTCCGAGAGTATGTCCTCCAGGGAGCCCTCGCCGGGAAGCAGATACACGTTCGTCATCCGGACCATGGGCATCCGATTGAATCCGCTGGCCCTCGCCATGCCTCCGCTCCTCTCAAGGCCTATGGCCCAAGCACTGTCGCGGGAGGAGAGGTATCCCACCAGTATCCCCTCGCGTATGAGGGGGACCTTCTGGGCTTCAACTCCCTCGTCGTCCCAGCCGAAGGTTCCCATACCCCTCCGGAGGGTGGCGTCGGCCACGATGTTCATCAGGGGAGAGCCGTAGCGGAGTTTCCCTAAGAGCTCGGGGCGGGCGAAGCTCGTTCCGGCGTAGCTGGCCTCGTAGCCTATGGCCCTGTCCAACTCCAGAGGATGGCCGACGCTCTCGTGTATCTGCAGGATCATCTGGTGGGTGCCGAGGACCAGCGTGGTCTCCATCTCGCTCTTGAGGGTGTCCGCCTTGGCGAACATCAGAGCCTCCTCCCTTATCCGCTCGGCGTGTGCCGGAAGGTCCATCTCCTCTATGAACTCCCAACCGGCCTGAAGGTGATTTCCGCCGTGGTGGGCCGGATAGGACCTGTGGGCCAGAACGCCATCCACCAGGGCGTAGGCCGTGTATCCGCCTCCGGAGAGGTATATGGTTTGCTTGAGGTAGGAGCCCTCCGTATTGACGAATATCTTCTCAACCTTGCGGAAGTGCAGGTCCCCCGTCCGCAGGACTATCCGAGGGTCCTTGGCCAGAATCTCATCCACCTCCATGAGCAGGGAGATCTTACGCTCCACCGGTACGGTGAAAGGGTCCGTCTCAAGGGGGGTGATGTATTCGCCCTCGTGTCTGGGCTCGGACAGGAAGGGTTTGGCCTTGCCCAAGGCCTCGTAGGACGCCTTGGCGTACGTGAGGGCCAGTTTGGCCGTCTTGACGACCTCGTCCAGCAGCATGGCGTTGGTGGATGCGAATCCCACCGAGCCTTTGACCACGGCCCGAACGCCTATCCCCTCCTCAACCCTCTCGGATACGCTCTCAACCTTGCCGTTCCGCACGCTTATATGCTGGAGTGTCGTCCTGACGAAACGGGCCTCCCCGTAATCGGCTCCCTTGAGATTCTCAAGGGCTACAAAGAGGTACTTCTCCATAGAGGGGATTCTATTGGCGATTCTCCGCCTGCGCTTCGGCGATAGAATACCGAATGCGAAAGGTCGTCATATACGATTTCGGCTCCCAATACACCCAACTCATAGCAAGACGCTTCCGAGAGCTCGGATACTACAGCGAGATCCTACCCTTCAACGCCCCGCTTCCCGAGGACGCCGGCGCCGTGGTCCTCTCCGGGGGACCCGCCAGCGTGTATGACGAGGGCGCACCCCTCCCCCATCCCTCGGTTCTCGGCTCCGGACTCCCCATACTCGGTATATGCTACGGCCTCCAAGTCCTGACCCACCTGCTGGGTGGCAAGGTGGCTCCATCCCGGCGGAAGGAGTACGGCCCTGCCGAGCTCTCGGTGGTTGAGGAGGGGCATCTCTTCAGGGGGTTGCCCAAGAGGTTTCGGGTATGGATGAGCCACGGGGACCGGGTGGAGAGGCTGCCCGAGGGATTCCGCGTGTTGGCCGAGACCGAGGGCTCCCCGTACGCGGCCATATACCACGAGGGTATGAGAGCCTTTGGCGTGCAGTTCCATCCGGAGGTGGCCCACACCGAGCATGGAAGCGATATTCTGAGGAATTTTGCGGAGTTCTCGGGCCTTGAGAGGGCATGGACGCCGGAGAATATAGTCCAGACCCTCAAGCAGCGCATAAGGGAGACCGTAGGTGAGGACAGGGTCCTACTCGCCCTCTCCGGAGGGGTTGATTCAACCGTTCTCGGATACCTGCTGAAGGAGGCCATACCGGGGCAGGCGGTCTTCGTCTTCGTTGATACGGGGCTCCTGCGCTGGGGTGAGAGGGAGAGGGTTAGGAGGCTCTTCCCGGAGGCGGTGATAATAGACGCCAAGGACAGGTTCCTGCGGGCCCTAAGGGGTGTGGTGCATCCCGAGAGGAAGCGCAAGATAATAGGCCATCTCTTCGTTGATGTCTTCAGCGAATTCGCCCGCTCCCTGAGTCCCAAGCCCCGCTTCTTGGCCCAAGGTACCCTCTATCCGGACGTTATAGAGTCGGTCTCCGTCGTCGGCCCCTCCGCCACCATAAAGACCCACCATAACGTGGGCGGACTGCCGGAGGATCTGGATTTCGTTCTCCTTGAGCCTTTCCGCTACCTATTCAAGGACGAGGTGAGGGCCATAGGGAGGGTGATGGGTCTTCCCGATGAGGTCATAAACCGCCATCCGTTCCCCGGTCCCGGCCTCGCCGTTCGCATAGTGGGGGAGATAACGGAGGACAGGCTTGAGAGGGTGAGGCTGGCGGATCGCATAGTTGAGGAGGAGGTCAGGAGGGCGGGACTCTACGAGCGGCTGTGGCAGGCGTTCGCCGTCCTCGTGCCCGTCAGGACGGTGGGCGTTCAGGGGGACTTCAGGACGGAGGGGGAGGTCGTGGCCGTCCGTATGGTTGAGAGCAGCGACGGGATGACGGCCGATTGGAGTCGGGTCCCCCACGAGATCCTCGCGAGGATAAGCGAGAGGATAACCGGCGAGGTCCCCGGGGTGAATAGGGTCGTCTATGATATAACCTCCAAACCCCCCGGCACCATAGAGTGGGAGTAAGGCTAAAATTTAAGGGTTTTCTCCCGCGTCGGTTTTAGAATTCCCTCTTGTCCATGCATGAGGAGGAACGTTTCGGCAAGATCCTCAAGGAGGAGCTGGAGACCGTAGTCTTTGAGGAGGTGGTACTCTTCTTCAGCGTCATCAAGTGGATAGTTCTGGCTACGGTCGTCGGCATCCTCGTGGGTCTATCAACCACGTTCTTCCTCAAGGTCTTGGACATGAGCGTGGAGTTTCACCGCCTCTTCACCCACTACTACCTTGCGCTCCCCATAGCCATCCTGTTGAGCCGCGCCCTGATAAAGTACATAGCCCCGGAGGCGGAGGGTCATGGTACCGAGAAGGTGATAGAGGCCATCCACAAGAGGAGCGGGCGCATTGACATAAAGGTGGTACCGGTGAAGCTTTTGGCGACGGTGATAACCCTGACGGCCGGAGGGTCCGTGGGTAAGGAGGGGCCGGCCGCACAGATAGGTGCGGGCATATCGTCCGCCTTCGCCGGCCTTCTCAGATTCAACGATACCGACAGGAAGAAGTTGGTCGTGTGCGGGATAAGCGCCGGCTTCGCCTCAATCTTCGGCACCCCCATATCGGGGGCCCTATTCGGGATGGAGGTCCTATTCCTCGGTAGCCTGATGTACGAGGTCATTCTACCATCCTTCGTCTCGGGTATAGTGGCCTATCAGACCGCCAAGACCTTCGGTATATCCTACGAGTACTTCCCCCTGAGCTTCTACGTCCCGTCCATAACCCACTTTCTCACGTACAGCGTTCTGGCGGGGATATTCTTCGGCGTCGTGGCCGTCATATTCATAGAGGTCCTCCGCCTTACGGAGACCTTCTTCCGCAAACTGAAGACATCCGACCTCGTCAAACCCCTCATAGGTGGGGCCCTGTTGGTCGTTCTGACCCTCATATTCTCCGACGATTATCTCGGCCTCGGCCTTGACAGGATACACGACGCCCTGGTCGTGGGGGATGCGAGGCCCTACGACTTTATCCTCAAGACGATATTTACCAGCTTGACTTTGGCCTCCGGAGGGAGCGGCGGCATAGTCACTCCCCTCTTCTTCGTGGGGAGCACCTCCGGAGTTCTCTTCGCGGACCTCTTCAATCAGAATAGCCGCATATTCGCCGCCTTGGGATTTGTGGGAGTGCTATCCGGGGCCGCCAACACGCCCATATCGGCCAGCGTTATGGCCATAGAGATATTCGGACCGAAGATAGGTCCCTACGCGGCCGTCGTGAGCGTGATAAGCTTCCTCATAACCGGACACAGGAGCGTATATCCGTCCCAGCGCATAGGTATGCGTAAATCCCCATCCGTGGAGGTGGAGATAGGGGCGGAGGTTGAGGATGTCAGGCCGGTGGTGAGACCTTCGGGACTTCCGACCGCCTTGAGGCTTTACAGGCGCCTTCGGCTCCTCCGGAGGGGACTGACCGATGCGGGTAAGAGATGGCTGAATTCACTCCGTGGCCGATGGAAGTCTTAGATTCACCAACTCAAGGGCTCCCAGCCTCCTAAAGAGCAGGAGCTCCAAGAGGGCGGTCAGGGGGGCCAGAGAGAGGGCGGATACGAGGGCATTCAGGGGATAGAGGAGGGCCGAGATGAGGAGGGCGCCGGAGAACGGTACGAGGGGCAGGAGGAGCGTCCGCAGGGAAACTCCGCATCGGCCTATCCCCCAGAAGGAGACGGGGATGGAGGCGGCGTATCCGAGAGCCAAACTCCACGCTATCCACACGCTGCTGTGCAGCTCCCTAACGGCGAAGAGGATGAACACCAACGGCACCACGGTTAGGCGGAATACGTCCAGACGGGGCATGGATTTGCCCTGCGATATGGGGCTTATGGTGTTGGAGACCATGGCCAGAAGGCCGGCGAGGGAGAGGGGACGCAGTATCTCGGCCGCGTGCTCCCAGCCGGGCCCGAGTGTCAGATTTATAAATCCACGATTCCAGAAGAACATAGGCCCGAAGAAGAGGGCCCCTATGAGGAGGACCGTACGGAGATAGACCCCGTAGGCCCTCTCGCTCTCGCTATCGTCGGCCGATACGAAGTACGGGAACAGGACCCTTGAGAGCATGGAGCTTATCTGCGGGGGCGCGAGGAAGGCGAATCTCTGGGCGTTTGAGTAGTGTCCGAGGGCCGTCTGACCGGCGAACTTACCCACTATGGTACGGTCAAGGTACATGAGGAGAAAGTTCAGGACGAAGGTGAAATTCACCCATATGCCGAAGGAGAACATCCGCCTCAGCCACGTCATACTGAAGGAGAGGCGAGGCAGATAGGGTTGAACGATGTAGGAGAGGACCAGCTTGGTAAATCCGGCCACCACGAATCCGAAGACCAGAGCGCGAAAATCCCCGAAGATTCGGGCGAAGACCAGGGCCCCCAGAAAGTACATTAAAGCCTCACCGAATTCAACGACGAATATCTTCTCAAATCGGAAGAATCGGGACGCCTCAACCACCATCGTGGGATTGACCAGAGAGTAGGGGATGAAGGCGAGAGCCACGAGACGGGTGGTATATGCCACGTTGGGGTCGTTGAAGAATCTGCCTATGACGTCGGCGAGGGCGTAGAGGAGGAGGGCCAGAGAAAGCCCGCGCAGGACGGTGCTCCACCAGAGGGTGGAGTATCCCTTGCGGAAGTCCCCCCTGTAGGCGGTCAGAGCCGTGGTGAAACCCGTGAAGGTCATCATATCCAGCATCTGGTAGGCTATGAAGGCCGACGTGGCCACCCCGAAGTCGTAGGGTTTGAGGATGCGGGCGAGGACGGCTATCCGCAGGAGGGCGAACAGTTGGATGCTGACGCGGGAGGCGAGAGTCCAAAATAGGGGACCTTTCAAAGTGGGTATTATGCGGTCGGCGGGTGGGGTACCTTACTGGGAGGTCCGTAAGTCCTTCAGTACGGAATCAACCTCCTCCTCAAAGCCGTAAAGATAGGCATCAACGAAGGCATCGGCCACCGTATATCCCCACACGGCCACATTTACGATGAGGGCGGCCAAGAAGTTGGTGGTGAGCTCGTAGGAGTACTCCCCGGCCGAGCGCATGAGGGCGTACCTGTAGGCCGTGTAGGAGGTAGCCAGAAGGGTCAGTCCGCCCAGAAATATCCCCTTAAGTGGGGCCCCGTTGTAGAACTGCCCCCATCCGGGGATTATGGCGGACCTGAGGGCGGCCGCCGTGGGGGACTTCACGAATCTATCCCTGCGAACTAGGGTGTCGGCCGTATCCGACGCTGCGGTGTCGGCCCCTAAGATGTGCAGCAGGAGCATATCAACGTCTCTTGCGAGGGCCCTTGGACAGCCGCGACACCCCCTGCATGGCCTGCTTGCGGGAGACCTTGACCCGGCCGAAGTCGTCTATGTCTATGACCTTCACCAGAAGCTTGTCCCCTATCTTCACCGTCCGCTTCAACTCCTCGGGAGTCGTGCGCTTGAAGTCGTACTCCGATATGTGGAGGAGCGCCTCCTTCTTCCCTATCCTCACGAAGACGCCGTAAGGCTCAATCCTATACACCTCCCCCATGTAAGTCTTACCCACCTCCAGATCCGCCGTTATGTCCTCTATCATGTCCTTGGCCTTCTGGACGTCCTCGTAGGAGGAGCCGTAGATGAATACGTTGCCCGTCTCGTCGTCTATGCTTATCTTGGTATCCGTCTCGCTGATGATGGACTTTATCACCCTGCCGCCGGGGCCTATGACCTCTCCCACCTTGGAGGGGTCAATCTTGAGGGTGATGACCTTGGGGGCGTACTGGGATACCTTCTCCCTCGGCCTGTCTATGACGCCGTTCATGAAGTCCAAAATCTTCTCCCGGGCGTCCTTCGCCCTGCCGAGGGCGTCTGAGATCATGTCCAAGGTCAGACCGTCAATCTTCAGGTCCAACTGGATGGCCGTTATACCCCTGCGGGTGCCGGCCACCTTGAAGTCCATATCGCCGTAGAAGTCCTCCATCCCCTGAATGTCGGTTAGGAGCTTGTAGGTGCTCCTGTCCTCCGAGGTTATCAGACCTATGGATATGCCGGCCACGTGCTCCCTTATGGGCACGCCGGCGTCCATGAGGGATAGGGAGCCTCCGCACACGCTCGCCATGGACGTGGAGCCGTTGGAGGAGAGGATATCCGAGACCACCCGGATGGTGTAGGGGAAACGCTCCTCGTCGGGGATGAGAGGCTCAAGGGCACGCTCCGCGAGATTACCGTGGCCTATCTCCCGCCGTCCCGGGCCTCTCATGGGCCTGACCTCGCCCACGGAGAAGGGTGGGAAGTTGTAGTGAAGCATGAACCGCTTGAACTCCTCCACGTCCAACTCCGTCATCATCTGCATGTCCTCGTGGGTCCCCAGGGTGGTGGAGACCAGAGCCAGAGTCTCGCCACGGCTGAAGACGGCGGAGCCGTGGGCACGGGGCAGAACGCCTATCTCGGCCGACAGGGGTCTTATCTCGTCCAAGGCCCTCCCGTCTATCCTGCGGTCATTCTCAAGGACGTACTGGCGCAGCAGCTCCCTCTGAAGGTTGTAGAGGATGTCCCCTATCTCCACCTCGCTGTCGGGATACTTCTCCGACAGGGCTTCAATCACCTCCCTCTTCAGATTCTCCAAGGCCTCGTTCCGCTCCCCCTTCGTCCCGGCCAGCATGGCCTCCAAGAGGCGGTCCTTGACCAGAGCCTCAACCTCCTCCTTGAGACCCTCCGGATACTGAAGGAGGGTGGGAGCGAACTTCTCCTTCCCCATCTTCTCCCGCAGCTCCTCCTGAAGGTTCGCTATGATCTCTATCGGCTCTTGCGCCACCTTCAGAGCCTCCAGCAGGACGTCCTCGGGTATCTCCTTCCCGCCGAGCTCAATCATGTGAAACTTCCCGCCGGGGGTGCCGGCCACCAGAAGGTCAAACTCCCCCTCCTCAACCTCCGCGTTGGTCGGGAATAGGATGAATTGGCCGTCCTTGCGGGTCATGCGGATGGCCCCTATGGGGCCGTTGAAGGGTATCTCCGAGAGGGTCAGGGCCAGCGATGAGGCTATGGCTCCGAGGAAGTTGCCCTCGTACTCCATGTCGTAGGATATGAGCATGACGGCCAGCTCCACGTCGTCCGTCATCCCCTTGGGGAAGAGGGGACGGAGGGAGCGGTCTATGGCCCTCCCATAGACTATCTCCTTCTCGCGGGGTTTGCCCTCCCTGCGGAAGAATCCGCCCGGTATCTTGCCGGCGGCGAAGGACTCCTCCCTGTACTCCACCAGAAGGGGGAGGAAATCCCTCTTGTTCTTGGGGTCGGCCTTCCGGTATGTGGCCGCGGCGAGAACCATCGTATCTCCCATCCGCACCAGGGCCGAACCGGCCGCCTGCTTGGCCCACCTGTCGGCGGGCTCTATGGTCAGCTTTCGTCCGTTGAAGTTGAGCTCGTACTTCTTTCTCATATCACTTCACGTCGCGCAGACCCAAGGTCTTTATCACACGGACGTACCGCCTGTAGTCCGTGCGCTTCAGATATCTCATGAGCTTCTTTCGCCTCTCAACGAGCTTGAGAAGCCCGTAGCGGGTATGGACGTCCTTGCGGTGGCGCTTGACGTGCTCCGTCAAGTGCTTTATGCGCTGGGTAAGTATGGCTATCTGCACTTCCGGGGAACCGGTATCCCTCTCGTGCCTCATGAACTGCTTTGCTATCTCCTCTTTCTCCGGCCTGAAAACCATAGGCGGCTATTATACTGGAGAAGTACGGCCATCGCGCCCGCCCGACCGGTCGCCTTTGCCAAAGGCGGGCAGGATTATCCTTATATGACGGGGTTTCCGCCCTATAATACCTTCGTATGACGAGAAGGAACTTTCTAAAAGGTTTTGTAGGGTTGATAGGAGTCTTGGCCTTCGGGCGGCTCATGGCTTCCTCCGGTAGGGAGCTGATATTCAACGAGACGGGGGCGAAGGTCTATAGGGGATACGTATCCGGCCGTACGCCGGAGCAGATAGCCAGCGATCTCGTGGCCGAGTACGATGTGGATTACGAGACTGCCCTCCGTGATACAGAGGACTTCATACGCACTCTTCGCGCTATGGGCGTTTAGCGGGTGCATATACACCTTCGGGGCGCGACTTCCCAACGGCTACGAGAGGGTTTTCTTCGCCGTACCGGAGAATCGCACCGGATACCCCCTCGTGCAGGATGTGGGTGTGGGGTACGGCTATCAGATACTGCGGTCGGATGGGCGTCTGAAGATAACCGACAGCGCCTCGGCGCGGCTCATCCTGCGGAGCGTATTCACCTCTTACGCCAAGGTCCCCGACAAGTACGACAACTCGGGGAAAGTGATAACCTACCGTCTGAACCTTTCGGGAAGCGTGGCCTTCGTGGATAAGGCCACGGGTGAGAATTTCATCCCCCAGAGGAGTTTCACGGGAACCACCCTCTGGTCCCCCGACAACGAGAGTGAGGAGGAGGCCCTCAAGAGGGCCATGGGGGATTTCTACTCGCAGGCTATAAGGTATCTCTTCAGCAGTGTGGAATGGTAAGTGCGGTCCTTCTCGCCGCGGGTAGGGGAAGACGGGCGGGCGTGAGGAAGCAGTTCGTGCGGATAGGGGGCAGGAGGCTCTACGAGTACCCTCTGTCCGTCCTACGTGAGGCCGGCATAGAGGACGTGATTCTGGTTCTCCCAGAGGGGGAGATGGAGGATGTGGAGGGTGTTAGGACGGTTGAGGGGGGAGCCGAGAGGATGGATTCGGTCTTCAACGGGGTTAGGGCGGCCCGTGGAGAGTACGTTCTGGTCCATGACAGCGCCCGGGCGAATCTGTCCGTGGGGTTGGTCAGACGCCTGATTGAGGCGGAGGGAGATGTGGTCGTACCCGCCGTTCGCCCCCCCGATTCGGTCTTCTACGCCGGAAGGTACATCAACAGGGATGAGGTCCTTCTGGTGCAAACTCCCCAGAGGGTGCGCCGAACGCTCCTGATGGAGGCCTACGAGCGGGCGAAGGCCGGAGGCCGCCTATACACCGACGAGGGGAGTCTGATACTGGGGGAGATGGGTGTGGCTCCCAAATTCGTTGAGGGGGAGCGCTGGAATTTCAAGATAACTTACCCGTCCGACATGGAAGTTTTCAGGAGGTTGAAGATGAGCGTGCATACCCTCTTCGGCTACGATGTCCATAGGCTCGTCCCCGGGCGTCCCCTGTATTTAGCCGGCGTGAAGGTGGCGGACGATTTCGGCGCCTTGGGGCACTCGGACGGGGATGCCGTCCTCCACGCCGTTGTTGATGCCCTGCTCTCCTTCATGGGTTTTGGGGATATAGGGACGGTATTCTCCGACACCGACGCGAGGTGGGAGGGGGTCAGGAGCGAGGTGTTCGCGGCCGAGACCGCGCGTCTCGCCGAGGAGAGGGGGATTGAGGTCCTGCGATTGGACCTGACCGTGGTATTGGAGAGGCCGAAGTTGAGGGGTTTCAAGGGGGCTATGATTGAGAATTTGTCCCGTTTGTTTAATCTGCCTTCCGAGAGAATCTCTTTGAAGGCAAAATCGGGCAACGGTCTCCACCCGAATAGCATTCAGGTTTTTGCGATAGTTGAGGTGGGGGTGGCGGCGTCCGGGTAAATTTTTATTAAAACTCTTTCCCAATTTGCCCCCGTGCGGCGAGCTATGGACGTCTATATAATGACTGGGCTATGGTGGATGAACTGCAAAACATCGTTGAGGATATCAGAAAGTTCGTCCCCACCCTTCTGGGGGTGGTGGTGATAAGTGAGGATGGCCTTCCACTCAGCTACTCTTTCTCCCGGGCTTGGGATATGGAGGACCCCATAGTCATAAGCGGGCTCATATCCTCGGCCACGGCCATGATGGAGAACGTTCTCAAGGAGTTCGGCGACAGCGAGGCGTCGCTCGTCTTCACGCAGGGTAAGGAGTACTCCCTGCTCGTAGGCCGCAGCGGCAACATCTTCATCGCGTACATAGCCACGGCCGACACCACCTTAGGGACGCTCTTTATGGCCATGAGGAGGCAGAGCAAGAGGATAGAGCGGATGTTCGCCGAATAAAAAGGAGGTTGAAGGATGACGGAGAAACTTAACGAGTTCCTAAAGAATGAGGGCGTTATTCTGCCGAAGGACTTCGTGGTGGAGGTCTATTCGCAGATACTCAAGTTCGCCGGAGGCCTCTCCGGTCTCATACAGGCCGGCTCCAAGAAGGCCGGCGTCTCGGCCGCCAAGGCTCTCGCGCCGTACATCAACCCCAGCGAGGTGGCGACGAATCTGAAGGAGATAGTTGAGAAGTTCTTTGAGGCGGCGGGATTCGGGGACGTTGAGGTGGATGTGGGGGATAACAGCGTGGTCCTGAGGGTCAAGGACAGCTTCCTGCTGAACGCTCACAAGAAGCCCGAAACGGCTCTCCGTCCGCTCGTCGGGGCCGCAGAAGGTTTCATAGGGGAGGTCCTCGGTAGGAAGACGAAGTCAAAGGTTGATGGCACAACGATAACGATAGAGCTGCGATAGAATTCTGCTATGATCTTGGGTGTGGATGTGGGAGGTAGTGGGGCGAGGTACGTCGTTTGGGACGGGGAGCGGGTCGTCTCCAAGGGGCCCTTGAGGTGGAGGCCCGGCGATGCTCTTGAGGGTTTGCGGAAGGAGTTGGAGAGACTGAAGGGGAGGTACGGTATCCGGAAGGTCGGCGTGGCGATGCGGGGCGTATGGACGGAGGATGAGAGGGAGGAGGTGAGGAGGTCGCTGGGTGTGGATGGGGTGTTGAGCGATGTGGAGGGTGTCTTTTACGATGCGTTCGTACGAGACGGTATGGTCGTCGTGGCCGGAACCGGAAGCATCTGCTACGGTGTCAGGGAGGGGAGAAGGGCGAGATTCGGGGGATTCGGCCCCATAGTGGATGACTGGGGTAGCGCGTTCTGGATGGGGAGGCTGGCCGTTGAGATATCCCTGAAGAAGGAGAGTTTCCTGAGGATGGCCCTGTTCTCCACGGAGGATCTGGAGGAGATACGGAATATTCTGGCCGCCCTGCAGAGGCGTCGCCTGCCCGAGATAGTTGAAGAGATAGCCGGATACGCCCGGGTGGTCCTTGAGGCGGCGGAGTTGGGGGATGAGGATGCCCTATTCGTGGTGAGGGCGGCCGTCAGGGAGTTGGTCGCCATGTGCTTGAAGGTGATGGAGGAGATAGGGAATCCGAGGAGTGTAGCCCTCCACGGGGGCCTCTTCAGGTCCTCCCTCTTCAGGCGGGAGTTCGTCGCCCTCCTGAGGAGGTACGCGATAGGGGAATTTTTGGAGGAGACGGATGGGGCCCGGGGGGTGGCCAAGTGGCTATCTCGCCGATAGGTTCCGGTGGATTATGACTCCCAAGGCTATGGAGTTCATCTTGTCCTCGTGGCTCTCGTTGCGGGAGGGTATGAGGACGGGGGCCTTCGCCCCCATTATCACGTGTCCCACCGGCACCTTGGCGTAGTAGGTATAGGCCTTTCCCAGAATGTTCCCAGCCTCTATGTTGGGGACTATGAGTATGTCCGCCCGCCCGGCCACCTCGTCGTCTATTCCCTTCCTTCGGGCCGCCACCTCCGAAACCGCCACGTCCAGAGCGTACGGTCCGGCTATCACCCCTCCCTCTATCTCCCCCCTCCTGTACATGGCCACTATCTCGGCCGCATCCACGGTTGAAGGTATCTTTTCGGTGATGTATTCAACGGCCGACAGCAGGGCCACCTTGGGTTTGGGATGGCCGAGGGCCCGGAAGGCGGCTATGGCGTTTTCAACTATCTGGACCTTCGTCGGTAGATCCGGAAGGACATTTACCCCCCCATCGCTCATCCCCACGAGGGCCCTCCTATCGCGCGCCGGATCCTCCGCGATGAGGATGTCCGACAGGACCCTTCCCGTTCTCAACCCCCAATCCCTATTTAGGACGGCCTTGAGGAGGGTTCCGGTCTTCAGAAAGCCCTTCATGAGTATGTGGGCCTCGCCGGCCCTCACGTCCCGGACGGCCATCTCCGCCGCCTCCTCCGGCGATTCGGCTCGTACGTGTCTCACACCCGGTATATCCACCGGCGAGGGCGAATAGACCACCGCCCCACCCACGAGACGCATCCTCAAGGCCCCCTCTACGGCTCCCAGAGAGTACTCGTCCGTCCCCCAAGGTACGGCCAATATCACATCCCCTCCGATCTCCACCGCTCTCTCCCTCACCTGCGAGAAGTTGGAGAGCATACGGGGGATTCTACGGAGGTAGAATCCCATCTATGAAGGCGGCTTACATAAACCGTTTCGGGGGTCCGGAGGTGATAGAGTACGGCGAGCTACCCACCCCCGAGCCCGGTCCGTGCGAGGTTCTCGTCAGGGTGAAGGCTACGAGTGTCAATCACCTTGACGTATGGGTGAGACGGGGGGTCTACCCGAATCTCCGTTTCCCTCACGTTCTCGGCAGCGACATAGCAGGCGTGGTTGAGGAGGTGGGCCCGGGCGTCAGGAACGTCCGTCCCGGCCAGAGGGTTCTGGTCAATCCGGGGACGAGCTGCGGCGTATGCGAGGCCTGCCTGAGCGGCAGGGACAATCTCTGCAAGGAGTATAGGATACTCGGCGAGCACGTTTGGGGTGGATACGCCCAGTACGTGAAGGTACCGGCGGCCAACATCCTCCCCTATCCGAAGAATCTCGGATGGCACGAGGCGGCGGCCCTGCCTCTGACCTTCCTGACGGCATGGCACGCCTTGGTGGAGCGGGGGAGGATACGTCAGGGTGAGACGGTCCTCATAATGTCGGCGGGTGGGGGCGTGGGGAGCGCGGCCGTTCAGATAGCCAAGCTCTTCAACGCCTTCGTCATAACCACCGTCGGGGCCGACTGGAAGGTTGAGAAGGCGTACGCCTTGGGAGCTGATCTCGTCATCAACTGGCGGAAGGAGGATATAGAGGAGGTGATACGGGAGAAGGTGGGGAGGGTTGACCTCGTCTTGGACCACACGGGGCAGGAGCACACCCAGAGGCTCATAAATATCACCAAGTGGGGAGGTAGGATAGTCATGTACGGGGCCACGAGCGGCTACAAGGCCCAGATAGACCTGCGCCACATCTTCTATAGGCAGGTATCCCTCATCGGCTCAACTATGGGAAGTAAGGGGGAGCTGTTCGGCATAGTTAGGCTCGTGGAGAGGGGAAAGCTCCGTCCCGTGGTCTATGAGGTTCTACCGCTGGAGCGGGCGGCCGATGCCCATCGGCTCCTTGAGGGATTCTCCCCATTCGGTAAGGTGGTTCTGGAGGTGGATTGATATGGTGGGCCCGGAGCCTTTCCGTCTGGAGGGTGATACCCTCCACGTCCTTGACCAGAGGCTTATACCGAGGCGCATCGTCTATCGCAAGGGGAGGACGGCGAGGGAGGTGGCCCGGCTGATAAGGAGGATGGTCGTCAGAGGTGCCCCCATGATAGCGATAGTTGCGGCCTACGCCCTCTACGTTCAGGCTCTCCGGAATCCTCGGAAACTTTCGGAAGGTTGGAGGGCGCTGAAGGGCTCCCGCCCGACGGCCGTAAATCTCCATAACGTCCTTGAGGAGGCTCTTCCGTTGGTTGAGAGGGGGGCGTCGGCCGAGGAGTTCCTGAGATTTGCCCGAGAGGTGGAGGAGCGGGAGAGGCGCATAAACGAGAGGATAGCCGAGCTGGGACTTAGGTTCTTCCCCCGTCCCATGAGGGTTCTCACGTACTGCAATACGGGTATGTGGGCCACCGTGTATCCGGGAACGGCGCTGGGCATAATACGTTGGGCCCACAGGAGGGGGTTGCTCAAGCACGTTTTCGTTCCGGAGACTGCCCCGTATATGCAGGGTGCCCGCCTGACGGCCTACGAGATGCAGATTGAGGGGATACCGTACTCGGTGGTTCCCGACAATCATATCCCGTTTCTGATGGAGAGGGGGATGGTGGATGTGGCGGTTGTGGGAGCGGACCGCATAACATCCGATGGATACGTATTCAACAAGATAGGTACCCTCTCGGTGGCCTTGGCCTCCAAACGCTTCGGCGTGCCCTTCGTCGTGGCCGCCCCATCCACGACGTTTGATCCGAATCCCTACAGCGACGATATCGTGGTGGAGAGGCGCTCGGACGTGCCGAGGGAGGATTATCTTTACTACGCGTTTGACATAACGCCTCCGGACCTCGTGGGCGCCATAGTGAGCGAAAGGGGCGTATGGATACCTTAGGACTTTCCATCGTCGGAGGCCTCATCGCTGGCATCATAGCGGTACTCCTAATATACGCGGGTCCAACGAAGGGTTTGGGTATATCCGTCTTCATGTTCGTGGTTATTCTGACCATCTTCAGTCCTTTCCTCTCCTATCTGCTACTCCTCGTGTTCAAACCCATGATAGACTCGCTCTACTCTCTGCGATTCGGTTTTCTAAAGATAACCCACCTATTCTCGGTGTATTCAATCGTCGTCTGGTCGGTGGCCCTCTTCACGCTGAGGAGGGTTCGCCACCCCTTCCTCACCGTTGATTTGGCTCACCTGCTCCTTCTCGCCCCCGTTCCGCTCATCCTCCTGCTCTCTCCCAACATAGGTGGTATAGATTTAGCCCTCCGCATTCTCTCCGGCTGGGGATTCTACTATATGGCGCGTGAGATGGATGAGGGACAGAGGCTATGGACGGAGAGGGCTCTCGTGCTGTCAGCTCTATTCCCGGCTGTTATGGGTCTCCTCGCTCTGATGGGGTATCTGCCGGGAGGTTTTCAGGAGGGGGCTTTCAGGAGGCTTAAGGGTCCCTATCATGACGCTACGGCGTTCGGCTTTGAGCTCGTTCCCGGCTTCCTCGTTCTCCTCTATAGGTTGCGCAGGAGGTTCAACCCTCTGGATGCCCTCTTCGTTATCCTCATTCTCGTTCTCCTCTATAACACTTACACCCGGGGGCTTTGGGTCTCGCTATTCTTGGCAGCGATGCTCATAGCATTCGGTCGTGGGTCGGGCCGGGGGGTGTTTCCCAAGGTGCTGATAGGGGTTATGGTGGTGGGGCTTCTGGTTATGTATCCCGATATTTCGGCCCGATTCTCCCATCACGGGCTCGGAACGGATCCCGATTCTTTCAACGGGCGTATGCTCATATGGGGTGAGGGTTTTAGGAGATTTCGGGAGTTGCCTCTCCTCCATTCGGTCTTCGGTCTAATAACGGTCGGTAAGCCTATGGGGTTGTATCTGCACAATACGTATCTGGTTTTTCTGATTGATTTGGGTATATTTGGATTCGTGGTATTTTCGCTGTGGATGGCGGCGGTGGCGGCTTTCGTGGTCTCCTACTCCGGAAGGTACGCGTCCCTCCTCAGGGCGGCGTTCGTCTTCGTCGTGATTACGGGTTTGACGAGTGGGGGGATTCTGTATCCCAACTTCCAGTGGTTCTTCTTGACCGTTCTGGGGTTCGCGGTGGGGGATAAGGTCGGGGAGATGAAGGGGGGTGTTTCCTGAGTCATTGGGGGTTGTGTGTCTTTCAATGATTTTAATAATCTTGGCCACCTTCTCAAAGCCGCTGTCTATGGCCTTCTTGTCCCTAAGCTCCCTGTAGTAGCCCCCAAGGTGGAGGATATGATAGACCTCGTTGAGCAGCACCCTCAAAACGTCCTTATCCTTCCCTATCCTACTTACCCCCTTTAAGAGGCGGTCGTACATATCTACCTTCTTGAGATTGCGGTTAAGGCTCCTCCCATCCACCAACCTTTCCCACAGGAACAGGGCCTTTA
>JAADDJ010000034.1 GCA_013153965.1 Thermotogae bacterium
CCCGCGCGTTCAAACGGAGTGCCGCTACCTTCTCCATGCTTACCTCCTTTTGACCCCCTTTCAGGTTTTAAGAGCCTTCTTTGGGCTCTGGGACTTCTCCTATCTCGGCGAAGGTATCAAGCGGCGCTCCAACTCCCCTCCAGAGACCGTGAATCGCATCGGGAGCGGGGTCGGGGCGGCATCTCCCGCAGGTCGCCAGATTGAGCGTTATGACTCTATACATACGCACCTCCTGCCTTATGGGAGGGATATGCTAAAGAGGGTGCGCAGTCCCGCAGTGAGGGAACTCTCCGGCTCCACCGCCCAAAATTACCCCCAAAGTGAAACTGCTCATCTGCAGGCGAAGAATACGACCACGTGCATATCCCCCTTCCTTCCCCAAGCGACGGCACCGTGGGATAAATCACGCAACAGATTCGCGTCGTGCCCCGGGCTCCTCCTCCATCCCTCCAGCACCGCAAAGGGGGGAGGTGGATGCGGGGATACGTTTATGCTTATATTCTCAGCGCAGAGCCTAAATCCCCAAATCGTAGCCCTCTCAAAGCGCGCGTCAAAGTTGTAGTGCGGTTTGTGGCCATCTAAAATCTCCTCCGTATGCGCGCGGGCCAACGAGAACAGCGAATCGCTCCACGCCAACTCCTTCACCCCCCTCTCCCGCCTGTAGGCGTTTATGAGAGAGAAGAGATTCATCTCAAAACCCCCCGCCACAGCGCACATCAGAGGCAGCATAACCTTCACCTCACGCTCACGCGCACCACCTTGGCACCACTCCTTATAAAGTACATCCCCCTCCTCAGAACGATACTCCCACCATCAAGCGTGGCGACCAATCGGCCGTCGGACGAGTAAATCTCCAGACGAGTGTTGGCCTTGAGGACGTTTCCCGAGAGGATGAACGGCCGTTGAGGGGTCGCCTCCCTCTCGGCGGTCCCCAACTCGCCAACCTCTCCCAGCGGATAGCAGGGAATGCACGAGGGAGTTATGGGCAGAACGTACGTGAAACCCGTCTCCCTCTCGCGAAGCTTCACCGAATCCAAGCAGGCCTCCAGTGTGTCCGACGTATCCCGAGGAATGTCAAGGTCCTCCGTAATTAGGGGGAAGAATCCGGGGAGCGTGGAATCCACCCTTATGAGGGTGTATGTGGTATCCGTAAGGTAGCCGGACAGGTACAGGGAAACGTCCAGAGTATCCGCCACCAGCGCCCATGCCCTGTTCTGGGCTTCCAGGCCATCGGACCCGCCGGCTACGAGTATTCTCCTGCGAGCGCTCACGCTATCAACGTGGAATACGATTCTGCACTTGAGGGTGTCGTATATTATCATAAAGCTCGCCGGCCTTGGTGGGGTGGTATCGGCCAGAGCTGCCACCAACGCGTCCCGGCCGACGGGGAGGTCCGGCGGGTCGTAGGTGCTCCAGTTGCACGCCGTGCCAACCAACTTGCACCTGCTCACGAGGGGATAGACATCCCCCGAAGCGTCCGCTCCCCCTATAACCCAAAGGCTGGTATCGGGCATGAAGACGGCCCCCAGTTGGTATCGGGCGGGAGAGGGGTACTCGCCCAGAACGCTCCACTCGTCGGAGATGGGGTCGTAGCGGTATATGGTGCGGCTTAGGTCCGGTGCCCCGCCGGATATGGACGTATATCCGGGAACGTAGAATAGCCCGATGTGGGCGAAAGGCTCCGATGTGATTAAAACCCCCTCCGCCAGAGTGGTGGGTAGTGGAGCCCTGTCGGAGAAGGTACCCGTCGCCGCGTCGTACTCCCAAACCGTACTATAGACCGTGCATGTAGATGAGGCACAATCGTTGTATCCTCCCGCCAAATAGACCTTGCCCGAATACTCCGCCGCCCCTAGGCCGGCCCGGGGCTCGGGTAGGGAGGTGCCGTAGGACCAAGAATTGGCGGGTATATTGAGCTTTCGGGTGTAATCGTAATATACAACACTCCAGCCGTCCGTCTCCTCTCCGCCAAAAGTGTAAAAGGTGTCCCCAACGTAGGCCCCCGGGAGAACCCAAGCCGGGTCCGGAGCGTTATCGGTTGAGTCCCAAGAATCCGTTATGGGGTCGTAAATCTGCGTGCGCACGGAGAAAACTACCCTCCACGGAGCCGACGATGTTATTTTGGCACGTTTGGAGAGGGTGGAGTAGCCGGGATCCGTGACCCCCGAGGCCACATAGACCCTATTTCGGCTTCCGACCCAAGCGTAAGCCGGATATATTACTCCTACGAGCATCGGACTGGCGTCCAACCAAGTTGCCCCCGTTAAAAATACGAACATACGGGGATTTTACGCCCGCAGAACATTACCGCGTTTTTAATGCCATATCCATAAGAGCGCCCTCGCACCTCAACTTCCACAGAGCCCGCATCCGCGGAGACTCCGGCTCCCCGCGACAGGCCTCGGGCACATCCCCCCTCAATCCCAACCTCTCCATGGACCTTCGGATGCTCTCGTACCTCTCCCCGTGAGGGTAGAGCTTGACCCGCACCCTACGCCTGAGGCGAAGATAGAGCCTCAGCAGCCTCCTCTGCTCCTCGTCCGCCCTCCACGTCATGTAGGCCAGAATCCGCAGGTCCCCCCAAGAGTGCATCCGCAGGTGGGCCTCCGTCAAGCTCCCGATAGGCATCCATTCCCCAAAGAGCGTGGCATCCCTCTCCCCGCGCGTTAGGGGAAGACCCTCCCGCAGGAAAGGGACCAGCGGTATCACCCACCGATGCGGCGATGGGAAACCGAGATAGACCCGACGTGGGAGGACGGCTCCCTCCTCAACCACGCTCCGCAGTAGGGAGAAGCGCAGGGCATCCTTCAAAAATCCCATGAGGACGCCGGAGCGGAGTATGGATGTGCTTCGCAGCTCGTTGAGGATCCTCTGGAGGGACACGTTGGAGATGTACCTCACGGCATCGGGTAGAGCCGCGAAGAAATCCTCGCCGTAGCGGAGATTCAACTTGTGTCTGTACCTAACCCCCCTAAGGGCCCGGGTCGGATCATCGGCGAAGGAGGCCAGAGGCCGCAGGATTCTCCTCCCGATGTCCTCAACGCCCCCGTGAAAGTCCAATATCCTCTCACCGTCGTGATATAGGGCGTTGGCCGTGAAGTCCCTCCTCAAGGAATCCTCGTAGAGACTATCCGTAGGCTCAACCTCCGGAAGGGCTCCGGGGAACGCGTACCTCTCCCTCCGGGCCATGGCCACGTCCAGATTCATCCCCCCACGCTCCATCTCCGCCGTCCCGAAGAGACTGTACTTCCGCAGCCGGAACCCTTGAGCCTTCAGATATTCAACGAACCTTCGCACCTCCCCCCGGCCACCCAAGACGACGACGTCGCAGTCTTGAACCCTCACATCCTCGCCGAACAGCAGCAGATCCCTCGGAACTCCCCCGACGAGATACGCGTCAAACTCCCTGCGCCACTCCACCAACAGCCCCAAGAGCTCCTTTAGGACCAATGGCCTATTCTAAAGGGGCTAATGCCTCACGATCTCCTTCATCTGACTCCTAAAGGAGGGGTCAACCACGTACTCCGCCTGCGTTCTACTGGCCCCGGGTCCGACGAACTTCTTGCTGCGCTCCAGAGGTAGGAGCAATCCTCTATCGTAGCAGAAATTCCTTATCTTACGCTCCAGAGAGGCCACCTTAAAGAAACCTTCGCCACCCATCATGCCCATGAGGGTGCGCACATTGACCTTACCCGATGAGAAAATCATCCTGTTGAGAAGTCGTCGCTCCTCCCTGCTGAGATCATGGTAGAAATCCTCGTAATCCTCCCTGTCCCACGGCCGCATTATCTGACTCCTCAAGGTGGCCTTGACCTCCTCAATCAGCCTGTAATCAAGCGTAATGTAGTACTTGTCCCTACCGTAGGGCCTCAACCATCCCCACTGTTGGAGCATATCGGCTATGCGGCGGAGTTCCTTCAGGGGAACGAACATGTGCTTGGCTATGTCCTTGAGATTCACGTTCGGATAGGCTTCAAGTATCCCATATACCAACCACTTAGTCCTATCGCTCCCCATATGTAGAAGGGTCTCCAAGATGTGCTCCCGCTTGATCATACACGGGCAGTATATGGGTGAGGACCTTCCCCTTGGAGCTCAGTCGTCGTGGTCGCGACGACTAAGCCTCATCGTAGAACGTTGGGGGTGCGGGATAGGGCGTAGAGGTAGAGCTGGGCCAGAGCGGCGTACTCCCCGTACCTCCCGCGGTAGAAATCTCCGAGGGCGTCGTAGGTCTTCGGCGTGAGACTCCTCACGGGAAAACCGTAGAACCTCCCCGAGACCTTGAGGATGTGCGTATCAATCGGAACCGCCCTCCCGTCGCCGACGCCGTAGGCAAGAACGCAATCGGCTATCTTGTTCCCAACGCCGGGAAGTTGGGTGAGGTACCTCCGCCTCTCCGGATAATCCTCCGGCATATCCTCCCAGAAACGGGGCCTTCTCACCAGTATCCGGGCCACCTCCCTCAACCGGAAGGCTTGGGCCTTGTACCTGACCGGCAACCTCACGAGGAAGTCATCCTCGGCCTCGGCCAGAGCCTCCGGCGAGGGATAGAGGGGTAGGGTGGAAGTTCGGGGGCCGTACCTCCGGGCGAGCATGTAGGTACCCTTGGCTATGGCCTCCACCCTGTTTTGGGGTGAGAGCATGAACGAGACCAGAGTCTCCCAAGGATCCTGCCGCATCATCCTGAGCCCCCGGAACCTCTCCAGAGCCTCCAGAAGAGGGGCGTCGTTCAACTCCTCGGCCCTCCTCCCGAGCCATCCCAGATCCCATCCGAATCCGAAGATCTCCGGAATCTCCTCCAAATCTCCCAACGCCACGATGAGCTCATCGCCCTCCTGCTTGAGCCTCCAGACCTTACCCCTCACCACACCCCACCAGAAACCCTCACCGTCGGGCTCACCGAAGGCGAAATCGTCCCCCTCCGGATGCCCCCAGTAGAAAGTTTGACCGCTACTGAGGGTTAGACCGAGGTCAAAGGACCTCCTCAAGCGGAGTGTATTCAAGGCCGAAGGCCTCCGCCACCGCCTTGTGGGTTATCTTGCCGAAGACCAGATTTACGCCTCTGGCGAGGGCCTTATCCTGCCTCACGGCCTCCTTCCACCCCAGATCCGCCAGCTTTATAACGTACTTCAGGGTGGAGTTCGTGAGGGCGAAGGTGCTGGTCCTCGGGACGGCACCGGGCATGTTGGCCACGCAGTAATGCACCACCCCCTCGGCCACGAAGACGGGGTCATCGTGCGTGGTAGGACGGGAGAACTCGGATATGCCTCCCTGGTCAATGGACACATCCACCAGGACCGACCCCTCCTTCATCCCGGCGAGGATCTCCCTCGTCAGGAGCTTGGGGGCCTTGGCCCCGGGTCTCAGCACCGCGCCTATCACCAGATCCGCATTCTTCACGGCCTCGGTTAGGGTGTATTCGGTTGAGAACAGGGTTTTCACGTTGGCCGGTATTATCTCCTCGGCCAGACGCATCTTCTGAACGTTTATGTCCATGAGCGTGACGTCCGCACCCATGCCGGCGGCCACCATCGTGGCACTCATCCCGACGGAGCCTGCCCCTATCACGACCACCTTGGCCGGCGGAACGCCGGGAACTCCACCCAACAGGACTCCCAACCCTCCGAAGGGCTTCTCAAGGTACTTGGCCCCCTCCTGCGGAGCCATCTTACCTGCTATCTCGCTCATGGGAGCCAGAAGGGGCAGGAATCCATCGTCGGTCTCAACGGTCTCATATGCTATACCAACTATCTTGCGCTCCATCAGGGCTCTGGTCAGATTCTCGTCGGCCGCCAGGTGCAGGTACGTGAAGAGCACCTGCCCCTCCCTAAGGAGTGGTATCTCCTCCGGCTGGGGCTCCTTGACCTTGACTATCATCTCCGCCCTCTCATACACCTCCTCTATCGTATCAACGATCTCGGCACCGGCGCCGGCGTAATCCTCATCCTTAAGGCCGGCCCCCAAACCGGCGGTCCTCTGAACGAGGACCTTATGGCCGCGGCGGGTCAGCTCCTTCACCCCCGCGGGAGTCATGGCAACACGGTACTCCTCTTTCTTTATCTCCTTGGGAACTCCTACGATCATAGGGTTCCATTCTAAAGGTGGGTTCGCCCCCTACCGGAGTTTTTTGGGTATATCGTTATGCCGCGACTCCGTACTTGGCCAACTTCTCCAGCTTCGGATAGACCTGCAGCGACTCAAACCACTCAAAGAGTTTGCGCACCCTCTCGTGCTCGTCCTGCGGGATCTGGATGGGCCTACCCCTGCCGTCAAATATGAGACCGACCACACCTCCCTCAACCTCCGCCACCATCTTGCGGCCGCGTCCGGCCCCCACATCAACACCCCGGGCGGGCTCAAGATACACCTTAGCCTTGCTCCCGAGGGGCAGGTCAAGCCGCAGTATCTGGCCGAACCGCAGGTCCACGTGCTCGGTGCGGCCATCCTCGTACTCAACCTTAGCCTTGAGGATGGGCTTGCCCTCCTTTGCCACCACCTTCGGAGCTATGGCGGTGCCGAGCCTTATCAGACAGTCCCTATCAAAGACCTCCCAAGCCGCCTCCTCATCCACCGTGGATATCACCCCCAGATGGGGCATCATGAATATGCTATCAACGGCCAGACGGGTTATGCCCTCCGGCTGGAAGGCGTCCAACATCATCAGGGCCGACTGAACCCTACGTGGAGCGTGGGATAGGACACCGCCGGAGCCTATCACCAGATCAAGGCTCATCATATTGACCAGCGTCTGCTCCTCCTCGCCCCCGATGGCCCGGGCTATATCTCCACCCTTCTGAACGCCCTTCAACTCCGTGGCGAACATCTTGTGCTGCTCCAGCGACAGGCGCAGGGCCTCACGGGCTATGGCCTGCTCAATTATCAGGCTCTCTATGGTCATGGGGATGGTCGTGGGCCGGATCATCTTGTTGCGTATGCGGTTCTTAAGGTCGGATATGCTTATCTTGAAGGGAACCCAGCGCAGAACGTTCTCTATACCCGCCTCAACCATGACGTTGGATATGGAGTAGCTCATGCCGAGGTTGGCCGAGACGGTCCGGTTGAAGACCAGCTCCCCCTCGGAGTTGCGGAACACCGAGAAGACGTCCGTCGTGGCGCCCCCTATATCCACACCCAGAACCTCTATCTGCTCCTTGCGGGCGACCCTCTCTATGAGCATCCCCACAGCCCCCGGCGTCGGAACTATGGGGGCATCCACCATCTCCATCAGCTTGGCGTACCCGGGGGCCTGCTGCATCACGTGCTCCAAGAAGAGGTCGTGTATCTTCTCCCGGGCCGGATGGAGATTCTCCGTGTCCAACGTGGGACGGATGTTATCCACGATGTACAGGGCCACCTTGTCGCCCAGTATCCTCTTAATCTCCTCCCGGGCGGCCGAGTTCCCCGCGTATATCACGGGCATCTTGTAGGTGGAGCCGAATCGGGGTTTGGGGTCGGCTGCTGCTATCAGCTCCGCCAACTCAACCACGTGCTTGACGGTTCCTCCCTCAACCCCTCCGGCGAGGAGGATCATATCGGGACGAAGTTTCCGTATCAGCTCCACCTTCTCGTAGGGCTTACGACCGTCATCAACGGATATGACCTCCATCACTATGGCCCCCGCCCCCAAGGCGGCGCGGGCCGCCGACTCGGCCGTCATGTTCTTCACCACGCCCACGACGAGCATCTGCAATCCCCCACCGGCGGAGGATGTTGAAACGTAAAGGTTGGTACCCTCCTTCTCGGTGGGCTCCTCCATCTTTATGATATTCCCATTCTCATCCAAGAGACGTATTCCGGTTATCTCCTCCAACTCCCTTATGGCGTTCCTCACACCTATCGTGACATCCTCAAAGGGCTTCTCCACCGTGGTGGGAGCCTCCCCTCTGGCCACCAGCCTCCAGCCCTCCGGCTTCTTCTCCACCATTATGGCCTTGGTAGTCGTACTTCCACAGTCCGTTGCTATGTACCTTCTGGGCATCGGGAGACTATTATAGACCGGAAGGGTAGGATGAAGGATCCGCAGCCGCTGCTCCGGGGCAACGTTTGGGATGGATGGGAAAACCATCAATTTTATGGGGGAAAGGGCGAACTTTCAACTTGAAATTCGCCAAGAGGCTACGGTAAAATCGTTTCCTCATGTTGGTTGCTCTCATTTCCCTGAGCGTGTCCTTCAAGGAGGGATACGTTCAGTATCACACCGTCCTCAAGGCTGTTGGGGCCGTTCCCGACCCCGTGAGCGCGAGGAGCGAGGACCTGCAGGTATCGCTCTCCTTCAACGAGACCGACAGCATCTTCAAATTCAAGATGAGGATCCCCGTCATGTCCTTCAAGTCGGGCAACACCACCCGCGACAGGGAGGCCGCGAAGATCTTAGGCTATCCCAAGTACCGCTACATAACCTTCACGCTCGTGTCCTACCCCAAGAGCGCCATATCCAAAGTTCTAAACTCCGACAGCGGCACCATAGACGTCAAAGCGAAGCTGCGCGTCA
>JAADDJ010000063.1 GCA_013153965.1 Thermotogae bacterium
CCGGAGTCATACAGGTGGCAACCAAGGAGGGGACCGACAAGTACGAGTTCTCCTTCCAGCTCTTCTCGTCCCTCGGAATGGGCGGTTTCTTTAACACGAACGTGGGCGACCCCTACATGAAGTACTTCCAGCCTCCCTACTTCTACGGTGGCGATAAGTACAAAATAGGTGATATCAGCGGTGCTGAATACTGGTCTGAGCTTTTGAGCTATGATCAAGAGCGTGCAAAATATTATTCCGAGAATGCTGGAGAACTCGCTCAGAAAGATGCTCTCTTCTCTGACTTTATATATTATCCTACCACGTTCAACTTCTTTAGGTTCCCTTGGCGAGAGAACTACCTACGACCTATCTTCGGTATAGGTGGCCCCGTTTTGCCCTTCTACGACGCTTTAAGGTTTTATTTCTCCTATGATTATGTAAATACCAACGGCACCTATCCCAACGATATGGGCAAAAACGGGTCCTATCAGTTTAAGATTTCGTGGTTCGTAACGCCCAAGATCAAGCTATTCCTTGGAAGCGTTGGAACCGATGGACTCTACGGTTGGAACTTTGATCCTCAATGGCGCTTCGCTCTCTCCCGCCTTCCTGCGATACGCTCCCATAACCGCCAGTTTAGCGTCGGTATAAACTACGCTCCGAGCACCAAATCGTACGTGGAGTTTAGACTTGGCTATTTCTCCACGGGTCGTTTGGGAGTGACGTCCATGGACGTGGATATGGATGGTGTCGTTGATTTCACGGATCGGGATGGAGATCTCCTGGTTGAAGTAGACCCCGATATGGTGCGCTTGATAGGACGGGCTGTGAATCCGAACTACGTGAATGAGTGGAACGACAATTGGGTGGAGCTTAGAGCGTTCTGGTGGGAAGGAATGCCGCAGGGTTTCTATCCTCCCTTTGTCAGAGGGTTCCATATGCGCAACTTCTACCTGGGGGTTGTGAAGGGTACCAACGACACCGTCTTGATAGCCTACGGAGATACCCTCTACGACCTCGGTGGCAACCCTGTAGAGGTGGATACGGTAAAAACTGTAAAAGATTGCTATGTTCCTGCGGAGGGGACGGTTAGATCCTGTACTACCCGTATGATCTTCTCCAATATGTATATCCCGAGCCCCTATCTATGGTACCGTATCCTTTATTACTATCGCCACACCGCGACGTGGAGTACCCGTCTGGATTATCTGATCCAAGATCCCCTTGGCCTAAGGAATCACGAGTTTAAAACGGGCTTTGAGGCTTACCGGTATCATATAAAGGCTGTGAGTGCTGACTACGCTTCAGGCGGAAACACATATATGAACGTCGTAGATGCTAAACCGACAAAGTTCGCCTACTATATCCGCGATAAGATGGAGTTTGAAGGTTTCATAGCAAACGTGGGATTCCGATTTGACTACTACAACCCCAACGCTTGGGTCCCGGCTGACTTCAGAGATCCTCTAAAGAGTTTGACCTTAGCCAGTATAGGTCCCATCTTTGAGAGAGATTCGGCTAGCTGGTACAACCCGAACATTCGGGACACGTTCTTCATAAAAAATCCGGTTAGGGTTCCTCCAACCTTCTATGTAAGCCCCCGCATAGGTATATCCCATCCTATATCCGAAACGGATGTCCTTCACTTTACTTATGGCCATTACTTCCAGGTACCTAGGCAACGTTGGATGTTTAACAACCAGTTCTGGCTCATGACGGGAGCCTTCAACATAGTAGGTAATCCCAGCCTCAAGCCCGAGAAGACGATCTCTTACGAGGTGGGTGTGAAGCATGCCTTTACACCTTATACGGTCATTGATATAACGGCCTTCTATAAGGATATCGCCGATCTGGTTCAGAGTAAGTGGATATACATCGGCGAAACGGGAAACCAATACACCACATTCGTAAATCAGGACTTCGGTTCTGTCAGAGGAGTTGAGGTGAATTTCACCAAAACGCCCGGCGGTAGCAACCCCTATCTGCGCTTCCTAACTATAAATATCGCATATACCCTTCAGTTCGCGAAAGCGACGTTCGCGAGTCAGTTTGACTTATATAGGCTCACCTGGTCGGGAATAGCACCCGACTACGCGGAGGAGCACTACGTTGATTGGGATCAGAGGCACGTGATAAACGCCGTTGTATCTTACGATGTTCCCTTGGCCAAAGGATCCATGCGCTTGCAGATGGTCACGGGTTTCGGCATGGCGTTTATCTACTCTTACGGAAGCGGTACCCCTTACTCGCCTCCTCTTCGTAGCCCCTTGGATGTGCTGGAGAAGATGAATACCCTGCGGATGCCCTCCGTCCATAATGTGGATTTCCGAATCTATAAGAGCTTTGGCTTACCTATGGGGGCTAGGCTTCGCCTATTCGCAGATATATATAATCTCTTTAACGATAGAACCATCGTCTCGTACGATGACCATAACTACTACTACTACTTCGGTGATCCCGAAGGCCCCTATAGAAACCCCACGGTTTATCGCCGCGGTCGCCTAACGCGATATGGTTTGCAAATAACTTGGAAACAAAGGTAAGGAGGTGTATGATGAAAAGATATACGGTGTTGGCTCTTCTGATGGCGGTATCCCCCCTGTGGGGTCGCGAGCCGGTATCTAAAGCCGGTGATTTTCGTGCTCTGGCTGTCAGCAACAAGCAGTTTACCGTTACCATCGGAGACGTATGGACCACCTTCACCAACTTCGGGGAGCATGGAGATGCCGCCACCATCCTTCCCGGTTATAGCCGCCCCGGGAATACTCCCGGACAGAACGTATATTACCTCTGGGATGGCAGGATCTGGGTAGCCTCTTTCGTGAACGGCCAAAAGTACGTAACCCATTACGATTACAGTAGCATTGAGTGGACGCCGAGCGATGATAACGGTCCTACCGGGTTCGCATGGATAGGGGCAGATAAGTCCTATCTGGATGTTGAGGCTCGCTACGAAGACTTTGCGGGCAATTCAAATAATTCGGGAAATCACCTTGGCCTTAAGGTCATAGAGCGACTCCTGTCATGGCCTCACGACCCTTACAACCAGTTCTTCGCTTACGAGATGGGGATAACCTACAACAAGAACATGATGGATATAACATCCTCACCCCCGGATTCCATAGAAATCTACGTTGGGTGGCAGTACGATGCTGATGTGTGTGGAGCAGATCCCGAGAGTCCTTACATAGACGATTTGGTATATTACGATGGCGCTCCCGAAGAGTGTAACATACTCTTGATGAGCCACAAGATGGGATGGGAAGACTCCGTAGCCATTTACATAGATACGACCATCATTTTCTCGGACGATATACCTGATGGTTTCACCATATGGGGAGACGATCCCGAAGAGAAGGAGATAACCATCGCTTATTATGAGAATAAATTCGGTCCTGGCGCTCGCCCCGATTCATTTATGTTGATCCGTCCCAACAGAGATAACCCCGATAGGGTGGATACGGTTTATTACTATTATCTCATACCGAGGAACACCTCCTTCATCTACGATTGGGATAATCCCAGAAAGCCTGGCGATGATATCGGTGACGGCGGTGCATGTACGGGGTACATAGGTATGCGGTTGATATATGCTCCCCCTACATCTAACGATGCTATCGCTACCGATGGGGGTCGTACTGGCTCCATCTGTACAGCCATCACTACGGCTAAAAGCATAGGCGCCGGTGATACTATACGTATAATCTATCCCAGAGCCCACCAGTGGTGGAACTGGGAGAACGATCCCGGAGACGATAACGCTCGCTACGACTATATGGTGGGGAACCATCCAGCTACACGTCCCTACCGTTTCGCTCCACATCCGTTTGATTTCGGAGCCTCCGAATTTGATTACCGGTTTCTCCTAACGAGTGGCCCTCACTGGATAAGGGACGGGGACACCATCTGGTTCGTTGTCGTTGGAGCGGTTGGCGAAGGTTTAAACGGCGACACGAATGGTTATTGGTATGGTGGATCCTACAAGCTCGGCCTTCGGCAGGTTATGGACCAAGCCCTCCTCGCGTATTACACAGGTGCGGAAGGGAACTGTGATCCTGCTCATCCGTGCGCGCCCAACGATGCTGTTCACTGGCGCATTCCGATACCTCCCGTATCGCCAGCTTTATCCTATGGGGCTGTTAATGACTCTGTGGTTTTGTTGTGGGATAAGAAGGCAGAGTACACTCCGGACCCTATCAAAAAGACGGTGGACTTCGTGGGATATGCTATATATAGAGCAAAGTTCGGGCCCAAGTTTAACCAACCCCCTATTAAGATCATCATTGATGCCAGTCGCCCTGCCGCTGACAGAGACGCCCTACGCTCTTACTGGATAAACTACTGGATGGAGAAAACGGGCGTAGATATCAGTGACCGTATAGAGGAGAAAACGTTGGAGGGCCCCAATACCTTCGTGGATCGTAACCCTCCGAAAGGATATCCTCTCTACTACGTTGTCACAGCTTTTGATAATGACAGCTTGGAGTCCGCGAAGAATAACTACCTTAAGACTCCTCAAGGGACCCCGAGGCCTATATATGTCGGAGGCCCTCCCGGCGGAGATGATTGGGTAGATAACATCGTTATAGCTCCTAACCCGGTTTATGGGTCGACAAAGTGGTCTGCCACCAAGATCACGCCGGAGGTTCGGTTCTTCAACGTTCCTCCCTCGGCTCGTATAGATATCTATAGCTTCACCGGAGATCATATCAAAACCCTATACAACAATCTGGAAACAACCGGCTCCGTTGTTTGGAATCTCCTCACCCCGCAAGGTAGAATGGTCTCGCCCGGAATATACTTCGTCCGCATCACCGATGGCGAAAAGACGTACATCGGTAAATTCGTAGTTTTAAGATAGGAGGTGGAAAATGACGTTGCTGTGGTTTTTTGTAGCACAGACGGGCGAAGAGGTCTATAATCCCTTCGCCAAGGTGGGGATAGCAGGAAGTAAGTTCCTGCAGGTATATACATCTCCCAAGATCGCCGCGATGGGAGAGGCCGCGGTGAGCTTCTTCGCTGACGATCCTCTCCTCATGATAAACAACCCGGCCTCTGCTATGTTTATGAACAGCAAGGCCGTGGGGTTCGGTTTTATGCCGTACTGGGTCAGCACCTATGTGACAGATATAGCCTACATCCATCCGATGGGACGAGTAAAGATGGGAGGATACCTACACGCGATTACATCCCTAGGTTTTGAGCACACGGTCGTAACGGATGACGGTTATGAGGTTAAAGGAGAGTTTAACTATACGGCGATGTCTGCGGCCTTCGTAATGGGAGCACGTTTAACGGATCGTTTCTCCGTCGCCATCGCCCCGAAGGCTATATATGAAGGTTTCGGCTCCTTCTCCAGAGTGTTTGCCTTCGCTTTGGACGTGGGGACCGTATTTGAGACAGGATGGAGAGGTGTAAATATAGGTATGGCAATCCAAAACTTCGGTACGGATCCATCCCTCGCTGGGACCTATATACGCTACACCTTCAGTGGAGAAGGGGTGGTGGAGGAGGAGATCCCTTACAAGGCCTATAATCTTCCTTTAACCTTCCGCGCTGGTATATCCTTTGACATCGTTAGAAGTGCTTATCATGCCCTCATCGGTGTCGTTGAGATCAACCACCCGAACGATAACTCGGAATCATATAATCTTGGATTCCAATATTCCTACGCGGATATGTTCTTCCTCCGTTTAGGCAAGAAGTTCCGCACCTTCTCCGCCGTCGTCGCTTCCTCTCACGACGAGGTTATGGCCATGGGATTCGGCATCAAGTTCGCCAACTTGGGGTTTGACTACTCCTACACCCTCAACTACCGCATGCCCGATGTGAGCCGTTTAGGGTTAATCTACCAATTTTAAGAAGGAGGTGGAAAAATGAAGAGATCTGCGCTGCTCTTGGGCCTTATGGTGAGCGCCCCACTTTATGCTCTGGATACCGTTGAGGTATATCTGCCCACGCTGAAGATTATGTACTCCGTCGACGAGATCCCCACGAAGGTACCTATAGTAGATTCCACCGACTACGCGTACATCGGAGTCTTAAAATATAACCTCTACCCTCTGAACATCGTGGAAATAACATCTTTCCGCGATTTCCCCCCTATCGGATGGACGGTGGATTCCGGATGGGTTCGCGGCTATGAGATCGTAAACGGAAATTTCATATACTATGGAGCCGTCTATACGGCTACTCCCCAAACGGGCTCGTACTCCTTTACGTCTGGAAACATAGCGTTAAGTCTTACGGACGGTCCCTCCCCCGATACCCTAATATATACCTATACTCTTAACCACATAGAATCCTCCGATACGCTCTACGTAGAAGTGAAAAAGTACTCCGATGCGAGCACTTGCTGGACTCCTATAGATATGCTTACCGCCGCCAATATATCTTCGGATACGACCAGCCGAGCGATTCAAGTTTTACCTCCCGCGTACTCCTGTGGGACCCTCACAGATAACGATACGGTTAATATACGTTTTCGCTTGGTTGATAACTCATCCGTATCCCTTGACACGACCAAGTTCTTTGCCTTGTATAAGATCCTGATAACGGGGAAGAAGTATAGACCCACGATAGCAGACACGTTGGCGGATACGCTGATCCCTACCTATACTGGTATAGTGAAGGCCGCTTTTTCGGGCGTCCCCGAAGCGCTGATGAATTTCGCCGGTATAACATCATCGGATCTAAAGACTAAACGCAGCGATAAGAAGATCCTTATCCTGATAGGGCCCCTGAATACATCCACTTCCGTATCCGACTTGGACGGCCAAAAGATCCGTGTCGGTTATTGGGATATGTATGATACCCTTAACACCATAGATGTCATATATATCAACACCGCGCAGGGATTCGTTAGGTCCCTATTCGGAACCGTATGGGATACAACGAGGGTGAGAAGATATCTCGCTTTCCATTATGCTCGTTTAGTTGCCTATAGCCTTGATACGACCGAGAAAGGAAGCTTCTATCCCGAATACATATATCAATATAACGTTGCCGCGGCGGCTACATGGTTGGCACATAACGTTCTCAAAAACTCTTTCGCTGATACGTTCGGTCTGGTGAAAGGTATAAGCAACGTTGTACCATCGGCATCAGATCCCCTTTATAACCCCAGCTTAACGTACGATGGGAAGGTCCAGTATGAGCAAAGCATGTCCAAAATTCTCTTGTGGATCATCCATATTGAGGAGCTCTCGGACCGGGCAACTATACTCTCGGCCATCAGGGAGCCTATGGTTCTCTTCGCCTATGATCCCCTCTTCCCCACATCGCTGGACAACGTGTTAGCCGGTAAAGGCTCCGATTTTTACGCGGAAGTTAAAAAATTCCACTTCAAACTTCTCGGCGCGGGAACGCCCTGGGCTTCTAACATAGCGGGATATCCACGTTTCACCTCAGATTCACTTCTTAACACCATATCGTATAGCCTTTATATCCCGGCTCTGGCGATGGAGGAGCAAATGTTGGAAGGCCTGGCCGCTCAAGGATTCCGGCTGATCCCTTACACCGCGACCAAGGTGTTATTTGACGGGGAGGATAACAACAAAGCCATAATAGGGATAGACACCGTGCCGGGCTTTAATCTCTACCTGGTTGATACCGTTGCTGGCACCTTGGAGACTTTGAGATTGGATGAACGGATGAGGTTCGTCCTCAACTCCCCCGATGGTGTGGGACGTTATAAGCTGCTTCTGATAAATGTAGGAAGGACGTCCCCCTACTCCGTTAGTATCCGAGATACCATAGCCCCCATAATCAGAGATATCGGTGTCCTTCCCAGCGCCCTAGCTTACGAATACGTAGATATCTACGTCAATGTTGAAGCGCCTCCCTCTTCCGATACCTTCCTTTACTATGTCTATTATGACGTGACCAAGAAAGGAATCCTATTCGCCTTCTGGCCCGATGATACATCCAATCTATACGATACCTTATACACCGTAGCGAGCTATATAGGCATGAGCGACGGGCATACGCAGGTCTATCATAAAAGCCTCCGTGTATATTTCGCCGATATCTTTGGCAACACCTACTACGGCCGAATATACTACAAGCTCCTATACGCTCAGAACCGCTCAGGATTAGATTACATACCAGACAGCGGGGTTACGGATACCTTGGGGGAGATATATCGGCTCAGAATCTCTCCGCGCATGACGGAGATAATGGAGGGGACACTATACATGGCATCCCTAAGCGGAGAGCGAGAGTTCCTGATGATCCCGCACGACAACGAATTCCGCTTCTCTATCCCTATAGATGCCCATATCAAGGTCAAGGCCGAAGCCGAGGATAGACTCTTCGTATATGATGGTTCAGAGTGGATGGAGGTGCCTGCGATATACGATATAGAAAGGGGCCTTATGGAGGCCTTCATCAACTCCGCCTACGCAATATATGTGGGCAAAGATAAGCCCTCCAGTATCGCCGAACCCGCCACGTTTGAGATAAAGGGTACCCTCAACGGCGTCGTTATATCGGCCCCCACCGAAGGTGCTATCAAGGTTAGAATATATAATTCTATGGGTCGCACCGTAAAGATGCTATCACGCCATATACCTTCCCCCGGCAAATACATGTTCCACCTAGAGGATCTTCCTCCCGGAGTCTATTTCGTGAGCGTTACTCTTGGAAAGTATCGCGGCAGCGCTAAGGTGCTTGTCTTAGGAGGAGGTGAAAGATGAGAAGAACGTTTGTAGCCTTAACAGTCGTTATAGCTCTGGTGGGAGGCTGTGCAAGGGACATAACTCCTACGGTTGTGAATAAAGATGTCCTCCTTCAGGAGGGGTGGGCTCTTTATAAGGAGGGTAGATTCCCCGAATCTTTCGCAAAGTTTGACAGTGCCATCCTCTACACCGATCCTACCGATATAGAGGCTCATCTCGGTAAGGGGCTGGCCCTAATGCGCATGGGAAACTTCAACGATGCTCACCAGGAGTTCGCCTTAGTGTATTCCCCTTACGTTCAGGAAGCCCTGCAAGTGTTAAATCTATACGTACCTGACACGCTCCAAGATACGATCGGGGGTGATAAAGCCTCACCCGCCCTCATAGGGATGAGGGTAGGATTAACACCGAGTGCTCAGCAGTATCCCATGGCCGCGTGGAAGCTCGGTCCCATCCTACGTATGAACGGTGTGACCTTTGAGAATTCCCGCTACGTATATCTTCCCGTCGACCTCATAAAGATAACCGTGGATCCCGACACGGGTGGCCCTGAAGCCGTAAAGTCTATAGAAGCTGGAACCTACGTCAGAGCCTTCATGCCCGCGACGATCCCTTTGAGTGTGGATGATCTCTCGGTGACCTATACGGACACGGTTGATGGACCTATAGTTTTCCTCGCCGGTACTGTTACAGGACCCGGAGAAGCTCTTTTCCTTACGGACTGGCTGGTGGATAATACGGATGATACCCTCCGTCTCAACATTCTCACCATGAGGATAGATAAAAATGGTCTGGGAGAGCGTCCAGATATAGTGTGGATGGCTCTGGCAGCGGATGCTTATGCATACTACCTGGACCCGGCCAATACCCATAAGCGCATAGGTGCCTATCTCGCTTACACCGCCTATATGCTCTTCCCGTTGAGGGGGGAGATCCCCGAAGATAAACCTTATCATGGCATAGACGGCCTGAGCGAAGACGATGAGGTCGTATTTAACGGGCTCCTTGGAATAGCGACCTTGGGGTATTACAAAGATAATCTCGTAGGGAACGCCGTAACGATAATCCGCTTCTACGGAGATTCCACCTTCCCCGCCCCCGATTGGACGACCTTCCCCACAACCCGTGAGCAAATGCAGTGGTCCGTAGGTTATACGCGTGATAACCTATATAATGCGGCCGTATACTCCAAGGCTAACGAGCTTTTCTTCCAAAGATGAACAGGAGGTATGAGTATGCTGTTTTTGCTGCACTTTGTGCCGAGGGCAGAGATAACGCCTGTTCAGGCGCATGTGGATGAGGGTGCCATCGTTAAGGTGGCCCCGAATAAAGGGGGAGCTTCCTATACGCCTTTCTCGGTTACTGAGCTGGTAACGGGCCAGTCCGGACACTATTGGACGAATCTGCGCAACGGCCCTCGCCCTCTTCTCGTTCGCGGAGATACCATCATATACGTCCATCGCCAGCTGACGACGACGCTCCTTCATGTTCATTGGTCCTTTGATGGAGGGGCCACATGGAACGATGTGGATAGCATAAATGCTGCCCTTGGTCGTACGGCCTGGTATCCTGTAGCCGCCGGCGTAACGAGCGATGGAAACGTCGTCGTTATCTTCCCCAGCTCCGGATCCGATGAGATCTGTGCTGTGGAAGTTTCTACTACTAATATAGAAGGCGCTTGTGATGCGTCTATACCGTACGGCGACTACGCTCACTTCGCCTGGCAGATAGGTCCGGATATGTTTGCCATCATAACCAACGATACCAGCACGTACGCATCCAATGCCTCGTTCTATTATCTCACCTACGACGCCTCAACCAACACCTTCTCCTCGCCCGTTGTCTTAAAAGATGGTAACCTCCTCGTAGATTTCACCTTCTTTGAGGCCCATCCCTTCGGTGATTCCGTGTTGGTTGTAGGCTCAAGCGAGAACGCTACCACATGGGGCGAGCCCGGCGATTGGGGATACTTCTGGGTGAGGAGCGATGGTACCACTCGCGGGAGCCCCGACGCTGCCCCGATATTTGACGGATACCTATCTATGTATCTGGTGACGGTTGGAGCAACCGCATTCATCCCCAACACCTATATAAACATTCAGACCCACACCGCGCTAGGGCCCGATGGGCGTGTATGGGTGCTTTATGGCGCGGCGGATACCGCCTTTATGTATCCTAACTGGAATACGGCCGCCCAGAGTAGCCACATGATAGTCGTTCACAACGACACCTTGGAGAGCACGGATACGCTGTTCTTCTTCTACGCGGCGAATGGCTCTGAGGTAAACCTCTACAAAACGGTAACGTGGCCCATAATGCTCTTCGGCGATTCTCCAAACGATATGGTGATCGTATGGACGCAGTATGATTCTACCGATGCTCCCGCCTGCGGAGCTCCTCCGGATGAGGCTAACCTCAACTTCCCCAGCAAGCTGTACTTCGCTCGCACCACCGATGGTGGTCAGACTTGGTGCACGGATAGTCTGCATATTCCCGGTAATTTCTTCTCCCTCCCTGTGGCTCCTAACGTGAATGGATTCGGTAATAGGCTGATAGGTGGAGATACCGTACTTCTGGTCTACGCCTCTCCCCAGGATGGCGTGACGGATCCCTTCTGCCATCTGATGTATGCCTTCAATAACTGGCCTCCATCTGCTTGGCCTCCGGTGGATCTCCATGTAGTGAAGTTCCCTGCTATATGCAGCGGCGATCCCACCGGTGATAGCGTTGGTATTCTTCCGGTTACTTCCGTTGCCGAGAAGCCTGTCCAGAAGGTCGGTCCCGTCACGGTTGAGGTCCTCAAGGGTGGCGTGAAGACCTCCGGTCCCGCCAACATCTACGATATCAAGGGCTCCTTGGTCGCCTCCACCGACGGTGGCTTCGTCTCCCTCAAGAGCGGCATATACTTCGTGAAGGCCGGAAACCGCGTGAGCAAGGTGGTTATAAAGTAAGGGGAAACTACCCCAACTGGCGGGGGGCTTAAAGCCCCCCGCTTTTTATTCGCCCAACGACCGCCTTAAAATAGACACTCGGAGGCCGGGGTGGCGGAATGGCAGACGCGGCGGATTCAAAATCCGCTGGGGGCAACCCCGTGCGGGTTCAAGTCCCGCCCCCGGCACTTTCCAACTGCAGAAGAAATCTCTTGACCTCCAATCCCAACGAGAACCCTCCCAATCCCCCACTGCCGACCACCCTATGGCACGGTATGAGGATGAGGTGCGAATTCCTCGCCATGGCCATGCCAACGACCCTCGGGTGGGTACCCACGGCCGAGGCCACCTCCCCGTAGGTGGCGGTGGAGCCGTAGGGCAACTCCCGGTAGATGTAAAGGAGGATCCTCCGAAGCGTCGTGGGATATATTGAGAAGTCGGGTGTGAAGGAGAACTCCCTCCGCCTCCCACTCAGGTACTCCTCCAACTCCTTGAGGAGCTCACGGGATTCCCGCATCCCCCTTAAGGGCCTCGCCCCTACGTACAGGGCCATATCACCTGCGGCGTAGGCGTAAAGCCGGCCGCCGGGAAATACCAGAGGCATCAGAAGGGAAGGTCGTAGTCGTCGTCCGGGAAGTCGTCGGGGTCAAAGAAGTCTCCGAAGTCGTAATCGTCCGTGTAGTCGTCCTCGTCCCACTCTCCCTCCTTTAGGGCCACTACGTCAATCATGGGTTTGTCCTTCCGGAGGGCGCGAAATATGCGCTCCAAGAGCTGCTCCGCCTCATCGTAGGAGTTGAGGTACGCGAGGACCACATCCTGCAGGCCGAAGACGGCGGCCTTGATGACGTACCCGCTATCCACATTCTCTATCCAGAATTCGTGTATCCGGTCTATCCGGATCAGCCTGTCTGCTACCTTCAACCATCCCTCTTTCATCTTTTTGCTTTCGCCTCCTGAAGCTCCCTCTTCCTCTGTGCGATTATCTTCTCCGCCACGCTCTGCGGGACCTCGGCGTAGTGGCTGAAGAACATGGTGAAGTAGGCCCGTCCCTGCGTGATGGAGCGGAGGTCGCTGGCGTAGGACATGAGCTCCGCCAGAGGGACGAGGGCGGTTATCAGTTTGGCGTTCCCCTCGTCCTCTATGGACTTTATCTGGCCGCGGCGTGCTCCGACGTCCCCTATGACGTCCCCCATGTACTCCTCGGGAACGGTTATCTCCAACCTCATCACGGGCTCAAGGAGGACGGGTTTGCCTCTCTGCAGAGCATCCCGAAGGGCCAAGGCTGCCGCCCTCTTGAAGGCCAGCTCCGACGAATCCACCTCGTGATAGGAGCCGTCTATCAGCTCAACCTTTATGTCCGTGACGGGGAATCCGGCCAGTACGCCCTTCTGCATGGCCTCCTGTATCCCCTTATCCACGGCCGGGATGAACTCCCTCGGTATCCTACCTCCGACTATCTTATCCACGAACTCGTACCCCTTGCCCCGCTCAAGCGGATAGACGTTTATGATAACGTGCCCGTACTGGCCGCGACCGCCGGTCTGGCGTATGAACTTGCCCTCCACGTTGCGGACGGGTACCTTTATCGTCTCCCTGTAGGCCACGCGAGGCTGTCCGGTCTCCACGTTCAACTTGAAGGTGCGCCGGATTATATCCACCTTTATGTCCAGATGGAGCTCGCCCATGCCGGCTATGATGGTCTCGCCAGTCTCCTCATCAACGTAGAACCTGAAGGATGGATCCTCCTCGGCCAGCTTGTTTAGGACCTCGGGAAGTTTCTCCTCGTCCTTCTTGCTCTTGGGGAATATGGCCTGAGATATGACGGGCTCGGGTATCTCAAGGCTCTCCAAGATCACGGGATGCTCCGGCTCCGTGATGGTATCTCCGGTCCTGACGGTCTTGAGGCCCACCACCGCGCCTATATCGCCGGCCTGAAGAGCCTCAACGTCCTCCTTCTTGGCGGCGTGCATCCGCACTATCCGGGATATGCGCTCCCGCTTACCTTGGGAGGCGTTATACACGTAGGTGCCGGCCTTGAGAACGCCCGAATACACTCGCACGTAGGTGAGCTTACCGATGTACTGGTCTATCTGTATCTTGAAGGCGAGGGCGGTCAGGGGCTCCGTATCGGATGGCTGGCGGATAACCTCGCGGCCGTCGGGGGTCTTTCCCTTAACGGCACCCCGGTCAAGGGGTGAGGGCAGATAGTCTATCACGGCGTCCAGAAGGGGTTGGATGCCCTTGTTCTTGTAGGCGGAGCCCGCGAAGACCGGTACGGCCTTCATCGCGAGGGTCACCCGACGGATGGCCGCCCTAAGCTCGGCCTCACTGACGGGTTTCTCCTCCAGATACTTCTCCAGCATCTCCTCATCAACCTCCGCGAGGCGCTCAATTAGGATGGACCTCCAAAGCTCCGCCTCGTCCCTAAGAGCAGGTCGTATATCCCTGTACTCGTACTTGGCTCCCAGCGTCTCCTCAAGCCATACGATTTCCCTCATCGTTATAAGGTCTATCACCCCCTCAAAGTCGGACTCCATGCCTATGGGATACTGCATGGGTAAGGGTAGGGCACCCAACTTCTTCTCCATGGACTCTATGGAGGCGAAGTAATTCGCCCCTATCTTGTCCATCTTGTTTATGAAGGTTATGCGGGGAACCTTGTACTTGTTGGCCTGACGCCATACCGTCTCGCTCTGGGGCTCCACGCCCTGCGAGGCGTCCAATATGAATATGGCACCGTCCAGAACCCTCAAGGCCCTCTCAACCTCTATCGTGAAATCCACGTGCCCGGGCGTGTCTATGATGTTTATCTGGTGCTCCTTCCAGTAGCAGGTGGTTGATGCGGAGGTTATGGTGATGCCCCTCTCCCTCTCCTGCTCCATCCAGTCCATCTCCGCCTCACCCTCATGGACCTCACCTATCTTGTGCTTGCGACCCGTGTAGTACAGGATACGCTCCGTGGTCGTGGTCTTCCCGGCGTCTATGTGTGCTATTATTCCTATGTTGCGTATCTTCTTTATGTCGGTGGCCACGCCTTCACCTCCTCTTGCAAAGAGTCTATTATACGTCCGAAAGGGATATCTCACCCTCTTAGGCCTCCTTAAAATACGCTCATGCGATTCATCCACAGCGATGATCTGATGGAGGAGATGGAGAAGCTGGTGGAGAGCGCGCGGGAATATCTGTACATAGCCTCCGCCTGGGTGAGGTCGGGACCGCTCTCGCAGGTGCTCAATGGGAAGGTCCAGAATGGGGTCAAGATTGAGATAGTCATAAGGGCTTCGGAGTTCAAGGACGCCGAGATCACCGATCCGGCCATATTCAAGGTGATAGAGGACAGGAACGGAAGCATATACGTCCATCCGAGGCTCCACGCCAAATTCATAATAGCAGACGGCAGGAAGGCGATAGTTGGCTCGTCAAACTACACATTCTCCGGACTGTCCGACTACGGCGAGGGGAACGTGGAGGCCAACGTCCTGATAGATGATGCCGAGGAGGTGGGGAAACTCAAAGATTACTTCCAAAAGATAAAGGAGGAGGCGACGCATCTGACGGACGAGATCGTGGGATTCGCCCTGAATCCGGTAAAGTCGGACTCGTTTGAATTCGTACTCTTGGAGGATCTGAGCGAAGGGGCGTACGTGAAAGTACCCTTGGAGGATGGCATCCTCCTCGCCCAGATAGACAGCATCTACGCGTACGATGTGGGCTTCTTCGCCAACCCCTTCTCGTCAAATCAGGCGGAGATATTCGCCCCCTACGACCTGTTTAGGAAGATATTCGCCCGGAGCGACGACCCCACCTGGCGGAAGTTCGCAGCGATGGCCCATCTGAACGGGAATGGGGGAGCAGTGCGTGTGGCCTTGGCCAGCGTCCTCGGCCTCCTCAGAGGGAGCCGCCTGAGGACCAACCTCACCCCCTTCCAGGTGGGGACCCCCATACTGAAGGCGTCGGAGGAGGATATCGCCCCCCTTCTGGGTGAGGGGAGCGATAGGGTGTATGTGGGCGAGCTCTACGGGAGCGGCCTGAAGGTGCATGCCGATTTGAACGAGATGCTCAGCAAACACGTTCTGGTGGTGGGAACCACTGGATCCGGCAAGAGCCACTTCACCAAACGGCTAATTAAGGAGATACTGGAGGGGCGGGAGGACGTGAGGGTGGTCGTTCTGGACCCCCACGGCGAGTATGCTTCCGACCTGAAGAATCTTGGGGTTGCCGTGGAGCCTGTGAGGATTCCCGATACGCTCTTTCCCATTAGCGTTGATGACCTGAAGTCCATGTTCCCCGACCTCGCATTCCTCCTCTCCTCCGCCAAGAAGGAGATAAAGGAGGCGGTGGTGAAGATACGCAAAGCTCTGGGGACGAGGCTGGGGAAGGTTGAGAACCTCTACGAGATTCTAAAAGACCTCCGGTTGGATGGGCTGCTGGGGTCGTTTCTTGAGGAGATTGAAGGGTGCGAGGAGTGCCGCAATCAGCATAAGGTGGCGAAGGAGATCTCCGCAGCCCTTGAGAGTGATCCCCGAATCCTCGTGTTTGACTTCTCAAATCTGACGGACGCCAAGAGCCGGAGCAACATCGCGGGTATGATACTCCGGTGGCTGTTTGAGGAGGCCAAGAAACACGCCGATAAAAATCTCCGTCGCCTCATCGTTCTTGAGGAGGCCCACAACTTCGCCCCGGAGAAGGCATACGCCGACGTATCGGCCGGGAGGGATAACCTCTCCCTCACATACTCGCAGAAGATAGCCGCCGAGGGGCGCAAGTTCAATCTGGGCCTTCTGGCCATAACCCAGCGTCCGGCGCAGGTGAGCAAGTACGTCCTATCCCAGACAAACACCCAGTTCATGTTCCGGGTGATAAACAGGGGGGACCTTGACGCCTTGGAGGCGGCCGTGGAGTACGCGGGCGGGAACGTGATAGCCCGTCTCCCATCCCTCGGTCTCGGGACGATGATAGCCACGGGTGTGGCCTTTCCCTTCCCCGTTATGGTTCAGGTGGATGGGTGAGACTTTAAGGTCAGGAGGAGCTCCCGCATCATTATGGCGGCGACGCTTCCGCATCTCCTTGAGCAGTCCAAGGTAGGAAGGTATTCAACCATCTCCGCCCCCAGAAGCTTGCCCCGCAGGGCCTTGAGGAGATTTAGCACGTCCCCGAATTTAACCCCCATCGGCTCGGGATTACTCACGCAGGGGAATTCGGATGGGTCCAGAACGTCCAGATCAAGCGACAGGAAGAGCCTGTCGTGTCCGAGGGCGAATTCGTAGGCCCCGGACAGGTCGTACATGGAGCCGTGGCGGGGTAGGTACTCCCGCGCGCCCACCGTCCTGTAGCCGAACGTACCCACCTCAAATCCCTCCTCCTCAAGTCTCCGCATCACGGTGGCGTGCGAGAATCTCCCACCGTAGTCGTCCCACCTGTCAAGGTGGGCGTCCAGATGGAGGATGGCAAACTCACCGTACATCTCCCTCAACGCCCGGGCCGTGGCCCACGTTATGGTATGGTCCCCCCCTATGAAGAGGGGAAGGTCGCCATTTCGGATGTATTCGGAGAGCCTATTCTCTATGGAGCTCAGGCGATGGGATGGCGGTAGGTCAAAGCTCGTCCAAACATCCCCCACATCCTCGTACTCGGGCATACGCTCGCCGAATAGGGGACTGTACTCGTCAATTCCCCAAAGGTGCCAACGCACGTGGGATGGGGCCAGAGCGCTCCCCCGAAGGAAATTGGCCTCCGTCTCAAACGGTATCCCTACGACCTTTATCATAGCAGGACGGTCCCCTCCGGAACGACCTCATCCTTCAGAACACGGTTGGGCCCTATCACGCACCCTTCCCCTATGCGAGTCCTGCCGAGAAGGGCGACGTTGGGGTATATCACCGTATCCCTGCCTATCTCAACCGCATACTCCACGTATATGGTCTCGGGTAGGATGAAGGTTATACCCTCATCCATCCATCTCCCCTTTATGCGCTGCTGCATTATCCTCTCAACCTCGGCGAGCTGGCGGCGGGTATTGACGCCCAGAATCTCCTCGTAGTCATCCGTCCTATGTACTACGACCTTATCCATGTGGTTGAAAACGTCGGTCAGGTAATACTCGCCCTGGGCATTATCGGGGGATATCCTCTCAAGAGCTTCAAACAGGGGACGGGCGCGGAACATGTAGAAGCCCGCATTCACCTCCCTTATCCGCCTCTCCTCGTCGGTGGCATCCCTATCCTCAACTATACGTACGAATCTGTCTCCTTCCCTGACTATCCTCCCGTAGCCGGAGGGGTCGGGAACCTCGGCCGTCAGTATGACGGCGTCGGCATCGTGGCTGAGCATCCGCTCGTACATGGCCTTCAGGGTGGAGCCCCGTATTAAGGGGGCATCGCCGCTTCCCACATACACCAGGGCATCCTCCGGTATCAGCTCCCGGGCGTACCGGACGGCGTCTCCCGTCCCCCTCGGCACCTTTTGAACTATCACATCCACGTTTCCGTAGCCTTTGGCCACCTGACGGAGTAGGGTGTGGTTGGTGGTGTTCCCCACGAGGATGATTCGCTCCGGCTCCAAAGCCAAGGTGCTCTCTATAACCCACTCTATCATCATCCTGCCGGAGACCCTATGGAAGACCTTGGGGAGTTTGGACTTTATGCGCTTGGATTGACCTCCCGCGAGCACCACAGCGTAGAGAGAGTTGGCCATGGAGCCTATTCTATCCCCGAATCCCAACGGACGTCCCCACCCCAGACGAAGGATAGGACGGGCGACACCTTACCGTTCCTAACATCCAGCCCGAGCCTGCCCCCCACACGTAGATTCAAGTTCAGGCCCCACCGGAGCCATCCCACATCCCGCAGGGCCCCCAGGCCGAACCGGTGCCACTCCTCCAGCGGTGCTCTCGGGAAGGGGGCGTCGGGTGGAAGGTTGCTGTTCTCGTAGGCGAGGCCGAAGGGTGTGGAGCCGTGAAGTATGTACTCGTACTCAACGAAGGCCTCCCTCCAGATGAGCCGCAGATACGCCGCCCTGTAATCCTGACCGAGGTAGGTGGCCATGGGTATCCCGAGGGCCTCCAGAGAGTTTATCCCCGTGTAGTGCGCGTAGGTGAAGGGGGCCACGGTTGAAAGCTCCAAGACGAACCATCGTCCCTCCGCCCCCAGCGTCAGGCCCCACAGGGGCGCCTGCCCCTCCCCGTGGAAGAATGAGGGGTCGTCCCCCATGAACTCCCCGTATATCCTAAAGTCCCCCAGATGCACCGACGCATCCACCATCAGGAAGAGATTGTCGTCGTTGTCGGCGGTCTCAAGCCGCTGCACTATGTAGTAGAGGACGAGAGGATTCGCGTACTTCCAAGAGTCCTCCCTCGCATATACCACCGCCTCCGTGAGTCCTACCGCCACCGGCCCCAATATCACCTCCAACCTCTGGAAGGCCAGACGCCGATTCTCAACCGTATCGGGTATCCTCGCAAAACCGGCGAATCCCCGCAGCCGCCCGAAACTTCCCTCCAGAAGGTACAGCCAATCAAGGGGATAACCGTAGCCGGAGAGGAAGAGGGGGTACCTGTGCGCCTGCGACACCTTGACCCGGTCCCTGCCCATCCTTAGGGTGAGTCTGTCCGTCTTGAGCCACGCGAAGGCCCAGTACTGGAAGGCCTCAAACAGCGGCCTCTTCCCTATCACCGGCTCGGCCTCCCAATCCACCACCTCCAGAGGATACTCCCTGTAGGGATTCCAGTCTTTCAGGGCCGCGGCTCGGGAGCGGCCGTTGAAGGCACTGATGCTGGCGAATGCCCCGAACTCCCATCCCGTGCCCAACTCCCCGGCGGTGGCGAAGTAGGGCGTCATCTCAACGAAACCGGCGAGCGGATTGTTCCGGCTGTAGAGAGCATTCCCCAGACGTATCCCCCGAAACGCCTCCACATTCCCGTAGCAGACCCCCACGCACGGACCGTACATGGGATCAAGGGGCAGGAACAAGGCGAGCATACTCGGCATTCTAAGGCTTGCCTTCGGAAGATTCCGCCGTATAATAGACCCCTTACATGAGGACGATAGGGTGGGGAAGGTTTGGAATACCCGAAATTCTGAGCAAACTTGGCGGGTTTTCAACTTGTGGCCTTCCTCTTTATAATATCGGCGCCATGAAAGTTACGCGGCAGCGTGAGGTTATCTACGAGATTTTGAAGAAGAACAGAAACCACCCGACTGCCTTGGAGATTTTTGACCAGGCGAAGAAGATCCTCCCCGACATAAGTCTCTCCACCGTCTATCGCACCCTCAAGGACATGGTCGTCCATGGGGAGGTGCTTGAGATAAAGTTTGAGGGTGAGAGCAAGGCCAGATACGACCTGAACAGGGGCGACGACCACGCGCACTTCAAGTGTCGGATGTGCGGCAGGGTCTTTGACGTCTCCCTGATGCTACCGCTGGATCTGGTCGGCTTCAAGGTGGAGAGGGTGGATGTGTATATCTACGGGCTGTGCCCGGATTGCGCTCAAAAGGAGGTTATGGCATGAAGAAAGGGATACATCCCACCTACTACGAGGAAGCCGTTATCCGTTGCGTCTGCGGGAACGTCATAACGACCGGCTCCACGAAGAAGGAGATACAGGTAGAGATATGCTCCGCCTGCCATCCGTTCTACACCGGCAAGCTCAAGGCCGTGGTGGATACCGGCGGAAGGGTGAGACGATTCAAGGAGAAGTATGGTCTTAAGTAGTTTTCTGCTGGCCCAAGCAGGCGGTTGGGTCTTCATAGACCCGCGTTCGCAGGGGCAGGTGGCGGGCAACAGGATGGGTTGGCGGGTTCAGGTGGGGGCATTCATTCACAAGAGGAATGCGGAGCGTTTGGCCGCCAAACTCCACCGCCAGATTGACCAACCCATATACATAGTGGTGGAGCCACCTTGGCACAAGGTGTTGGTTGGGGATTTCGTCAAGAAGGAGGATGCGGAGAAGTATTTGGAGGTGATAAGGAGTCTCGGATACGCCGACGCCTTCGTCAAGGAGAGCCCCGTCAACGCCCAGAACGACGATAGCCTGCAGGGGGGTTCCCAAGGTCAAGATCAGGGAAACTAAAGGAACTGGAGGTATAACTATGATAAAGGTTGGGGCATTTGCCGATGTTGAGAATGTTGTGGCCACCTTCCAAAATTTGAATCAGGAGGTGAGATTTGATGAGATACTGCGCTTTTTGAGGGACCAGCTCCGCAAGGAGGGTAAAGTCCTGTGGAAGGCCGTGGCCTTCGTGCCGCTCAAGAAGGGCGACAGGCGGAGGGAGGGACTCATAAGCGCCCTATCCTTCCAAGGGTGGAGGGTGATCACCAAGATGGCGAGGCGGCAGCCCAGCGGCACCCTGAAGGCCAACATGGATATGGAGATGGCCATAGAGCTCCTCCAGACGTCCGACTATCTGGACGAGGTCGTTCTCATAACCGGTGATGGGGACTTCATCCCCCTCATAGACCTTCTGAGCAAGAAGGGTAAGAGGGTGTGGGTGATAGGCACCCGCAAGGGCTCCGTGGCCCTTGAGCTGATACGGGCGGGCGACAGGTACATGAACATCGTTGATATTCAGGATTATCTGGACGATAACGGCGAGCCTTACAAGGTTCTGCGGTTCCATCCGAAGACCTACGCCCCCGAGGCTTCCAAGGAGGAGGAGATGGAGGAGGGGGCCGAGCACGGTCGCGAAGGTGAGGAAGAGGGAGGATACTACTTAGGAGATGTCCCGGACTACTCGCGAGAGGGGGAAGACGAGGTTTCTTGATATAACCGTACCCCCCGAGAGGATAGCCACGCGCGCTCGTCCGAAGGGAACCTCCAGACTCTTGGTCATAGATAGGGAGCCCTTCCGACTCCGGCACCGCAGATTCTCGGATCTCCCGGACATCCTGAAGGAGGAGGGCTCTCCCTTCCTCGTGATCCTGAACGATACCAAGGTCATCAAGGCCATGCTCCCCATGTTCAAACCCTCCGGCAGGAGGGTGCTTGTCCTCTTCGTGGAGAGGACCCCCTACGGCTTCAAGGGGATGGTGAAGGGGAGGATGAGGGAGGGTTGGATCCTGCGCACCCCTAAAGGCCGTGAGGCCAAGGTTCTGGGGAGGGACGAGGAGGGATACGTCCTTCTGGAGATGGAGGATGTCTTCACCGTCTTGGAGGAGGAGGGTCGCATGCCCATCCCTCCCTACATGGGCCGCGAGCCCACTCCGGAGGATGAGGAGTACTATCAGACCGTCTATGCCCGCAATCCCGGCTCAATAGCCGCCCCGACCGCCGGCCTCCACTTCACGCCGGAGATAATAGAGCGCCTGAAGGAGGAGGCGGTGGATGTCCTATACATAACCCTACACGTGGGAGTCGGAACCTTCAAGCCCGTCAAGGACATCAGGACCCACCGCATGGAGAGGGAGTACTACAGGATACCCGAAGATGTGGCCCGCCGGATAGAGGAGCACAGGCGGAGAGGTGGGAAGGTTCTGGCTGTGGGAACGACGACCACCCGGGCTCTGGAGTCTTGGGCCCTGACCGGCCTTAGGGAGGGATACACGGACCTCTTCATAAAGCCACCGTACGACTTCAAGGTCGTAGATGCCCTCTTGACCAACTTCCACCTTCCGGACGGCACACCCATACTCCTGACCATGGCCTTCGCCGGTGAGGACGTTCTAAAGCGGGCGTACGAGGAGGCCCTGCGGAGGGATTACCTCTTCTTCTCGTACGGCGACGCGACGCTCATACTATGAGGAGAGCGACCCTGCTCCTCGTACTTCTAACCGCCTGCGGGACCAACGCCGGCGAGGAGGTGCGCATAACCTACCGGAGGGGAGAGTCTCTGGGGACTTTCCTCCGAGCCCTGAAGGACAGCAACGTCATCAGGGATGAGAGACTCCTGCGGGTTCTGGTGCGCCTCGGTGGGATTGAGCGCAAGATACGCCCGGGGCTCTACGTATTCCGCAGGGGGGAGGGGATATGGAGAGTTTATGAGAAACTCCGCGAGGGGCCGAAGGTAAGATACTTCAAGTTCGTCATAAAGGAGGGGGAGAGCCTGAAGGACTTCCTGCCGCGTCTGGGCAGGTACGGATACGATACGTCCTATCTCCTGTCGCTCGCGCACGACTCCCTATTCCTGATGCATCTCTCGCGAAAGTTCCCCTTCCTGCGGGGCAAGAAGACCTTGGAGGGTTTCATGTATCCGGAGACGTACTTCGTAGATTACGGGGCGTCTGAGGAGGAGGTCTTTATACCGCCTCTGGAGAAATTCCGTAAGGTCTGGGATTCCCTTGACGTTGAGCGGCGGAGCCGTAAGGTGGGCTTGAGTCCCTACGAGGTTCTCATTCTCGCCTCCATAGTTGAGAAGGAGGCCGTTCTTGATGAGGAGAAGCCGATAATCGCCTCCGTATTCCTCAACCGCCTCAAACGAGGTATGCCTCTGGCGGCTGACCCCACGGTCAAGTACGTCCTGAAGAATCCCCCCAAGCTCCTCTCGCGGAGGGACGTGGGCATAGACTCCCCGTACAACACCTACCGGTACCCCGGCCTTCCACCCACCCCCATCTGCTCACCCACGGCCAAGAGCATAGAGGCCGTTCTGGAGCCGGCCAAGACCGACTATCTCTTCTTCGCATCCGCGGATGGTAGGAGGCACAGGTTCGCCCGTACCTACAGGGAGCACCTGCGGAACGTCCGTAGAATGCGTCTCAAATGAAGCCGGAGGTCGTCTTCGTCCCCGGTCTCCTCGGAGACAGGTGGATCTTCAGGGAGGTTGAGAGAAACATCGGGGACATTTCCAGCTACACCATGGATTACCCCACCTATCCCTTCTCCCTCGGCGACTTCGCCGATACGGTCGCCAAGGTGGTCAAGCCCGGAGGCTACGTCGTCGGAACCTCAATGGGCGGATACGTGGCCATCCTCTCCGCCTCCCGCCATCCCGACGTGATAAGGGGGGTGGTTCTGCTCAACACCTTCGCCTCTCCCCGTCGGATACTGGGATGGAAGCGGAGCCTCATCCGGCTCCTCAAACCCGTACCCAAGGGGCGGTGGCTCAAGGACATCGTGAGGGCGGGAATGAGGGACGAGCACTTCGGCCACGATGAGAGGGCCAAGGCCTACGTTCTCGGCGTTCTGGAGCGTATGACACCCGAGGCCCTCTTCAGCAGGCTTCTGGCTCTGGCGGAGGCCCCCGAGGCCGAGGAGTTCCCCGAGGGGGTGCGCGCCATGGTCCTATATACGGAGGACGACCCCACGATCCCCCAGAGGGAGAGGGAGTACCTTCTGAAGTTCGTGAAGGCGGAGAAGCTGGTCCTCTGCAAGAGCGGGGGACACTTTCCGTATCTGGTGAATCCGCAGGGATTCGCCTCTCTGCTTCGCGAGTTCGTCGGTAGGAGATGACACCCTTAAAATAGAGCGTGTTCTCATGGGGAAGGGAGGTATGGAGTCTCCTGTTTCTCGGAATAGGGGCCTTCTTCATCGCGTCGGAGCTGGGGCTTCCCACCAACTTTGAGCTCTTCGCCATAGGCTCGGGCTTCCTATCCCTGTCGGTAATGACCTACTTCGGCGTTCCGTGGCCCATACAGGTGGTCGTCTTCATAGTGGTCGTGGCCACCATAATAGCCATCGCCTACAGGTTCTCCAACAGGGATGAGGGACCTCCGCCTACGGCCTTCACCCCGCTATCCCTGAAGGGGAGGAGGGGTAGGGTGGTGGCCAAGACGGAGGATGGGGCGTACATCGTCAAGGTTGATGGTGAGGAGTGGCGGGCGGAGAGCGATGAGCCCCTCTCGGTGGGCGATGAGGTGGTGGTGATTGACGTGGTGGGCGTTAGACTCAAGGTGATAAAAAGGAGGTAAGCATGAGCATCTTTACGGTGGTATTTCTCTTCGTACTGCTTTGGATCTTCCTCATATTCATAACGAAGGCCATCGTCATAGTGAGGCCTTACGAGGCCGCCATAGTTGAGAGGTTCGGCAAGTATCAGCGCACCCTCTACGCGGGTCTTCACTTCGTGATCCCTATCGTGGATAGGGTGATAAAGGTGGACCTGCGGGAGCAGGTCGTAGATGTGCCTCCTCAGGAGGTCATAACCAAGGACAACGTGGTCGTTACGGTTGATGGGGTGATATACTACAAGGTCGTCAAACCCGAGGACGTGGTCTATAAGGTCCAGAACTTCAAACTGGCCGTCATAAATCTCGCCCAGACGAACCTGCGAAACATCATAGGCGAGCTGACCTTGGACGAGACTCTCACAAGCCGCGAGGTCATAAACTCCAAGCTGCGCATCACTCTGGACGAGGCGACGGACAGCTGGGGGGTTAAGGTCACTCGCGTGGAGCTCAAGCGTATAGACCCTCCGAGGGATGTGATGGAGGCCATGCACAAGCAGATGAAGGCCGAGCGCGAGAAGAGGGCGATGATTCTGGAGGCCGAGGGGTACCGCGAGTCCCAGATAAAGCGGGCGGAGGGTGAGAAGCAGGCGAAGATACTGCAGGCCGAGGGTAGGAAACAGGCCCAGATATTGGAGGCGGAGGGCCAGTCCAAGGCCATAAGGCTGGTGGCCGACGCGGAGAGGTACCGCATACTGGCCGTCTTCAATGCCATAAAGGAGGCGGAGCCCACGGGCGAGGTCATAACCGTTCAGTATCTGGATGCCCTGCGAAAGATAGCCGAGGGCGAGGCCAACAAGGTCTTCTTCCCCGTTGAGCTGTCCAAACTGGTCGCCGGCCTCGGCGTCGTGGGGGACGTGATGACCGCCGGAGGGAGGAAGACGGAGGATAAACCGGAGTAGAATTCCAACCTATGCGGTTCGTTGAAGTAGAGAAGCGTGAAGGCATCGCCATAGTGCGCATAAATCGCCCCGACAAGTTGAACGCTCTGGCCCCCGAGGTGCTGGAGGATCTTGAGAAGGCCGTGGATATGATAAACGAGGATGAGGAGGTGAGGGTGGCGATAATCACCGGAACGGGCAAGGCCTTCGTGGCCGGCGCGGACATAAAGTACATCGGCACCTTGGACGAGGAGGGAGGATACCGGATGGCCAAGTTCGGCCAGAGGGTCTTTTCCAAGATAGAGGATTCCCCCAAGGTCTTCATAGCAGCCGTCAACGGCTACGCCCTCGGAGGTGGCTCGGAGCTCGCCTTGGCCTGCGACATAATAGTGGCCTCCGAAAACGCCGTATTCGGCCAGCCGGAGGTGGATTTGGGCATAATGCCCGGGTGGGGTGCCACCCAGAGGATGACCCGCAAGCTCGGCCAAGGTTGGGCCAAGTACCTGATCCTCACAGGCGAGAGAATCTCCGCCCACAAGGCCTACGAGATAGGTCTGGTGCAGAAGGTGGTAAATCACGACAACCTAATGGACGAGGCCATAAATCTGGCCCAAACGCTCGCGTCCAAGGGGCCTCTGGCCGTCTCCCTGTCCAAGGAGGCCATAAACAGGGCCTTCCAGCTGGGGGACTTCGGCTTTGAGTACGAGGCCAAACTCTTCGCAAGGACCGTGGGGAGCGAGGATAAGGATGAGGGGGTGCGGGCCTTCTTTGAGAAGAGGAAGCCGAACTTTAAAGGGAAGTGAAGCTTAGCCTCGTAATACCGGTCTATAACGAGCGCACCTTCTTCCCCATCCTCTTTGAGAGGGTCTATGGGATGGACTTCGGGCTTGAGAGGGAGATAGTTGTCGTGGATGACTTCTCAACTGACGGGACCCGGGAGTACATACGCGAGAACGTGGAGGGTAGGCCCGGCGTGAAGGTCGTGTATCACGATAAAAATCGCGGGAAGGGGGCCGCCCTCCACACCGCCTTCGCCCACGCCACCGGCGACATAATAGCTATACAGGACGCGGACCTTGAGTACGACCCCGCGGACCTCATCCCCATGATAAAGCTCATAACAGACGGCTACGCGGACGTCGTCTATGGCTCCCGATTCTACGGCAACCCCCACCGCATCCTCTACCACCACCACTTCATCGGGAACAAGATAATATCCTTCCTCGTCAATGTCCTGAGCGATATGACCTTCTCCGACATAGAGGTGTGCTACAAGGTCTTCAGGAGGGAGATTCTGGATTACTTTGACCTAACCCTGACGGACTTCGGCTTTGAGGTGGAATTCACGATGAAGGTCTCCAAGACGGCCAAATATACCAACTGGCGCATATACGAGATGGGCATAAGCTACCACGGACGCACCTACGCCGAGGGTAAGAAGATAAACTGGAAGGATGGGGTCAAGGCGCTCTGGTACATCCTGAAGTTTGCCTTCTGGAAGCCGCGGTTGGTGGATGGCAAGGTCGTAAAGGTTAGATGATATGAAGCGCGTAGCGATAGCCGCCATAAGCATCGCCCCCTTGGGTGAGGGGGCAAGCGTCTCCGAGTACGTGGCCGCGGCCCTGCGGGTTCTCAAGGAGGACGGCAGGGTTGAGTGGGAGCTGGGACCGATGTGTACTACCGTATGGGGGGAGCCGGCCCACATATTTGACGTCATCCTGAAGATGCAGGAGGTCATGTTTGAGATGGGGGCCGTGAGGGTCAGCACGGTGATAAAGATGGACGAGCGGAGGGACAAGCCCCTTGACCCGAGGGCCAAGGTTCGGAGCGTGCTGGATAAGCTGGAGGATCACCCTTAGGATACCGGCGTGTTCCGGGTTGAACTTAACTGGGATAACCTGCGCCACAACTATCGTCTCCTGAAGGCGGAGGTGGGGGACTACGAGATAATCCCCGTCGTGAAGGCCAACGCCTACGGCCACGGAACCAAGGAGGCCACGCTCGTCCTCAAGGAGGAGGGGGCGCGCCTCTTCGTGATATCAACTATGGACGACTACATGCGGGTCGCGGACCTGAGCGATGTAGATTTCCTCATGCTGTATCCGGACTACACGGACCGCCGGCAGATTGAGTATCTGGCCTCGCGGGGAAACGTGATCTTCAACCTGTACGACTTCTACGCTCTGGACGTCCTCCCCGAGGGGGCGAGGGTCCATATAAACGTTGATACGGGGATGAATAGGGTGGGTGTGAAGCCAGAGGATTTCCCCCGTCTCTACGAGATGGCGTCGCGCAAGTTGAAGGTTGAGGGGGCTTACTCTCACTTTCCGGTCGCCAAGGACCCGGAGTTCTCGCGCCGCCAGATAGAGCTCTTCAACTCCCTGACCGAGGGTAAGGGCCTCTTCAGGCACATAAACAACTCGGAGGGGCTGATTCGCTACGGTACCGTCTTTGACGGCGCCCGGATAGGGATACTGCTGTACGGGTACGGTCGCCCGGACGTGAAACCTGTAAAGAGTGTCTTCTCCAAGATCCTCCAGGTCAAGAGGATAAAAGCCGGCGAGAGCGTCTCCTACGACAGGACCTTCGTCGCCCCCAAGGACGGTTTCTTGGCCGTGGTACCGGTGGGATACGCCCACGGTGTCAGGCGGGCCAGAGGGTACCGGGTCTTCTCCGAAGGTAGGTGGTACGAGGTGGCCGGGCACATAACGATGGATGCCCTGATGCTCTACTCCCCGGAGGACACCTTCCGCGTGGGGCAGGAGGTGGAGCTTCTCGGTCCCAACAACCGTGCCGACGAGATAGCCCGGGTCTGGGGTACCGTTCCCTACGAGCCGCTGGTTGAGATAGGAACCCATCCGGTGTGGTGATGAGGGGCTTCTTCGTAAGGATCCTCCTCAACGGTCTCGCCCTCTTCGTGGTAGATTACCTGTTGGAGGGTTTCCACATTGACGGTTGGGCTCCCCTTCTGGTGGTGTCCGTCCTCCTTAGCGTCGCCAACGCCTTCCTACTTCCGCTACTCAAGATAATAACTTTCCCCATCACCTTGATAACCCTCGGGCTGTGGAGCCTCGCCTTGAACGCCCTTCTATTCCTCGGCGTGGTATGGCTGGTCAATGGGGTTGAGGTGGATAGCCTCTGGTGGGGTATAGGAGCGTGGTTGGGCTACAGCATCCTCGTGGTTCTCCTATCTAAGCTCGTGAGTTGAGCTCCTCCTCAACGCGTCGTAGGAACTCCTCCGGATCAGAGTAATTCTCTACGCCCTCCACGCTGTGGGTCCTGAATCCTATAACCGTCCTGCCCAGAACGAGGGCGTATCCTATCTCGGTTAAAGTCCCGTACCTCCCGCCGACGGCCACTACGAACTCTCCGGAGGCTACGACCAGGGGGTTGCGGTTCCATCCCATGCCGGTATTTATCCGGATGTCCAGATAGGGGTTCCCATCCTCCCCGGTGTAGGTGGTTAGGATCCCCACGGCTATACCCCCCTCCTCGCGTGATCCCCGGCTCACGGCCTCCATCACGCCCGTTCTCCCTCCCGAGATTACGACCCATCCCATACGGGCGATGAGTCTTCCCAGTCTGTATGCTATCTCGTACTCCATATCGGATGCTTCCGACGAGCCTATGACTGCCACCTGGCGCATCCTGCCATTATACAGGGCCCACAAATGGGAGTTTCAGGTTTATAATAACAGTCAAGGAGGGTACTATGAGATACCTTAAGGCTTTCCTGTTAGGCGGAATCCTAATGGGTTGGTTCGGTGGGCTGTTTGCCCAGTCGTATGAGCCTTACGGCCCACTTGACCCGGAGTGGCGTCAGGGACGCCACGATTACAAGAAGACCTCCAAAGCCCCTTGGAGATGCAACACGCCCGCGACGGTCGCCAAGACCCACTCCTACGAGGACGACAACAACGCCGACCTCTACGTAACCACGGCCGAGAACAACGGCGACGGCATCACCGACATCTTCTACAGCGGTCTTGATAGGGGAGCGTTCGCCGGAGGGCCCAACACGTGGTTGGACGGTTCGGATATTGCTGCCACGCTCTGCAACGGGGAGGTGTGGGCCGACGATGGGACGGGTGAGGCCGTCCTGACGACCAACCGCGTGGGCTTCTACCCGGCCACGGAGACCGACGCTTGGGGAGGCGTGGATTTCTACCTGTACAAGATAGATTACTCCTGCAACGAGCCCGGCGAGTGGAGCTTCTCATCCGAGAGTCACTCCAACCTGACGATAATAGACTTGGAGAATGACGGCATAGCCGAGATATACCTGTCCATAGGCTCCACGCTCTACATGTTCCGGGAGACCATAACCTCTTGGGCTCCCTCTTGGAGCGCCGGCCTCGGCGCCAACGGTGGGGATCCCGTCATAGGGGACTTCAACGGGGACGGCTCTTGGGAGGTTTGCGTACCTACCACCGCCAACCAGGTCAGATGTTTCAACGCCGCCACTGGTGCCGCTCTCTGGTCGGGCTCCGCCCCCTGCGGATTCATGGGCGTCAACGGCGGGGAGGCGTGCTGTCCCTCCTACGAGAAGACATCCCTCATGGCTTGGGATCTTGACTC
>JAADDJ010000035.1 GCA_013153965.1 Thermotogae bacterium
AACAAGTGCCGGGAGTGGGACTCGAACCCACACGGGGATTACCCCGGGGGATTTTAAATCCCCTGCGTCTACCGATTCCGCCATCCCGGCCCGGGCGGCTATTTTAAAGACGCTCACTCCTCCTTAGTCAAACTCCGAGCCCTCTCAACCCTCGTGTATATCTCAAAGATGTCTCCCGGCTTGAACTTGTTGAAGTTCTCCAACCTGACACCGCACTCGTACCCCTCCTGAACCTCCCGAACGTCGTCCTTGTACCGCTTTAGGGATGCTATGCGGCTCTGGGCTATGACCTCCCCGTCCCTAACCACCTTCACCAGGGCGTCGCGGGTTATCTTGCCCGACCTGACGAAGCATCCGGCGACGGTGCCGGCCTTCGTGCTGAAGGTGGCCTTGACCTCGGCTTCCCCTATCTTCACCTCCTCCACCTCGGGCTCCAGGTTGCTCGCCAGTATGTTCTCCAGCTCCTCCAGCAGGTGGTATATCACCTTGTGGGACCTTATGGGAACGCCTCTCGTCTCGGCCAAACTCTTCGCGTCGTTCTGCACCCTGGTGTTGAAGGCGAGGATCACCCCCTCGGCGGCCGTCGCCAACTCAACGTCCGTAGGCGTCACGGGACCGACGGCACTGTGAATGACGTGGGGCTCTATCTCCTTGTACTTCATCTTGCCTATGGCGGCCGTCAGCGCCTCAACGGACCCCTGAGTGTCGGCCTTGACGATGACCGGGACCTTGAGCTTCTCGCCGGCCTTCAACTTCTCCTGAATGCGGCGCATGAGCTTGACGTCTATCCGCCTCTCAATCTGATACTTCATCGTTTTGCGGTACTCCTCCGCCCTCTCGCGAGCCTCCTGGGCGCTGCCGACGACGACCAGTATATCGCCCGCCCTCGGGACCTCCTCAAACCCCTGAACCACCACCGGTATGGACGGCGTGGCCTCATTTACCCTCTGTCCGGACTGGTCGTACATGGCCCTCACCTTGCCGTACGTGGGTCCGCACCAGAAGGCATCCCCCACCTTCAAGGTACCCTTGCGCACTATGACGCTTCCCAGAGGTCCCCTGCCTCGGGTGTCCATGCGGGACTCTATGACCACGGCCCTCGCCGGCCCCTTGTATGGGGCCTTAAGGTCTAACTCCTCCGCCTTCAGGATTATGGCGTCCAACAGGTCGTCTATACCTATACGCTTGAGGGCGGACACCTCCACCATTATGGTATCACCGCCGTACTCCTCGGGAACCAGACCGTAGCGCATGAGCTCGTTCTTGACCCTCATGGGATCCGCGCCCGGGACGTCTATCTTGTTTATGGCGACGATTATGGGTACTCCCGCCGTCTTGGCGTGGTTTATGGCCTCCACCGTCTGGGGTTTAACACCCTCGTTGGCCGCCACCACCAGAACGACTATGTCCGTCACCTGAGCCCCCCGCGCGCGCATGGCCGTAAAGGCCTCGTGGCCGGGCGTGTCTATGAAGATTATCTCATAGTCGCCCTTCCTGACACGCCACGCTCCTATGCTCTGGGTTATACCTCCGGCCTCCTGCGATGCCACGTTGGTACCCCTTATGGCGTCAAGCAGGGTGGTCTTCCCGTGGTCCACGTGTCCCATGACGGTCACGATGGGAGGCCTCGGTCTCCAGTCGGAGTACATCTTATCCTCATCCTCTATCAGCTCCTCCGCCGCCTCCGAGAACTCCACATCCACACCGAAGACGGCCGCCAAGGCGGTTATCATCTCCGGGTCCAGAATGTGGTTTATGGTCAGGAGCGTACCCATGTTGAAAGCTTCGGATATCACCTCCTCCGGCTCCCGTCCTATGGCGTCGGCGAACTCCCTCAGGGACATGGGCCCCGTGACGATTATCTTATCAACCTGCTTCTTAGGCTCGGACTTCTCCTTGGCCTTGGGTTTGGTGCGGCTCTTAGTCAGCTTCTTGGTCCTGCGCGGCTGCCGCTCGTCCCTGCGCCTATCGTCGCGTTTCTTGGGCCTGCGGGCGCTGGGCGTGGGCTGGGTGGGTTTGTATATCTGCTTCTTGACCTGAAGGTCCTGCGATATCTGGCGTCGCTGCTCCTCTATCTTGCGACGTACGAGCATCTCCATCTCACGGTTCAGGTTGTGGGTTCTGCTCCTGACGTGCTTGTACCCGTTCTCCTGCAGTATCTTTATGATGACCTTGGGGTCAACCTTCAGCTCGTCGGCCAACTCTTGCAACGGAACCGGTCCCTTCCTACGCATTATCCTCTATCTCCTTCTTCTCTTCGTCCCTCTCCTGCTCTTGGGTCTTCCGGAGACGACTCTGGGCCTTCTCCCTCAGGGCCTCCTCCAGAACGTCAAGCACCCTGATGGCCGTGGCCTCATCAACGTCCAGCAGGCGCTGTATATGTACCAGAGGCGGCAGCTTCCTGAAATACACGAGGGCGGCCTTCTTCATCTTCTCGTATATCTGGGGCGGCAGCTTGTCCTTTATGTCGTAGAGGGTTATCCCCTCCTCCGGTGGCTCGTACTCCGAGATAGGCAGCGCCATTATCTTCTTCCCCACGAGGCGCGACGCCAGTATGACGTTCAGACCCTCCTTTCCCTTGGCTCTGCCGAGATCATCCTCGTTCTCGTAATACACCCTTATCTCATCCTCCGTCTCGTAAGCGGCCACCGCATTCTCGGCCGGAGACAGGGCCAAGACGGCGAATCTCACCTTGTCCGGATCGTACTGGACGACCTCTATCTGCTCGTTCTTGGGCAGTCTCCTGCGAACGGTCATGAGCCTCATTCCCCTCTTGCCGAGCAGGGCCGTCACGGGGGATACGTAGCTGTCGGTTGATGACACCGCCACCTTGGTCATCACCCCGGCCTCCCGCGCTATGGCCCTTATCTGGACCGTGCCGTCGGCCACCTCGGGAATCTTCTCAAGGAGAGCCCGCACGAAGCTCGGATGGGCGCGGGAGAGGACCAGAGGGTAGTTGCTCCGCTCCTCTATGCTCAGGACGACCGCCTCTATATCCTGACCCGGGCGGTATATCTCGTCTTTGACCATACCCGAAGGCTCTATCCGACCCTCAACATCTACATCTCCGACGCTCACCCCGAGGAGAACCCCCCTCTTCCTATCCACCTTCTGGACCTTTCCGGTCACTATCTTCCCTATGTACGATTGGATCTTGGACAGCTTGGACTTTTGGATGTCGTACTTTATCATCTGAACGAAGTAGTTCTTGAGCGTATGGACGTCGTCTATGCTAAGGTCCGTGGGATAGATGACCTCGGGCTCCTTGCTCCCATCCGGATACGTGAGGATGACCTTAACCTCCCCCTTATCCAGGTCCACCTGGGCATCAACCTGCGGCTTGGGATGCGCGTACCTGTACTTGTACTCAAACGTGCGCTTCAGGGCGGCCTCCAGAACCTTCCCCACCCTCTTGGAATCCACACCGTGCCTGTTGGCGAACTCCTCAAGGGCCAACCGCAGTTCGTCAAATCTTATCCTGTGTTCCATTCTTCAACCTCCTTTTAAAATTCGTCCAGTCTCAAAAGGGCCACCTCATCAAGTTTGAAGAAGTTGCCGCTCACCCCTACGGTGTTCTCATCCTCGTTGTAGTAATCCAACACGCCCCTATAGGTGCGTCCGTCCTTGAGAACGAGGATCACCCTCTTGCCGATGGCCCAATTCAGCTCGCGCGGCTTGGAGAGCTTGCGATCAAGTCCCGGAGAGGAGACCTCAAGGACGTAGGAGCGATCCACGAAATCCTCCGCATCCAACATATCCGAGTATGCCCGCGAGAACCTCTCAACGTCCCGTATGGTTATCCCTCCCTCCTTGTCAAGGAATACCTTCAACATCCCCCTCTGCCCCCCCTTCCACTCAACATCCACCAAAGTGAAGTTCATCTCCTCGGCCAGCTTCTCGGCCAACTCCTCGGCTCGCCTCTCTATCTCTCTGTCCTTCTCATCGTTCATGATAACTGCCTATTATATGCGTGATGCAGAAATCAACTTAGACGATGCTTAGACTGGGACGTCCAAATTTAGACACCTTCGTCGCGGGCGTCTAAATCTCCCCGCGCGGAAGGGGGGAATTTCGGCGATATAATGCCTAATTAATCAACGTATGCGAGATTTCGCAAGTATTTGTATTGTTCCGGTGTCTAAGTTTAGACACCCCCGTTTTGAACCTAAAGCTTAAAAATATTCCCGAAACTGGACTTAGACACCTTAGACGGTGAGTAGCTAAATATTTACTCTCCTTAGAATAATAACCTAATGAAGGTACTCTGGATAGACGACGAGATTGAGGAGATGTACTCCATCGTAACCTTCCTGAAATCCCAAGGTGTTGAGGTGGAAACGGCCACGACGGTGGAGGAGGGGGTGAATAAGCTGGCGAGGTATAACTACAATCTGGTTCTACTTGACTACCGTATGCCCGAGATAGACGGCCTGCAGGCTCTCAAGCTCATAAAGCGCACCTACCCCCACATTCCCGTGGTTATGCTCACCATGATGACCGATGCGAACCTGATAAAGAAGGCGATGGTGGAGGATGCCCACGACTATCTGGTGAAGCCCGTCCAACCCGCCCAGCTGATGGCCCTAATAGCCCGCCTCCAGAAGGAGAACCTGAAGAGGGAGTACTACATGGACGAGGTGGGAAAGCTCAAGGAGGAGATATCGCGCATACCGGACACATTTGACGGGTGGCTCCTCAAGGCCGTTAAGATCTTTCAAGCCCGGCACGTATTCAAAGGGTACAGGAGCAAGTTTGACGAGCTTCTGGCGGAGGAGAACGCCCGATTCACAGGGTGGGTGCGGGAGAATTATCCGAGGATAATAAGGGACGATACCCTGCTCATGTCCCACAACTTCCTCCGGAAACTCGTCCTTCCGTACGTGGAGGTCTCGCCGGTGGTCCTGATCGTTCTGGATAACTTCCGCTTTGATCAGATGTACGAGATCGTATCCGCCCTATCGCCGAATTACAAGGTTGAGCAGGCCCTGTACATGTCTCTCTTGCCCACGGCCACCCAGTACTCCCGCAACAGCATATTCAGCGGTCTCCTGCCCGCGGATACGGAGGCCCTGATACCCGGCGCCCTACAGGACAATCAGAGCGAGCTCAAACTCCTGTGGAAACAGCTGGAGAGGGAGGGTTATCGGGTCGGCGTCTGGTACAGCAAGATCAAGGACTTGGAATCCCTTTCCAAGATGAAACCTTACGGCAAGAGGCTGGAAGTCTATATCGTCAATTTCGTAGATACGATACTCCACCTCACGGCCAACGTGGAGGCCCTCAAGAGTCTCGGCGAGGGGGAGGCTTCCATAAAGAGATGGGCGAGGCTCATACTGGAGGATGGAAGGTTCTCATCCGTAATAAACCGCTTCTTAGCCAAGGGGTACAGAGTCTTCATAACATCTGACCACGGCTGGACCATAGGTAGAACCCCCATCCTCGTTGAGGGTGAGGACTTCAGCAAAGGTTTCCGGCACAAGTACGGGAGGGATATGAGGCCGGCGGCGGAGCGGAAGCACATCCTCGTTGATGAGCCGACCGAGTGGGGACTTCCGGATTGGGGCAAGTTCCTCTTCGCCACGGAGGACGCCTTCTTCGTCTGGGGCTCCCGAGCTCCGGAGTTCGCGGAGATTTATCGCAAGAAGATGTTTCACGGAGGGGTCTCTCTGGAGGAGATGGTGCTATCGCTCGTAAGCATCACCGAGTGAGGGACCTTGCAGGCCTATAATAGCCCGATGATACTCCTCCCCCGCACACGCTTTAAGACCATACACATGGTGGGGATAGGGGGATCCGGGATGAGCGGTATAGCCGAGATCCTTCATCGCATGGGATTCAAGGTCCAAGGCTCGGACATAAGCCGCAAGGCCACGACCCTACGACTTGAGAGGTTGGGTATAAAGGTCTTCTACGGCCACAGGTACGAGAACGTTAGGGGGGCGGACCTGGTGGTGTATTCCTCCGCCATCCCCCCGGATAATCCGGAGCTTCAGGCCGCCAAGGATATGGGCATCCCCGTGGTTCAGAGGGCGGAGATGCTGGCGGAGCTCATGAGGGTAAAGTTCTCCATAGCCGTCTCCGGTGCCCACGGCAAGAGCACGACCACCTCCATGATAGGACACATACTCAAGGCCTTGGGAACGAACCCCACCGTTATAGTCGGAGGGATCCTCAGGGAGGTGAGTACGGGTGGAATGTACGGCAGCGGGGATTATCTGGTGGCCGAAGCCGACGAATCGGACAGGTCCTTCCTCAAACTCCTTCCGACCGTCGCCATAATAACCAACATAGACCGCGAGCATATAGACACTTACGGGAGCATGGCCAATCTGAAGATGGCCTTCATAGACTTCGCCAACAGGGTACCCTTCTACGGGGCCGTACTCGCCTGCGGAGACGACGAGAATACAAGGCACATATTCCCCTTCGTTGAGAAACGTCTATTCACCTACGGTCTCGGCGGGGAGAATTTCATAAGGGCGGAGAATTTAAATCTGGACGGATTGACGTCCGAGTATGATCTCGTCGTCGGGGACGAGAGGGTGGGAAGGGTGCGGTTGAACGTTCCGGGGAGGTTCAACGTCCTAAACTCTCTCGCCGCCCTAGGAGTGGCTTGGGAGTTGGGTCTTGACCTGAAGGATGCATCCGAGAGTCTCGGCGACTTCAAAGGTGTGGGCAGGCGGTTTGAGCTCAAAGGGAAAGTAAACGGCGCGACGGTGATAGACGACTACGGGCACCATCCCACCGAGATAAGGGAGGTCCTGAACGTGGCGAAGAGGTTGGGGAAGGTGGCCGTGGTCTTCCAGCCCCACCGATACACTCGCACCAAAGACCTGTACAAACAGTTCGCGGAGGTTCTGGCCGGGGCGAACCACGTCATCCTGCTTCCCATCTATCCGGCCGGCGAGAAGGAGATTCCGGGGGTGAGCAGCCAGCTGATATACGACCATCTCGTGAGGATGGGCTACGATTCCATAGATCTCGTCTCCTCTTTGAAGGAGGCGGCGGAGAGGGTGCGAAGAATAGCCGATGAGGGTTGGGTGGTTTTGCTTCAGGGCGCGGGCGATGTCTATAAGGTGTGGGAACATCTGGAAGGTTCGGCGTAGAATCCTCTCTTGGCCGTTGATGTTAGCAAGCTCAAGCGACAGCAGAGGAGGTTGGCCAACAGAGTCCTCTTGGAGGACGGTTTTGATCCCAACGGCGTCAAGCTCGTCGCCGGCGGAGACTTGACCTTCCTGAACATCTGGAAGACGCCCACCGAGGGTATAGGAGCCTTCGTCGTTCTGGATATTGAGAGCGGGGAGGTCGTTGATAGGGCCGTGTTTGAGGATGAGATAACCTTTCCGTACATACCGACGTTTCTCGCCTACAGGGAGCTTCCCCTGCTCGTCAAGACCTTCCAGAGGTTGAAGGTCAAACCCGACGTTGTCCTCATAGACGGTCAGGGTATAGCCCATCCCCGAGGTCTCGGTATCGCCTCCCACTTCGGAGTCTATATGGACATTCCCACCATCGGCGTGGCCAAGTCCCGCCTCGTCGGGGAATACGATGAGCCGCCTCCGTACGGTGTCTCTCCCCTTCACTATAAGGGGAGGCACATAGGATGGGTGCTGCGGAAGGGACGAGGAAAGAGAAAACTCTTCATAACTCCCGGTCATAAGGTTTCGGTTAAAACTTCTCTGGATTTAGTTCGGAGGATCCTGGCGAGGAAGCTCAAGCTTCCGACGGAGATGGCCCATAATCTCCTGCAGGAGGAGAGGCGTAGAAGGTTGAAATGAGAAAATAAAAAATGCAGGTAGCGTGGGGAAGTGAGGCGACGAAATCCTCGGGCTATTGGAACCGCTCGGCTCAACCCCTTGCGGGGCTTACACCTGCGGCCCATCTACCGGGTAG
>JAADDJ010000005.1 GCA_013153965.1 Thermotogae bacterium
ACACGCGGACATCGCTCCCGATACGGGAGGATACGCCGATACGGTTCTGGCGGTCGTTTCCACCGACCCCTCGTACGGGCACGCCCTGTGGTTGGATAGGGGAACGGAGGATATTGATACGCTACCCCCTGATCCCGGAGACCTCTTCGGGAAAGTCAGAGTTATGGAGATTTGGGGTGATAGCATACACCTAAAGGTCGGCTTGAGGGGGGTTTGGATCAGGTACAATATTGACGTCACCCCTTACGGTCTAAGGTGGATAAAAGGAGGATAGGAGCATGCTGGTACTCGTGGCGGATCTCTCCTTCGTGGGATATACCGCCGGCAATCGGTGGTTGTATGACGTATGGTACTACAGCTTCAGTCTCTACTATCAGGTGTTTGATACTCTGGTTAGCACGTACCCATGGGATGGAAGCGGAAGTCGCTGCTCCTTCTACATCCCCGCGGAAAAGGCCGATTTCCTATTCTACGATATCTCCAAGGGCTACGTAAAGACGCACGCCTACTATGATGGCTACTATCTCGTTGATTTTATAGGTGCCTTTCGCCACTTCCCATTCAAAGGTGTCGGTATAAGGACCCTCAAGTTCCCGCTGACGGTAGGGGAGGAGTGGCAGGCTATAGACACGTGCATATACGCACTCGGTCAGAAGATTCCCCATCCCGACGGGAGTATAGACACCGACACCATCACTGACACCCTATGGTACGACACGTCCTACGCCTCGCTCACCCGGTACGTGGGCGACACGCTGGTGGTGTCCCTCTCGCCGATAAGGATGAATACGAAGATGACCTTTACCATGCCGCTGGACGACACCACTCTGATGTGCTGTGTGACCGCGTTCTCCCGGTTTTACGGGAGCGTAAAGTACGTTGAAGGTTTGGGTCTCTATGAACTTCGGATAGATAGCGTGGTATCCTACAAATCGTGGGGAGCCATCAATACCATCACGTGGGACACAACTTTCTATCCCCCTACATACGCGGCTAATGAGCCCCAGTTTGAGGTGTGGCAATATGTCCCTACCGCTGTCGTTGAGAGGCCTCCCGCTACCGACGACCCGAGTATCACCCTAACCGGTAGAGTGCTGAAGTCCCGTGAGGATGTTGAGATTTACCGTGTAAATGGCGTTTTGGTGGCACGCCTGAAGGCCGGGGAAAGCCTAACGCTTAAAACCGGTGTATATCTGATAAGATACGAAGGGGGAATTCAAAAGGTAGTGATAAGATGATGGAGGTTTGAGCATGCTGGTACTCGTGGCGGATCTCTCCTTCGTGGGATACACCGCCGGTAATCGGTGGTTGTACGATTATCTCTTTGAGGATACGCTTCATCAGTTCTACATGCACGACACGCTTACGCAGGTGGTATCTTGGGATGGAAGCGGAAGTCGCTGCTCCTTCTCCTCGCCGGTTGATAGAGCCGTCCATATATTGAACGATTATCCCGCCTTCTCCTTCGCGGAGACCACGTACGCGCACTATGACGGCACGTATCTGGTGGATTTCGTCGGCTCAACGGTATTCTACCCCTTCTCGGGGGCCGGCATAAGGACCCTCAAGTTCCCGCTGACGGTGGGGGAGGAGTGGCAGGCTATAGACACGTGCATATACGCACTCGGTGAGAAGGTTCCCCATCCCAAGGGGAGCATAGACGCCGACACTATCACCGACACCCTATGGTACGACACATCCTACGCCTCGCTCACCCGGTACGTGGGCGACACGTTGGTGGTGTCCCTCTCGCCGATACGGTTCAACACGAAGGTCACGGATCTCCTCTATCTGGACGATACCACCTACATATGCTGCCGCACTTACTACTACGCCCACTTTGGAAGGGTTGAGTACATCGCCAACTTCGGAATGTCCCTCCTGCGTATAGATAGCACAGTCGTGGATATATCCTACGGGCTGATAAACACGAACACGTGGGATACCACGTTCATCCCGAGGTCTTACTTTGAAACCCTCAACTCCAGCATCGTCATCCGGTACGTGGGGACGTCCATCGCCGAGAAGCCGTCGGAGGGGCAGGTCCGAACATTCACCTTGAGGGGACGCACCCTGGTGGCGGAGGAGAGTATGACGATATACGGGACGGATGGGCGACTCGTCAGCCGCTTAGGGGAGCGCCAGCGGATACGCCTGAAGCCGGGGATTTACTTCGTGAGGACGGCTGGCGGGACCGCGAGGGTGGTGATTAGATAAGGTTTCAGCGGTATAATAGCAGCGCTATGTTGTTGCTCGCACTGATGACGGTAGAGAAGGCGCCGGATTTCACCCTCAAGGGGATAGACGGGAAGACCTACACCCTCTCCGACTTTCGCGGGAAGGTGGTCCTTCTGGACTTTTGGGCGGTGTGGTGTCCGCCGTGTAGGGCGTCCATACCTTTCTTTGAGAGCCTCTACGAAAAGTACCGGGATAGCGGTTTGGTGGTCATAGGTGTGAGCCTTGACCGCCGTAAGGACATCCTCAAGCGATACGTCCAGCAGATGGGCGTCCAGTACGTGATCCTGTGGGATAGGGACGGTATGGTGGCCGACCTGTACAACGCCTATTCGCTACCCACCACCCTCATAATAGACCACGACGGCAACATCGTGATGAGGAGGGTGGGATTCACCCGCTCCCACGCCCGCCTCTACGAGAACACCATAAGGCGTCTGCTGAAGGAAAGATGCAAAGCCCTCGGAAGAGTGTGCTGATATACGAGAAGCCCCTATCGCCCGAGGAGGTCATAAGACGGGCCGAGGTTTGGGAGGAGATATTCAAGGCCAAGGATGGCCGTCGTCCGCTCAAGGTGGTTATAAACCGCCACGTGAGGGACGACATATACGAGGTCCTATACAGGGATACCGTTAAGGGCCTTCTGAAATCTCCGAAGAGGCACGAGGTGGGTGAGGAGGTTGAGGCTCTGGTCGTCATATCCGACTACACCACCAAGACCTTCCGAACCCGCCTCTACGACCCTTCGGAGATATTGACCCCCGGCGACGTGGTTGAGGGTCGCGTGAAGAAGGTCACGTCAAGCGGGGGTTTCGTGGTCCTCGTGGGGAACCAGCAGTGCATCGTTCCCAAACGGCACCTTGGCAAGGCCGTAAAGTATCCGCTTCGGGATCTCAAACGCGGCAAGGTCATATGCAGGGTGTTGCGTGTCAGCGGGAAGAGGCCCGTCCTTAAGATACTGGATGTGAAGATATGAGAAGGTTTCTGCCACTTTTCGTTTTTGTGGGGACACTCCTCTTGGTCTCATGCGGTGGGAAGAAGGAGGTCAAGAAGGATCCTTGGGACGAGTACGCGCCCAAGGTTCAGGAGATGTTTGACGAGGCCGTAAGTAAGAACGATACGGCCGCCCTGAAGGCGCTCACCGATTCCCTCTATGCCTTCTTCAAGACGCATCCGGACAGCGTCAGCAAGGAGGGCAGGAAGAAGGCCCTGTACTTCGCCTGCAACTGGTCGTTCGCCGCCTTGGATTGGGATAGGGTCATAAAGTACTGCGGGGAATTCGTCTCCAGATATCCCAGCTCCATAAAGGCCGAGGATGCCTACCGATTCATCGGCTTCGCCCTGCTCCAGCAGAAGCGCTGGGACGACGTGATAAAGCTGATGGAGAGCTTCATAAAGGAGTACCCGGAGAGCTCCAACCTCGGCTACGCGTACAAGTATCTCGGCTTGGCCTTGAGCCACAAGGGTAGGTACGCCGAAGCCAAGAAGGCCCTGAAGAAGGCGAAGACCATGCTGGAAGTTCTGGGCGCCTACGACGAGATCCAAGCGATAGACGACATGCTCAAGAAACTCGGAGGATAGCCCCCTTAGAATACTATGCCTATGATACCGATAAACCTGCACGTGAAGAATTTCCCGATGACAGAGGCTCTCCAGAACTACATCAACAAACGCTTCAAGTCGGTGGAGAAGTTCTCCGACCTCGTCATGCACATAGACCTACATCTGGCCGAGGAGCGCGGGCAGTACGTTGGGACGGCAGTGGCCAAGCTCAAGGGGAAGACCCTCCGGGTTGAGACCAGAAACAAGGACCCCATGTCCGTGGTGGATGAGCTGAAGGATGTTCTCCTGCGGGAGATCCGGCGGGAGAAGGAGAAGATAAAGCGAGAGAGACGTAGGTCTTGACGACGATAGACCGGTACGTCCTTCGGGAGTATCTGAAAGTCTTTCTGGTTTTGATAGTTGGCGTTATCGCCATATTCGTGGTGGTCAATTTCTTTGAGATGACCGACAAGATAGCAGACCACAAACCCTCCCCCATGGCGATAGTGCGCTACTACGCTTGGATGACTCCTTACCTCCTGAGCATCCTGATGCCCATAGCAGAGCTTCTCGCCTGCTTCTTCTCCATCGGGGAGATGAATCGTCGTCTGGAGATTCTGGCGCTCAAGGCCTCGGGAATAGACATATGGAGGGTCTTCGCCCCCATCCTCCTGCTGGGGCTGTTCAACGTGGGGGTGGGGATATTCCTCAACTGGGAGTTGGTACCCAAGGGGAGGTTGAAGGCGGCGGAGATAAAGGCCAAGGAGATTGAGAAGCGCAAGGATATGCCCAGCCGCCAGTTCGCCCGGAATCTCTCCTTCTTCGGGGAGGGCAACCGTCTCTACTTCTTCCGCTACATAAACTCCAAGGAGAACAGGGCGCAGGGGATCTCCGTATTCGTGTTTGACACGACCGGGCACGTGCGCGAACGCCTTGACGCTATGGTCGGCACCTACTCCGGCGGCAAATGGACCCTTGAGAGCGTCCTGCACAGGATATTCAAGGGGGAGGACGAGGTACTGCGAAAGTATGCCAAGTACGTTGATACTCTCATGAAGGAGACTCCCGCCCAGTTCCTCAAGCCTCTCGGCGATTCTCTGATGACGACTCCCGAGCTCCTGAGGCGCATAGACTTTTTAGATAAAGCCGGCCTGGTGAATTACGAGGAGCGAACCGAGCTGGCCATAAGGTTCCTATTCCCCCTGATGAACTTCATCATTCTGCTCATCGGTTTGCCTCTGGCCGTCTTCTCCAGCACCCGCGGTGGGAATCGGGCCTTCTCCTTCGGCTCGGCCCTCTTTCTGGCTTTCTTCTACTGGGGTGCCCTCCAGTCGGCCAGAGCCTTCGGTGAGACGGGGAAGTTGAACCCTTGGATAGCCGCCTCCATACCCAATCTCCTCTTCCTCCTCATAGCCATACCGTTGCTTCTGAAGATGCATAGGTGAAACGTCCCTAAAATATGGCCTTGAAGCACATAAGGGATCCCATATATTCGGAATTCATAGAGTTGGACGATCTCGCCCTAAAGGTGGTGTCCCATCCCTACTTCCAGCGGATGCGTCGGATAAGCCATCTGGGGTTGGCCCACTACGTGTATCCGGGCGCCACCCACACGCGATTTTCACACATGGTCGGGGCGCATCATCTGGCCACCAAATTCCTCAACACCTTCAAGCGTAAGGGATACGAGATACCGAGGAGCACGTACGACGCCGTCAGGTTGGCCGCCCTGCTGCACGATATAGGCCACACGTCCCTATCCCACGCGCTTGAATTCACCATCTTACCCTTCAGACACGAGACCATGGGCGAGGCGGTGTTAAAGTTGAAGCTGCGCGACGTTCTCGGCGATTACCTCACGGATACCATCTTGGACATCTTCGCAGGGAAGGGGGAACCCTTCGCCAAGGAGTTGGTTGAGAGCCAGATGGACGTTGATAGGCTTGATTATCTGCGTAGGGATGCGTACTACTGCGGCGTTGATTACGGGTTGGTGGATGTGGAGCGGATAATCCAGACGAGCGAGCTCTACGAGCTTCCCCAAGGGAGGACGCTGGTTATCGTGGAGAAGGGGATGTTTGCCGTTGAGAGCTACATAATAGCGAGATATCTGATGTACTGGTCGGTCTATTACCATAAGACCAACCTCGGATTTCAGGCTCTGCTATTTAGCCTCTTCAAGCGGGTGAGGACCCTGCACCGTGAGGGAGGCATATGGATGCCCGAGCCCTTGCGGAGGCTGATGGAGGCGAAGACGCCCGAGGAGGCGGTTGAGCCCCTCTACTGGGTGGATGATCCGCTCATCTTCTACACGATTCAGACTTGGAGCCGCTCGGAGGATCCCATACTTTCGGACTTGGCCACGAGACTTCTCAACCGGATACGGCTCAAGGCCGTTGAGATAGTGGGGAACTTTCTGGACGTGTATCGCGACCTGGCGGATATATGCGAGGCTCTGGGATTTGACCCCGACTTTTACATAGTGGAGCGCACGCCGAAGGATGTGGCTTACTCCCCCTACGACCCCCACTCAGACGAGCATATAAAGGTCCTGAAGGACGGCAAGCTCAAGGAGCTGTCGTCCGTGATGCCCACCGACACCCTCAAGAGCCTCTCTCGGGAGGTGATGCGCAAATACCTCTTCGTCCCGGCGGAGTGCTGGGAGCGTTATATGGCATCTAAACGGCTATGAATAGTCCCCGTGCGGTGGCACACAGGTTTCCACCATCGTCGTGGAGATGGGCGACGGCGAATATCTTGCGTCCATCCACCTGCAGGACCTCACCGCAGACCTCGTAAGTCTTCCCCGGCCTGACCGGGGCGTGGTACTCCACCTCCACCTTCCTGCCCAAGAATTTAGGCACCTTGAGAGCCACGGCCATACCCATAGCCTCCGCCAGAACCGAAGCCAACACCCCGCCGTGGATTATCCCCTCAAAGCTCTGAAACTTCTCCGATGGACGAAAGCGCGAGCATACCCTACCGTCGTAGGGTTGGAAGTCCAGCCCTATCTCTGAATCCTTGCCGCATACGAAACATCCGTCATGTCCCGGAATTCTCATCAACCACCCTCCTTATCCTTCGGTATATCTCCTCCCTTATGAGCGAGGCCACCCTCATGTTCCGTAGCCCATCTTCCGCGGGGACGGGAACATCCCCATTCTCAAGGATGGCGCGCAGGAAAGCCTCAAGCTCCAAGGTTATGGCATCCTTGGACGTATCAACCGGCGGGAAGTAGGGTATGAGCTCCCCTCCCTCCTTCTGGACCATATCCACACGCTTGCGGTAGAGGTCTATGGATAGGTATCTGTCCATGACGAAGACTCGGAACTTGCGCATCTTCTCCAACGACACCCTGCTGGCCGTGAGGTTGGCGGCCGCGCCGGATGGAAACTCAAGACGCACGTTTGCTATATCTATCTCGTCGGTTATGACGGGTATTCCGACCGCGCTAACTATCCTCGGCTCCTCGCCCACGAGGGCCAACGTCAGGTCAATGTCGTGAATCATTAGGTCCAGTATCACATCTACATCCGTTCCCCTCGGATTATAGACGTTCATCCGAACGCTCTCAATGAAATACACCCGCCCCTCTATGAAGGGTAGGGCGGAGAGAAAGGCCGGGTTGAATCGCTCTATGTGTCCCACCTGCACCTTCACCCCCCTCTCTCTGGCGAGTTTGACTATCTCGGCGGCCGTCTCCAAGGAGTCGGTCAGAGGTTTCTCAACGAAGACGTGTTTGCCCGAGGCTATGGCCTCCCGGGTTATCTCGTAGTGGGCCGTTGTGGGTGCTGCCACCACCACCGCATCAACGCTCTCCAAGAGGGATTTGAGGGAAGGGAAGTCCTTTACGGCGAATGTATATGCCACCTCCCGAGCACGCTCCCGGTTGATGTCGTATATGCCCACCAGATGGGCCTCCGAAATCTCTTTTAGACGTTTAACATGGAGAGAACCGAGATACCCGACCCCTACCACCCCCACACGAACGGGGTTAGAAAAAAACAAACGGGGACGACGGGATTTGAACCCGCGACCTCCGGCGTGACAGGCCGGCGTTCTAACCGGGCTGAACTACG
>JAADDJ010000020.1 GCA_013153965.1 Thermotogae bacterium
GCCTTCCCTCCCTCCCGTCGCCCCGCTGCTCCTCTCCGGCGGCTCCCTGCCCCAGCACTACCCTCGCCTGTCTCCCCGGTGCCGGGGCTTAGGTCTTTCTCCCTTCTCCTCCCTACCTACTCACATTATTATACCTACTACCCGTCATTATAAGGGCGAAATTGAGCTCAGTGGCGGAACAAACGCTTGCCCGTAAATACCAACTTTATCCCCAACTCCTTGGCCTTCGCTATCACCTCCTCATCCCTCTTTGAGCCTCCCGGCTCCGCCACGACGTTTATACCGTACCTGTAGGCCCACTCTATGGAATCCGGGAAGGGGAAGAAGCCGTCGGAGACCAGCACCCCCTTGAAGGCGTTATCGCCCGCCTTCTCCAACGCCACCTTAACGGCCGAAACCCTATCAACCAGCCCGCTACCCGTTCCGAAGAGCGTCCTGTTCTTGACGACCACCGCCGCGTTGGACTTGGCCCACTTGACCATCTTCAGGCCGAATATGACGTCTGCTATCTCCTCCTCCGTCAGGGGCTCCGTCTTACTCTCTATCACATCGTAGGGCGGGTCGTAGTCCAGAGTCTGGACCAGCATATCGTTCCCTTGCATGAGCATCTGAAGCCTCGGGAGCCGGTACTTGAAGATGTCTATCTTGAGTATGCGGAGGCGGCTCTTGCGCATGAGTATGTCCAGAGCGTCGTCCGAATAATCCGTGGCCACTATCACCTCGTAGAAGTGCTCCTTGAGCTTGCGGGCGAGGTCCTCCTCAACGGCGAAATTTAAGGCTATCACACCGCCGTAAGCCGCCTGCATATCTCCCATGAGCGTCTTCAGATAGGCCCGCATGGGGGTTTCATCCTCCGCACCGGCGGCGGGGCTTCCGTGTTTGACGATGGCTATGGCGTGGTCCGAGAACTCCTGAACGGTACTCCAAGCCGAGTAGGCGTCCAAGATGTTGTTGTAGGAGAGCTCGGGCCCGTGAAGTTGCTCGGTCGCCGCGAGGAAGGATCCCGGATTGGTATAGACCCAACCCTCCTGATGCGGATTCTCCCCGTAGCGCAACTCCACGGGGTCCTTCAGGTGGATGAAGATGTTCTTGTAGAGGAGGGAGGGGGCGAGGAGACCACCTAACCCCTCGTAGATATCCACGTCGTACTCCGCCGTTCGGGCGAAGGCCTTTATGGCCAACTTTTGGCGGGTCTCGTCGCTTATGCGTCCCTCGTTCTCCTCCATCTCCAGCATCAGTGAGACCATGTCCTCCGGGTCCGTTATCACGACCACGAACTCGTGATTCTTGGCGGCCGCCCTTATGAGGGCCACTCCTCCTATGTCAATCATATCAACCAGCTCACCCACATTCTTGGTCTCCTTCAGAGTCTCCTTGAAGGGGTACAGCTGGACGAAGACGAAGTCTATCTGGGGAACGTCCAACTCCTCCGCCATCTCCTTATCGTACTCCCTATGGAAGAGGATACCTCCCATTATGTAGGGGTTGAGGGTCTTGACCCTCCCACCGAAGACCTCAGGGAATCCGCTCAGGGCCGAGACATCAACCGCGTACACTCCATGCTCGGACAGGTACTTGGCCGTCCCGGATGTGGCGGCGATGGAGTAGCCGTACTCCTGAAGGAAGTGGGCGAATCTCACCAGCCTCGGGGACTTCTCGTAGGAGGAGAGGAGGGCGTAGCGGGGTCTCCTCTTGAACAGGAACTTGACGAGGGTATCAAAGTACAGGGCATGCTCAACGGCGTGTATGCGCTGCTCCAAACCCTCCAGCGATTCCTCCTTGAATAGAGGGACGACCCTCTGGGCCAGTATGGGACCCGAATCCACCTTCTCCGTGACGATATGGACCGTCACGCCCGTGAATTTCACTCCCGAGGCCCAAGCCCTCTTTATCGCATCCCTGCCCTTGAAGGCCGGAAGCAGCGAGGGATGGATGTTCAGGATCCTCCCCTGAAATTCCCTAACCGTCTCCGGGGGTAGTATCTTCATGTACCCCGCCAGAACTACGGCATCCACCCTCCCCACGGATTTTATCGCCTCAACCGTGGGCTTTCCCGGATCCTCCACGACCCTGTAGGGGACGCCGAGCCGCCTCGCCCTCTCAATCACCGGAGCGTTCGGATTGTCCGTTATCAGGAGTGGGAAACTTATCGGATATCCCGAAACCCTCGCGCGCCGAACCAGAGCCTCAAAGTTGCTTCCGTTTCCGGAGGCCAAAACTACCACTTTCCTTTCACGCATACGGATATTCTACCGATGTTCGCCGCCCACTTTCTTGACTATAAGGAGGGTGATATCGTCCGATTGGGGTGCGCCTTTGGTGAAATCCTTGAGGGTATCCAGTATTCCATCCTTTATCCCCTCTGCGGACCTCCCCTCCCTGACGAGCCGGAGGAAGGTCTCCCTCAACCTCCTCTCTCCGAACTGCTCCCCCTCGGCGTTGGTGGCTTCGGTTATACCGTCGGAGTAGAGCATTATCACGTCGCCCCCGCCGAGGGTCAGAGTGCGCTCCTCAAGGATCTCGGCGAGGACGCTCTTATCAAGCAGGGATAGACCTATGGGCGCCCCCTCCAACTCCACGTATGTGGCCTCATCCTCCCTCGCACAGTAGTAGAGGGGTGGGTTGTGGCCGGCCGAGACGAGAGTAGCCGTGGCCTTTGAGGGATGTAGAGCCATCATGGCGCAGGTGATGTACATGTCGTCGGGTATCTCCCCGGCTATGCTCTCGTGGGCCTTGAGGATGAGCTCCTTCGGCGACGAGGATATGGGGGCCTCCGAGTGAATTATGGTTCTGAACATCACCATCACCAGAGAGCCGCCCACACCCTTCCCGGAGACGTCGGCCACCAGAAAGCCCCACTGACCGCCGAGCATACGGAAGTAGTCGTAATAGTCCCCTCCGACCACCAGGGCGGGATAGTATGCCGCCGCGAACTCGTAGCCGGGCATGTGGGGCATGGACTTCGGCAGGAGGATGCTCTGGATCCGCCGCGCCACCTCCACCTCGTGTTTGAGCCTCTCGGACTCTATCAGCTTCTCCTGCGCCTGCTTGAGCTGGCGGGTCATGGAGCGGATGGCGTCGGCTATGAGGCCTATCTCGTCGTTGGACCTCACCCGCACCTCGTGCTCCAGATTGCCCCTTCCTATCTCCTCCAGATCCTCAATCAGGACCTCTATGTTGCGGGTGATTATCCGGGAGAACAGCAAACTGGCGAGCAGCCCTCCCGCTATGGCGAGGATACCCACGAGTAGCAGGAAGGAGGAGGTCTTCCGGGCCGCCTGATCTATCACCTCGCGCGAGAGGAGGACGAAGACCTTACCCAGATTCTCGCCGCGGATGCGGTCAATCATCGGTATCTCAACGCCTATGGCGTTCCCGCTCTCAAAGAGTTTTACGGTTATGTCCTTGTTGGCCAGCCTGTCCTCTATCACCTTATAGACGCGGATGTCCCGCAGCCGGTAGGGCTTGTCCTTGAGCAGGATGCTGTCGCTGTGGGAGACCAGCAACCCCCGGTTGTCTATGACGACCGCCTTTATCACGCCCGGATTGGACCTCTTGAGGCCCGTCGTCACGCTGACCAGAGTCAGGTCGTCCTGCTGGAGCAGAGCCTCCGCCGCCTGTGAGGCCAAGAATTTGGCCAGAGATATGCCCCTCCACTCAACCTGCTCCCTGATGCTGTTGGCCACCAGACGGGTGATGAAGAATGTGGATACCCCGATAGTCACTATCAGGATGAGGCCGAACAGCAGAAAGAACTTGAGCGATAGGCTGAATCTGACCCTCATCCTTAGAACCTTTTCTCAACCTGTAGGTACTTGCCGTTCTTTATCTTTCGCCAATACACGGCGTCGGAGAGGCGTGCTATCAGGTGCAGACCTATCCCCCCGACCTGTCCCCTCTCCAACCACTCGGCGACATTCACGGTGTAGCGGCTGAGGTCCCTGCGCATACCCTCGGGTATGCTACCCCTGTCATAGACCCTAAGGACGAATTTACGCTTCTGGGGGTCAACGTAGAGGGCAACCTTCACCGGACCCTCCTTTCCCCCGTAGGCGTGCTTCATCGCGTTGGAGACCGCCTCGTCAAAGATGGTCACCATATCGGCTACGGTCTCCTCGTCGTCCGTGAATTTGCGAACGGCCTTCTCCACGACACGACGTACCTCCGACAGCACGTCCAGAAGTTCGGATGAGAGGCCGATAGACAGTACCCTCTTGTAGGCCATCGGTTTCCCGGTATTATAGGGTAGGTTGCGATGCTCGGGCCACGGACCCCTCCGAGTCGCCGGTGGCCGTTGAATCTACTGCAAATTTTTCGGAAAATTTTTGAGCCTAATCCTTACCATTTCAGTTGGAATTAAAAATTCCTCCAACATAACCCAACTCCCCCCTTAAAATTCTCAAAGTATGAACGCAAACGAAGTCCTACGGGAGCTTGAGGAGAGTAGCCGTCCGCCCACCCATGGGAGACGGCGGAGAGAGTTCCTAAAGTTCTGCGGCCGCATGGCGGCCATCTTGGGACTGTCCAAAGCCTTCATTCCCAAGATAGCCAAGGCCGTGGAGAGGACCGCGAGGGATGGGAGGCCGTCCGTCGTTTGGCTTGAGTTTCAGGATTGCGCCGGAAATACCGAATCCTTCACCCGGGCCACCGCGCCCTCGGTGGCCGAAGCCGTCCTTGACCTTATATCCTTGGATTATCATGAGGTCCTGATGGCCCCTTCGGGGAGCGCCGCCGAGGAGAGGCTGCGGGAGGTCCTCAAGAAGTACTCCGGTCAGATAATCGTCGTCGTTGAGGGCTCAATACCCACCAAGGACGGAGGGATATACTGCACGGTAGGAGGCAGGTCCGCCCTCCAGATAATAGAGGAGGTGGAGCCCCACGCCTTGGCATTCGTGGCGGTGGGTACCTGCGCCGCCTTCGGAGGTCTGCCCAAGGCCAATCCCAATCCCACCGGGGCCGTGGCCGTTGAGGACGTGGTGAAGTCCAAGCCGGTGATAAATCTGCCCGGTTGCCCCGCCAACCCTGACGTGATAATGGCCCTGCTGGTGCATTACGCCCTCTTCGGGAGGTTGCCGGCACTGGACGCCCAGAGGAGACCCAAGTTCGCGTACGGCAAGAAGATACACGACAACTGCGAGAGGCGGCCCCACTACGACGCCGGCCAGTTCGTCCTCTCCTTTGACGACTTCGGGGCCAAGCAGGGGTACTGCCTCTACAAGGTCGGATGCAAGGGGCCGGTCACCTACAACGTGTGCTCAAGTTGGCGGTGGAACATGGACGCCAGCTGGCCCGTCAAGGCCGGCCATCCCTGCCTCGGCTGCTCCGAGAGGGATTTCTGGGACCGTATGACACCCTTCTACTCCCACGTTCAGGCGGCGGGATTCGGGGTGGAGTCGGATGCCGACGACGTGGGTAAGGTGGCCGTAGGTCTGACGGCCGCATCCGTCGCGGCCCACGCCCTCTACACGGCCGTCGTACGCAGCGCCGAAAGATTCGCCGAGAGACTCGCCGAGAAGGAGGAAACCGAAGAGGAGGATGAGGAATGAGAGTCGTGGTAGACCCCATCACGAGGATTGAGGGACACCTTCGCATAGAGGCGGAGGTGGCGAACGGAAGGATAACCAAAGCCTACTCCTCCTGCACCATGTGGAGGGGTATTGAGAGGATAGTTCAGGGGAGGGACCCGCGGGACGTGTGGGCCTTCACCCAGAGGATTTGCGGCGTATGCACCACCGTGCATGCCTTCGCTTCCATAAGGGCCGTTGAAGATGCCCTATCCATAGAGGTCCCGCGCTTGGCCCAAGCCCTTCGGAACCTGATAATAGCCGTCCAGTACATACACGACCACGTCATGCACTTCTACCATCTCCACGCCCTTGACTGGGTGAATGTGCCCAACGCCTTGAAGGCGGACCCCAACGAGGCCTCCCGGATAGCCCGCTCCCTCTCCGACTGGCCCAACTCCAGCCCCGGCTACTTCAGGGAGCTTCTGGAAAAGCTCAAGTCCTTCGTCCAGAAGGGGAGGTTGGGCATATTCGCCAACGGGTACTGGGACCATCCCGCGTACAGGCTCCCCCCCGAGGTGGACCTGATAGCCGTCGCCCACTATCTGGAGGCCCTGCAGTGGCAGAGGCACATCGCCCGCATCCACGCCCTCTTGGGAGGGAAGAATCCCCATCCCAACTTCCTCGTCGGGGGCATCCCCATATCGGTCAATCTGGACGGCCCGGCCGTCCTCAACGCCCAAGTCCTGGCCGAGATAAAGGCCCACATAGACCAAGCCGTTGATTTCGTCAGAAAGGTGTATGTGCCGGACCTCCTGGCCATAGCCTCCTTCTACAAGGATTGGGCCGGATACGGTGCCGGCGTGGGCAACTTCTTGGTGTATGGGGAGTTTCCCGAGGGGCAACTCTACGATTTGGACACCCTCTTCATACCGAGAGGGGCCATCCTCAACTGGGACCTCGGACGCATATACGACGTTGATACGAAGGACCCGGAGCAGATAAGGGAGACGGTCGCCCACTCGTGGTACAGGTACAGCCGGGGGGAGGATGAGGGACTGCACCCGTACGAGGGGGAGACGGAGCCCAACTACACCGGTCCCGAGCCTCCCTACGATTACCTGAACGTCTCCGAGAAGTACTCATGGCTCAAATCCCCCCGGTGGAGGGGACATCCCATGGAGGTGGGGCCCCTCGCCCGAACTCTCGTGGCCTACGCCAAGGGCCACAGAGCCTTCAAGTCCAAGGTAGATTACGCCCTCTCCAAGCTGAACGTCCCTCTCAAGGCCATGTTCTCCACGTTGGGCAGAACGGCCGCGCGAGGCATTGAGAGCTGGGTCATAGCCGAGGATTACCTACCCGACCTGTACTCCCGGATAATCTCCCTGATAAACGCGGGCGACACATCCACCTTCAACCGGGAGGGGTGGGACCCCAAGTCGTGGCCCAAGGAGGCCAAGGGGATGGGCTTCATGGAGGCTCCGAGAGGGGCCCTCGGACACTGGGTCAGGATAGAGGACGGCAAGGTGGCAAACTACCAGGTCATAGCACCCACTACGTGGAACGCCGGTCCGAGGGACGCGAAGGGGCAGCCCGGTCCCTACGAGGCGGCTCTGGAGGGAACGCCCATCTACGACCCCAAGAAGCCTCTGGAGATACTCCGCACCATACACTCCTTTGACCCGTGTCTGGCCTGCGCCGCCCACATATACGACCCCGAGGGCAACGAGATAATAGAGGTTAAGGTCCAGTAGGGGGCGGATATGGACAGGCTCAAGCGGGAATGGATGCTTCTGGTCAGGCCCTACGACCTGCCTGTGCGCATCTCCCACTGGGTGATGGCCGCCAGCATATCCGTCCTCATGATAACGGGCTATCTCATAGGGGATCCCCCCTTCTCCCAGCCGGGCGATGCCACCGACCTTTTCCTCCTCGGCCTCATAAGGTACATGCACTTCGTGGCCGCGTACTTCCTGACGGCCGCCTTCATCCTACGCCTATACTGGGGATTCGTGGGCTCCGAGGAGAGCCGCTGGAGCGCCTTCATCCCTTGGGGTAGGAAGTTCTGGAGGCACGTCTTCTTGGAGATATACGACCTCCTGTGGCCCCGCCGCCCGTGGCACCTTTACATCGGCCACTTCCCCATAGCCAAGTTCGCCTACGTGGCCGTCTATCTGGCCGTCGTATTCTCCATAGTCTCCGGATTCGTTATGTACGCGTCCGCCCAGTACTCCCCGATGTGGAGATTCGTAGCCGAGTGGGGTCTCAAACTCTTCGGCGACAATCTGAACTGGGCCCGCCAGCTTCACCACTGGCTCCTATGGTTCTTCGCCGTTTTCGTCATCATTCACGTCTATCTGGTCGTATATACGGCCGCCCGCGCCACCACATCCGCGGTGGCCTCAATGATAGGAGGGTACAAACTCCTGAGGGAGGAGGAGCTGGCCGAGGGTGAGCTGGAGGAGGTGGGTCAGCGGTAGCGACCCTCCTCAAGGCCCCTTACGAATATGTGCTTGAGGGTGTCTTTTTCGGAATATACCCTTATCTCGTCGCCTAAGACGTCTATGGTGCTTCCGTTTTCGGTATATACGACCCTCGCCGAATCCCTAAATATGACGAATTCCGTGTAGCCATCCCGGAAGGTTATCTCCACCTCCTTGGACGTGCCCTCCCCGTTCTCCCACACCACCTTAGCGTTCCCCCTTATCAGGATGCTCTTTAGGATGGTGTCCCTCACTATCATGCGGAAGGTGTCCCCGGTCGCCTTGAACTTCCTTGAGGAGGCCACCACGCTCCCGACCCCGTAGGTGGTATCCTTGTGCATTATGAACATGTCGGCGCTTATCTCAACCGTATCCCTCCTCGCTATCAACGCCCGGGCGCTTCCCATAACGTACCCGAAGGCCTCCTTGCCGTCGTAGAAGGCGCTGTCGCCGCGGATTATCACCCCTCTCCTCTTTGCCTCAACGAAGACGTTCCCCACCACCCAAGCCGAATCCCCCATCGCCACGATCCTGTCGCCCTTGACCACCCTGTACGCGTCCTCAAAGTGGGCGTTCCCCTTAAGGCGTAGGAGTTTGCGTTTGCGGTAGTAGTGCAGAGTCTCCGCCCGCATCTTCAGGTTGGGGGAGCGTATGTTGGCTCCGTAGAGTCGTACTATCCCGGCCGTCTCGTAATACACGCCGTGGGAGCCCCTGATGTCGTACTTAGAGGTCCTCACCTTGACCCCCTTGCGGAGTATATAGACCGTCTCTCCCCCCTTGAGCATAACGCTCATGGCTCCGGCGGAGAAAGAGAATCTCCCGGAAAGGAGTATCAGGAACACGGCCTATTTTAAAGGGGTAGATGCAAACGCAGGCCGTGCAGCAGGTACCGGAGGCGATTTCCGAGGGTGAAGGGCAGGGGGGAATCCCGCAGGTGCCGCTCGTCTATGGTCCGGAACCACCGCTCTATCCGACGCATCCTCGCGCCGCCTACGACCTTCGCCCCGGAGCGACGCAGCAGAAGCTCGTCGTGCCACCATACGGCCTTGAAGGCCGTCCTCACGTACATGCTCTTGTACGCGTGTAGGTAGAGGATGCTCAAGGAGAGGTCGGGGTCCGGCACGTGGAGACTGCCGTTCAAGGGGTGAATGTGTCCGAGGACGTCATTTACGTTGAGGATTTGGGGGTAGGGGAAGCGGGTGAAGGAAGTATGCACCTCAACGGGAAGTCCTCTGAAACGGAATATCCTCTGACCACGCGTGTCCATCACGTACTTGAAACCCATGGCCGTCAGGTGGTCGCTCAGGGGCTCCAGGTCCTCCTTCCTCACCCACAGGTCCGCATCCGAGAGCATCCTCTGAAATCTGGAGGGGTAGAGTCTGCCGACGGCCACGCCCTTGAAGGCCACTACCGGGACGGGGGCATCCGCGAGGATGCGGGATATCTCATCCCAGATTCTCCACCTGCTTGAGGATGTGGCCCAGTCCAGCAGTAGAACATCCCTCATCTCCGGAATCTCCGAGTAGAGGAGAGGTCCCAGCTGGTGGAACCTGATCCAGCGCAGAAGCCTCCCATCGCTCCGATGCTCCACCAGAAACTCCCTGACTTCATCCAACCTGCCCTCGCCTACGAGTCGCACCGTTCGGGCGTAGTTCAAGAGTGTAGTTTAACGGGGCCGGGCATCCCCCGTAGAATCCGAGAGTGAAGCGCACGCCCTTCTACGACTTTCACGTGGCCGCCGGCGCCAAGATGGTTGAATTCGCCGGCTACGAGATGCCCGTTCAGTACGTGGGAATAATTGAGGAGACCCTTTGGACGAGGAGGAAGGCCTCGCTCTTTGACGTCTCCCACATGGCCCGATTCCTCGTCTCCGGGCCCGACGCCACCGACTTTCTGAACTACTCCCTCTCAAACGACGTTCGTCGGCTCAAGGGGAAACGCCTCGCCCAATATACCCTCCTCCTCAACCCCCGGGGTGGGATACATGACGACGCGTACGTCTATAGGTTGGGGGAGGATGAGTATCTGGTGGTTCTCAACGCCGCCAACCACGAGAAGGATTGGAACATCCTCAACGAGCGTAGCAGGGGCTTCAGGGTCGCCCTATCGGACATATCCGAGGATATGGCGCAGGTGGCCCTTCAGGGGCCGGAGGCCCTCCCCATAATGGCGGAGATTACGGGAAATGAGGAGCTGAGGGATGCCCGAAGGAACCGCCTCTTCCTCTGGAGGGATCTGGTGATAACGACGACCGGATACACGGGGGAGCGGGGCGTTGAAATCTACGCCCCCGTCAAGGCTCTGGTGGAGTTCGTTGAGGGGCTGCTGAAAGTTGAGAGCGTCAGGTGGGCCGGACTCGGCGCCCGGGATATACTCCGTGCGGAGGCCGGATATCCGCTCTACGGCAACGATATAGACGAGGACACCGACCCCTTCTCCGCCAACTTAGCTTGGGCGGTGAAGATGGATAAGGGGGACTTCGTGGGCAGGGATGCCCTCCTGAATCTGGAGGTCAGGATGCTCCGCAAGGGCTTCGTGAAGGAGGGCAGGGGTCTGATACCCCACAGGGGAGATAGGATCCTGACCCGCGACGGCCGGGAGGTGGGATACATCACCACTGGAGTGTTCTCCCCCCATCTCAACGGTATAGTGGCCATGGGGTACGTCCCCAAGGAGCTTGAGGGTGAGGTGGAGGTTGAGACTCGGGGCAGGAGATTCGGGTACGTCGTGAGGGATTATCCCTTCGTCCCCCTGCCCAAATGGTGAAAGTTTGCACCCTTAGAATGGGAGTACTATGAAGCGCATACTTCTCATTTTAGGCTTCGTAGCCGTCGTCGTATTTACGTTCATGGCTATACACTACGTCCCCTACGCTCTGGCCGCCTTCCTCTTCCTCGTGGGCGTCCTCTGGGGCATGAAGGCCTACGGGGATCTCGGTTTGGACAACGTGCGTGGGCAGTTCTACGCCATAATGGCTCTGGCTCTAATCTTTCAGGGCATAGGATTTCTCTTCACGAGTGTTGGCGAGAGCATAGAACTTCCGACTGGAGGATTGGCATTCTACCTGCTGGCCCGTTTTCTCTTCTTCGCCGCCACCGTGCGGTACATCGCGTACTTCCAGTCCCGCGGCTACCGCTTGAACCTTCAGAGGGCGGCTCTGGTACTCCTATTCACCCTGTTCTTGGTCGTGAGCATATTCATCGTTCCCAACGCTTGGGATACCTTCAGGTCCCTCTCTCCATACACCCTCTTCATCCTATTTGACGCCGGTATAGCCTTCATCGTCTTCTACAACATCCTCCTCCTCTGGGGTAGCGAGACGGCCAAGAAGTGGATCGTCGGCTCCCTCGCCATAGCCATATACCTCTTCGCCGACGCCCTCTTCATAAGTAAGGTGGCCCCTCTCTATCCGCTCTCCCTCTGGGCCTTGGCCTCCTTCCTCATGGGATTTATAGCCACCGTCAGGGGCTGAGACGACGTCCATATAATTTAAACGTATGTTTCAAAAAATCGGTGCGGTTGTTCTCTTAGCTATGGCGGCGGCCGTACCCATCGCCGATGGGTATGCCATCCTAGCTTTGGCCGCCCTATCCATATTCGTCTCCGTCCTCTGGTTCTACAAAGCCTTCTACGAGTTGGGTACGGATAACGTTCGGGGACAATTCTACGCGATTATGGCGTTGGCCTTCCTCTTTCAGGGGGTCGGATTTCTCTTCACCCGCATGGGTGAGACTCTGAGTCTCTCCTTTCTGGGGATACTGGCTTACATCCTCGCCCGTTTCTTCTTCTTCGTCGCCAACGCCCGCTATATCATATACTTCCAATCCTTGGGCTACCATCTCAGCCGGGGGAGGGCCGTCGTCGTCTTCCTCCTCACGGCGCTCTTTGCCGTTCTGACCTTCTTCATACCCAACGTTCCGGAGATGTTCGTAAGTTTCGCCCCGGACATGCTCTTTATACTGCTGGACGTGGGTATGGTCTTCATAGTCATATACAACATGTTCCTTCTGTGGGGCAGCGAGATAGCCAAGAAGTGGGCCATAGGCTCGGTCGTCATAGTTAGCTTCCTGATGGGGGACGCCTTCTTCATAGCCGGGGCCAACCCGTGGATAAGCATAGCCTTCTGGACGGTGGCATCAACGCTCATGGGTCTCATCGCCACCATAAGGGGTTAGGATGTGCGGCATCTTCGGCGAGGTGGGCTCATCGGAGGAGGTGGCTCCCCCACTCGCGGGGATCGCCCACAGGGGCCCGGACGACTCGGGGGTTTGGAGGGGCAGGGGGGTGCTCTTCGGCCACTGCCGCCTGGCCATAATAGACCTGGAGGGTGGGAAACAACCTTGGGTTGAGGGGGAGAGAGCCCTAACCTACAACGGGGAGATATACAACTTCCGGCAACTTCGTGAGGAGCTTCGGCGGGAGGGGGTGCGATTCAGGAGTAGGTCGGATACGGAGGTCCTCTTCAGGATGCTGGAGAGGTACGGGGAGGAGGCCGTGGGGCGGCTTGACGGTATGTTTGCCTTCGGATTCTGGGACGGGCGCCGGCTCATTCTGGCGAGGGACCGCTTCGGGGTCAAACCCCTCTACTGGACGAGGAGAGGGGAGCGTCTGGCCTTCGCCTCTGAGATAAAGGCCCTCCTAAGTCTCCCCTGGGTTCCGAAGCGGCCGAATATGGAGACCCTAAAGTTCCATCTGACCTTCCTCTGGGCTCCCTACCCCGATACGGCCTACGAGGGTATATACAAACTTCCACCCGGCCACATCCTGATTTGGGAGGACGGCAAAGTCCGATTGCGCCGCTACTACGACCCACTCTCGGACTACGGGGAGGGGAGGGTTGAGCCGCAGGAGGTGCTGGCCACCTTAAAGGATAGCGTTGGGAGGCAGATGGTGGCCGACGTGGAGGTGGGGCTGTTCCTCAGCGGTGGCATAGATTCGTCCGCCATCGCCGCTCTGGTTCCCCGTCCCTTGCGGGCCTTCACCCTCCGCTTCAGACGGGAGGACCTTCGCCGGGAGATCTTCGCCTCGGAGGAGCGGTACGCCCGGGCGGTGGCCGAAGCGTACGGCCACGAGCTCGTACCCGTTGAGGTACCCTTCAGCGCGGAGACCTTCTCCAAGGTGATATGGCATCTGGAGGAGCCCATAGGCGACGGGGCGGCCATCTCCAACTATCTCCTCTCGGAGGGCGCCCGCAGGATGGGGCTGAAGGTGGCTCTGACGGGTGTCGGAGGAGACGAGCTGTGGGGCGGATATCCCCGCTACAGGGCCCTGCTGTTGGCCCGCCGCTTCCCCTTCCTGCGGTTTCTCCCCGAGCTTCCCTTCTCATCCGGCAGGCTCGGGAGACTGGCCCGAGACCTGAACAAGTTCAAGAGGGCCGCCTCTCTCCCCTTTCCCCTTAGATATCTGCGATGGATGGGATACTACGACCTGTACGGCGACGTCTATGAGCGGCTCCTTCGGGTCTTCCCCAAGGTGGAGGATGACCTGGCGGCGGCCATGCTGTTTGACATATCCTACTTCCTACCCGAGCACAACCTCCTATATACGGACAAGACGTCTATGGCTCACGGTCTGGAGGTCCGGGTGCCCTTCCTCTCCAACGACCTGCTGCGTCTGGCTCTGAGGACACCTTCGGCGGAGAAGGTCTCCCTGCGCGAGGGCAAGATCATCCTCAAGAGGGCCCTGAAGGGTGTGCTGCCGGATGGGATACTCCGGCGTCGGAAGGCCGGGTTCGGGGCGCCGGTGAAGGGGTGGATGTCGGGTCCCCTGCGTACTCTGCTTGAGGGGATAGGGGAGGACCCGCTGATAGCCTCCCTCCTTCCCAAGGGAACCGTTGAGGAGGTGCTGCGGGAGAATCTGCACGGGCGAGGATTCCTCTACCTTCAGGCCTTCCAGCTGCTGACCCTTTCGGTCTGGAGGAGGGTATTTTCGCTATGAGGGTGGCCTTGGTCCCGATGGATGTCAAAGTCGGCGACTACGCATCCAACGTGGAGGAGTTTCGGAGACGATTCGGTGAGGCGATGGAGCACGCTCCGGACGTCGTGGTATTCCCCGAGTACTGCCTGACCGGGTTTGAGATGTGGGACTTCCGAGGGGCGGACCTCTGGGATGAAATAGTTTCTCTGGCCTCGGAGACGGCCGCGGCCGGCAAAGTCCATCTGATTCTGGGGGCCTTGGAGAGGGTCGGGGAGTGCGTATATAACTCGGCCATCGTGGTCTCTCCGGAGGGGAAGATAATCCTCAAGCACAGGAAGTTTCAGGAGCCCATGAGATTCTGCGTGGGCCGCAGGCTAAGCGTGGCTCAAACCATCTGGGGGAAAGTGGCCGTTATCATCTGCGGCGACCTCTACAACGATGAGATTCTCGGATGGGTGCGCCGCCTGAGGCCCGACTATCTCTTCGTCCCGATGGAATACACCCCCGAGTACGGCGCCCTGAACGACGCGGACCTTAGGGCCATGGGAGGGAGGGTCAGACTCATGGGCACCACCACGCTCGTGGTCAACAGCTTTCCGCCCGGAGGGGCTTGGGTCTTTGGGAGGAGCGGGGCACTCATCGCATCCTCCGAGGGGGATCGGTTGCTCGTCGTAGATGTGTGAGTTATCGGCAGGGCCCCAATCCGCTCCGGTACAACGCCTCATTAAGGAGTCGCCGGCACGAGGGGCAGAACCTCCGGGACTTCCTATCCACGTCCAAGATGGAGTTGGAGAAGCTCATAACGCAGCGCGGATTCGTGCAGTGGCCGAGGCCGAACGTGTGGCCCAGCTCGTGATTTACCTCCTTGAGAACCCGCTCCAAGAATACGCCGGGGTCCGGGTGGCGCAGGCGATGAATGCTCACCACCGTGTTCCTACCCCCCAGTTGGGCCTCGCCGAAGACGAAGTTTAACCCCCTCTCGTAGAGGTCGGCGTCGGTGATGGCCAAAACTTTGATGGCTCCCGGGATCTCAATCCCCTCCATCATCCGGAGGACGGTCCCCGCATGCACCTGGCCCCTCTCGGGAGAGTAGGCGACCTCCAGGTTGAGTGGAAGGCGGTATATGCGCGCCTCGGCGCAGAATGTCTCCTCCACATCCTCGCCTATGGCCCCGAGGAAGAGCACATCGCCCAAGGGTACTATGGCTATCACGCCGAGAGTATAAGGTCATCTCTCGCCCTTAAAATAACAACCTCAAGCGGGCGTAGCTCAGGGGTAGAGCACCAGCTTCCCAAGCTGGGGGCCGCGGGTTCGAATCCCGTCGCCCGCTCTTTTTTACGACCTTAAACTCAACGGCCGTGCTCATATTCAAGACCCTTGACAGGTACGTTCTGCGCAGCACCGTAAAGCCTTTCTTCGGCGCCCTGGCCGTCACCACGATGATTCTGCTGCTGGATAGGGTGTTTGACCTGATGGACCTCGTTATAAAGAAGGGGGTACCCTTGGACGTCGTATCCTTAGTTCTGGCCTACTCCCTTCCCTTCATCCTCTCCATGACCATCCCGATGTCCGTATTCGTCGGCTCCCTGGTGGCCTTTGGCAGACTGGCCCAAGACAACGAGTTCTTGGCCATGCTCTCGGCCGGCATAAGTCTGAATCGGGCCATAGCCTCGGTCGTATTCGCCGCCTTCCTGATAACGCTCTTTCTATTTTGGTTCAACGATAGGGTGGTTCCGGAGAGCAACTACCGCTTGAAGAACCTCCTTCTGGACATTTACGAGAAGCGACCGACCGCCCAGATAAGGCAGGGGACATTCAGCCGCATAGGCCCCTTCTGGATATACGTGGGCAAGAAGGACGACCGCACCTCCAAGATAGAGGACGTGGTCATACAGCAGCTCACCGACGCCGGGACCCAGACGGTCCTCTCCCGCTGGGGGTACATGTTCATAGATACGGCGCGCCGTCTGAACTTCATCCTCCACGAGGGGGAGCTCCACGAGTACGACAGACGCACATCCGACTACCGGCGGGTCTCCTTCACGGAGTACAGGCTCCAGATACCCCTAAACGACGAGCTCATACGCAAGCAGCGCAAGTGGAGGTCGGACCGGGAGAAGAGCGTGGGTATGCTCCTTGAGGAGCACCGAACGGTCAGGAGACGTTGGGAGGAGGGAGGACGGAAGGATAGGGGACTGCTACGCCGGATGAATTCGCTGAAGGTGGAGGTGCATAAGAAGTTTGCCATGCCCGTTGCGAGCATAATCTTCGTCTTTCTGGCCGCGTACATAGGCTTTCTCATGAAGAGGGGCGGATACGGGCCCGCCTTCGGGGTCTCCTTCTTCGTCTTCATCATATACTACGTCCTCCTGATAAGCGGTGAGGATCTGGGCAAGAGGGGGGTGGTGCCTCCCGAGGTCGGCATATGGTGGGCCAACTTCTTCTACGCGGTGGCCACCTACCTGATATACCGGATATGGGTCAGAGCCTGAGGCCCGTCTCCCGTGTAAAATAGCAGGTCAAAATGGTAAGGATAGATCTGGAGACGGCACCGTACCTTGGGGACTTTGAGATAGTGGAGCGAAAGGGGACGGGACACCCCGACACCATATGCGACAATCTGGCGGAGGCTTACAGCCGGGCCCTCTCCCGCTTCTACATGGAGAGGTTCGGGAGGATACTCCACCACAACCTTGACAAGGCCATACTCGTCGGGGGTGAAGCCACCCCGAGATTCGGAGGTGGCGAGGTGAGGGAGCCCATAGAGTTCATCCTGGTCGGGAGAGCAACCTACCGCTACGGGGGGGAGGACTTCCGCAGGGAGATAGAGGAGATATATCACGAGACCGTCAGGTCGTGGATAAGGGAGAATCTCCCCCACCTTGACGTTGATAGGCACATGCGGCTGGTCCTGAAGGCCCGAGCCGGGAGCGAGGATCTGACCGACCTTTTTGAGAGGGAGGGGGAAGTTCCCCTCGCCAACGACACATCCTTCGGCGTCGGTTTCTATCCATTCACCAAGGCCGAGAGGCTCGCGTATGACCTGGAGCGTTTTCTCAACTCCAAGGACTACAAGGAAGACCACCCCTACGTGGGGGAGGACATAAAGGTGATGGTCGTCAGGGACCTCAAGACCTACCGTATCACCGTCGCCCTCGCCTTCGTGGATAGGTTCGTCAAGGACGTGAAGCACTACCGGGAGCTCAAGACGAAGATTCAGGGAGACACCTACAGGAGGGCCAAGGAGATAGTGGGGGATCATCCCCTGTCGGTTGAGATAAACGTGGCCGACGACTACAGGAGAGGGTCGGTGTATATAACCGTCACGGGTACGAGCGCCGAGGCCGGAGATGACGGCCAGGTGGGGAGGGGGAACAGGGTGAATGGCCTCATAACTCCCTACAGGCCCATGACCCTTGAGGCGGCCGCCGGCAAGAATCCCGTCTCGCACGTGGGGAAGATATACAACATAGCCGCCAACATGATAGCGCGCGAGGTGGTTGAGAGATTCCCGGCCGTTGAGAACGTGTATATATACCTCGTCTCCCAGATAGGTCGTCCCGTGAATGAGCCCCAGCTGGTGCATGCGCGGGTGTGGGGAGGTCTGACCGAGAGCGAGCTCTACGAGATACGCGACTTCGTCTCCGAGCGGGTGCGGGAGATAGGGAACCTCTGGAGGAAGATAGTCTTTGAGGGCGTGGAGGTGGCCTGATGTTCTTCCGTAGGAAGAGGAAGCCACCCCCTCCCAAGCGGGAGTCCAAGGTGAGCGTCCCGGACGACTTCTGGGTCAAGTGTCCCAAGTGCGAGTCCATAGTCTCCAATCTGGACCTGACGAAGACGGCCCGGGTGTGCCCGAAGTGCGGGTACCACTTCCGCATGGGGGCCTACGAGTACGCCAAACTCCTCTTTGATAACGGCATAGAGAGGGAGATAGGGGCCAATCTGGTATCGGCGGACCCCCTATCCTTCCCGGGATACGGCGAGAAGATGGAGAAGTACCGGAAGCTCTACGGTCTTAAGGACAGTAGCGTGGCCGGGATGGGGAGGATATACGGGCGGAGGGTCGTGGGATTCTTCACGGACTTCGCCTTCTTGGGTGGGTCAATGGGCTCCGTCTTCGGTGAGAAGTTCTACAGGGCCGCCCACGAGGCCAAGGTGAAGAGGTTGCCCCTCATAGCCGTCCTCTTCTCCGGAGGGGGCGCCCGCATGCACGAGGGCATCTTCTCCCTCATGCAGATGGTGAAGACGACCGTCGGAGTGATTGAGCTGGAGGAGAGGGGAGTCCCCTACATAACCATCCTCGGGGATCCCACGATGGGGGGAGTGATGGCCAGCTTCGCCGCCTTGGGCGACGTGATCATCGCCGAGCCGGGAGCCCTCATAGGTTTCGCCGGGCCGAGGGTCATAAAGCAGACGATAGGTCAGGACCTACCTCCCGGCTTCCAGAGGAGCGAATTCCAACTTGAGCACGGTCAGGTGGATATGGTGATAGACCGTAGGGAGATGAAGCGTACTGTCGCCCGCCTGCTGGATATGATGACCTCTGGACTCAAGTAGAGGCGGACAGTCGGGAGAAGGCCCTACCCAGATCCCAATCCACATCCTCCAGAATCCGGAGGGCCTCATCCTCGCTCAAGCCGAACTCCTCCATCAGGGTGTTGAGGGCCCGGGCCTTGAGCTTGCGGGATGTGGGGACCATCCCGGCCATCCTCCCTCTCCGCACCTTCCCGGCCAGTATTCCGCCCAGTAGGGAGACGGTGTTCAGGATGACCTTCTGAACGGTGGCCGACTTCAATCGTGTGGAGCCGGGGAGAGGCTCCGGACCCACGGGAACGCATACCCTCACGTGCGCCTCTATGGGGACTGTACCGCACGGGTTGGTGGTTATTAGGGCCGTGCGGCTCCCCCTCTCCCTCGCCCTCCTCAAGGCTCCCCTCACGTAGGGGGTCCTACCGGAGGCGGATAGGCCTATCACCAGATCCCCCGGACCTACACCCAGACGCCCGACTGCCCTACTTCCCCCAGCCTCGGAGTCCTCCGCTCCCTCCTTGGATGCGAAGACCGAGTCCTTGCCTCCTGCTATCAGGCCCACAACCTGCTCCCTCGGTATGCCGAACGTGGGATACATCTCGGCCGCCTCCATCACGGCCAGCCTCCCGGATGTCCCCGCCCCCACCATCACCACCCTTCCCCCTCCCGTCAGGATCTCCGCCCACCATCTTCCCAGCGTCAGGAGCTCATCTTTCACGTTCAGGATCTTCAGGACGGCCTCCGCATTCTCCACCACCGAAAGCCTGATGATCTCCTCCGGCGATAGGGAGGAGAGGTCGTGCCCCTTCATCTCCGTGGGCAGACCCCTCAACTCCTCCAAAACGTCCTTGAGATTCACAGGATGTCTATGGCTATGGGCTCTATGCTCTTCTTGATTCCCAATATCTCGTACCTCTCGTCTATCCGGTCTATGATCCTCTCCAGAGCCGAGTCAAGCCCCTGCGAGCCGTTCCCCACCAGAACGAAAGCCACGGTCGCCAGCTGCCACTTGTCGTGATTGTCTATGACGGAGAAGGCCGCGTTGAACTCCCGGGATATGGCCCGGAGGCGGTGTATGTACTTTCTCTTCTCCTTCAGCGACCTGACGAAAGGCAGGTGTATCTCCACGACGAGGATGCCGAGCATAGGTCACTTCTGCTCTATCTCACCGCCTCCCTCGGCAGGTTGCTCGCTCTGCTGCTCGGTGGCCGGCTGCTCCTGAGGGGCCTGGGGGGTCTCCTCAAGGACCGGCTGGGCCTCCTCGGCCTCGGCCGCGGGCACCTCCGGAGGCTTGTCAAACTCGCCGTACCACCACCTCTGAACGTACGTGGTCGGCACATGGACCCGGTGGCACCCCTTGCAGTTCTGGACGTATAGGGATGCCAGAGTCTTCCGGAGAACGCCCTTGTTGGGCACCCTCTTGTGGGCCTCCTTGTCCAAATCGCTCACCAGCTCGCCGATGGTGGGAGTCGTGAAGAGATACGGGTCGGTGTCGTGGCACTTGACGCACAGGCTCTGGTTGTAGTTGAACCTCTTCACGAACCTGCGAACGCTCTCGCGCAGCTGCTTCCTTGAGCCTTTATCTATGCTCCGGAGGATGGTGTAGTAGTCCCGCTGCAGCTCCCTCTTGAAGACCCGGTAGCGCATCTTCTTGCGGCTTATGGGATCCTTGACCATGAAGGTGGCCATGTTCATCTTGTGGTCCCGGGTGTGCCAGTAGTAGCGGGCATAGACCCTCGGAATCTCGGTTATGTGGCAGGCCCTGCAGGAGTACTCTATCCGGTTTATTAGGGCCAGAGCCCTCTCGCTCACCTTCTCCATCGTCCCTATGGGCTTGGCCTCGTTCTCCTTCTTCTCCGCCTTCTCCGTTTGAGTCGTATCGGTGGAATCCTTTATGAAACCCAACTCCTTACCAAGATCCTCCACCTCCTTCAGGAGGAACCGGTCCTTCCACTCCGGCACCAGATCCGCCACGAACTCGTAATAATCTTTGAAACGGAAGTACGAGACCTCGGCGTCGTCCCTGTTGAGATGCATGCCCCCGAGGTCCACGACGAGGTCGTAGAATCTACGTCCCAGCGTGTCCATGTATGCCGGATATACGTTCGCCCTCTTGGCGACGGGCGGGTAGTGATTGTCCAAACTCTTCGGGGGGAGCTGGTACGTGTAGTCCCCCGCCTTGAATTCGGGAAGCGCCCCCGTGGCCTCCTCGGGCTGTCCCTCCTCGGCCGTCATGGCCGGCTCCTCCACGGGAGGATTCTCCGGAGGGGTCTGCTGGGGCTGGGGTTGGGGCATCTCGGACTCCAGCGACTCCGTCGCCGATTGGGGCTGAGGGTCGCTCTGGGCGAGTAGGATGGCACCCCCCGTTATGATCACAGCGGCAAACCCTACTACCAGAAATCTACGCATAGGCCGTTAGTATAAGGGGGAGACCGTCGGGATGTGGCTTATCCTTCCGAAGTTCCTATATACTATGTGGCCCGTGGGGGATACGAGAACGTGAGATGGCACCCCGAGAATTCCAAATCGTCGGAAGGCCGTTCCGTCGTCGCATACGGTCTTCACCCCCTCAACCTCCGGGAACTTCCCTCGTACGACGGCCAAGAATCGGATGTGCGGGAATCTCTTCGCCATCGTCCTCAGCGTGCGGGCATCATACACGCACTCCGAGCATCCGATATCCCAGAAGGCTATGAGTGTGGGGCGACCCAGAAGGTCATCCCTGCTGATGGGACGTCCGTCGCACGTCCTGAAGGTGAAGTCCGGGACGGTGTCGTAATGTAGGAGCAGGCGAAGGCTGTCGTCGGATATCCAGACGGGTAGGAGGGTATCCCCATATACGAACCTGAGGATGGAGGCGGCCCGCAGGTAGGATGAGGAGTCCCCTACGCGCAGGGATGCCCATGCGAAGTCGTAGAGGCGACCGCCCATGAGGGAGGGAAAGGAGTCGTAGGCCGGCCTGAGGATGCGGTATATCTCGCCGTAGTCGCCGATGGAGGAGTGATAATCTAAGAGCAGGTCGTAGAGGGGCCCGAACCTCCCCGATAGGATGCGGTGTATGGGGTCGTGCCTGCGGGCCTTCAGGCTGTCGTGCGCTACGAAGGGGCCGAATCTCATAACTAAATCCACCAGCTCCAGCGCAGGCGACGGCTCCCCAGCCTTCAGCCTCTCCAGCTCCCGCCGGGCGACGGCCGTGTCCCCCTCCTTCAGGGCCTCCCGAAAGCCGGAGCGCAGGTTATGCCTCGGTCCCTCCCCTCTTCGCAGGGACGCCAGGAGCGTCTCCCCCTCCCGCGATAGTATGAGCCGGTTGGCCGTATCGTACGAGACGGAATCCCCCACGAGGGCGTAGAAGACGATGGAGCCTTCCGGGTCGTAGCGGAGGTTATCAACCACGGGAAGGGACCTGACCACGAGGGTATCGCGAGAGTAATCAAAGAGCAGGAGCGTACCCGGGCGGGGGATCCAGAATTCCAAAACCCCCTCCCTCATCTCCACCCTCACGGGAGGTGCGGAGAGTCTCGCCCTCACGATGTAGAATGCGAGGACAGCGGCCAGCAGAAGCGTGAGTACGGTGAGCCTTCTCCTCACCTTATCTTCAAGGTGGCCAAGGCCAGCAGCGAGAAGAGGAGGGACATGATCCAGAATCGCACCACTATCTTGTTCTCGTGCCAGCCCAGCTTCTCAAAGTGGTGGTGTAGCGGGGCCATGAGGAAGAGCCTCTTCCCCCCAGTGAGCCGGAAGTACCATATCTGCAGGGCGACCGAGAGGGTCTCCAAAACCAGCACCCCGCCGGCCACGGCCAACAGTATCTCCTGCTTGGTCAGGATGGCCAGAGAGGCCAGAGCCCCTCCCAGAGCCTGCGAACCCGTATCCCCCATGAAGACCTCGGCCGGATGGGTGTTGTACCACAGAAAGGCCACGAGAGAGCCGGCGATGGCGGAGGCGAAGACCACGAGCTGGCCGGCATTCTCTATGTAGAGGACGTTCAGATAGTTGGCGAACTTTACGTTCCCCTCCACGTATGCTATTATCCCAAAGACCACCAGGGGGAATATGACCACCCCCGCCGCCAGACCGTCCAAGCCATCCGTCAGATTCACACCGTTGGCCGTCCCCGCGAGGACCAGAGCCACGAAGAGGACGTACAGCCACCCCATGTGTATGAAGTAATTCTTCACGAAGAGTAGTTGGGTCGTGAAGGCCTTATCGCCGTATATACGCAGGGCCACGAGCGCGAAGATTAACCCCAGACCCAGCTGGAAGAGGAGCTTCACCCTCTTACTCAAGCCCCCCTTCTTGTCCCGCCTGCGAAGCTTGGCTAAGTCATCGGCCAATCCCATAGCCCCCATAACGGCCGTGGCGAAGACGGCCGTCAGCACCTCCGGGACGGGCGATGCGAACAGGAGGGTGGTCAGGAGGGCGACGGGTATGAAGACCAGACCTCCGGATGAGGGGGTGCCCTCCTTCTTTCGGTGTCTCTCGGGTACGTCCTCGGATATCCTCTCGTAGAGACTGCTTCCGAATCGGCGTATATAGACTCCCAGAAGGATATAACTCATCACGAAGGCTACGACGAAGGAGACGGCGGCCCTAAACGTCAGGTAGGAGAAGAGGTTGAAGACGATATGTACGTGTCTTAGGCTCTCTAAGAGGTCTGCTAACACTACACGTCCAGATTTTTAACGAACTGGGCGTTCTTCTCTATGAACTCCCTGCGGCGCTCCACGACCTTGCCCATGAGGATGGAGAAGAGATGGTCGGCCTCAACGGCGTCTTGGACCTTCACCTTCTTCAGGGTTCGGGTCTCGGGGTTCATCGTGGTCTCCCAGAGCTGCTCGGGGTTCATCTCCCCCAATCCCTTGTAGCGCTGGATCTCAACCTTGTCGCCCCACTCCCTCTTGACCTGCTCCAGCTCCTCGTCGGAGTACAGGTACTTCACCCTCTTACCCTTCTTGACCCGATAGAGGGGAGGCATGGCTATGTATATGTATCCCTCCTCCACCAGGGGCCTCATGAATCGCCAGAATAGGGTCAGCAGGAGGGTGCGGATGTGAGCCCCATCCACGTCGGCATCGCTCATTATGATTATCTTGCCGTAGCGGGACTTGGAGGGATCGCACTCGTCCTTTATGCCGCATCCTATGGCGCTTATTATGGCTCGGACCTCGGCGTTGGAGAGGACCTTGACGGCCTCCGCCTTCTCCACGTTCCGTATCTTACCGCGTATGGGCAGGATGGCTTGGGTACGTCTGTCCCGGGCCTGCTTGGCGGATCCCCCCGCCGAATCTCCCTCCACTATGAAGAGCTCCGCCTCCTTCGGGTCCTTCGTGATGCAGTCGGCCAACTTGCCGGGGAGGGTATCGGACTCCAAGAAGCTCTTGCGCTTTACGAGCTCGCGGGCCTTCTTGGCCGCCGCGCGGGATTTGGCCGCCAGTATGGCCTTCTGGATTATGGCCTGCGCGGCCTTGGGATTCTCCTCAAGGAATCGCCGGAACTCCTTGGCTACGGCGCTCTCCACGAATGTCCTCGCCTGACTGGTCCCCAGCTTTGTCTTTGTCTGACCCTCAAACTGGGGCTCGGGGAGCTTCAGGTGGAGGATGGCCGTGAGGCCCTCGCGCACATCCTCGCCGGACAGGGTCTTCCCCTTGAGCTCGCGGAGCATGTTGTGGGCTTGGGCGTACTCGTTTATTACCTTGGTCAGGGCGGCCCTTAAGCCCGTCACGTGGGTACCCCCCTCCGTCGTCTGGATGGTATTGACGAAGGAGATTATCCTCTCGTCGTCCCTCTCGGTGTAGTGGAGTGCCAGCTCCAGCTCATAATCGCCCTCCCTCTTCTTCATGTGGAAGGGCGGGGAGAAGAGGGGCACGTTTCCCTCATCTATGTACAGGAGGAAATCCACCAATCCTCCACTCTCAAAGACCTCCTCCTCTCCCGTGCTCTCATCTATGAATCTGAACCTGACGCCGGGGACCAGGTAGGAGAGCTCCCTCAGGCGGGTCCTTATGAAACCCTTGTCCCACTCCTGATGACCGAATATCTCCGGATCCGGTTTGAACCTGACGAGGGTTCCCGTCTCGTCCGTCTCCCCTATGGGATGCAGCGGCTCAACCACCCTGCCCCGGCTGAAGCGGGCCTTCCACACCTTGCCGTCTCGCTTGACTATCACCTCCGTCCATTCCGAGAGGGCATTCACGACGGAGGCTCCCACCCCGTGGAGACCTCCGGAGACCTGATATGCCTTCCTGTCAAACTTACCTCCCGCGTGCAGGACGGTGAAGACCACCTCCACGCCGCTTATCCCCAGCTCCGGATGCACGTCCGTGGGTATCCCACGGCCATCGTCCTCAACCGATACGGATCCATCCCCGTGCAACCTTACGGTTATGTTCTTGGCATAGCCGGCCAAAGCCTCATCCACGGCGTTGTCCAGGATCTCCAAGAGGAGATGGTGGAACCCCCTCTTACCGGTGTCTCCGATGTACATCGCCGGACGACGCCTCACCCCCTCCAATCCCTTGAGGACCTTTATGGCCTTCGCACTATAGTCCGTCTTAACCTCCGCCATGGCAGGCAATTATACGGGAGGGGGATGTGTCGCACTTGGGCGTGGAAAATCTGCGATGACACCTTTACAATCACCACTGATGATGACGGGATTGCTCGTGGGATGGGTGGTTCAGCCCATCATAAACGATACGGTCTATGTGGGGGACACTTGCCCCGGCACTACGGCCGATTCTGCACTTTTGGGCGTACCCTCGGCGTACGTATGCGCCGACGTTATATTCGCATTTGACCGTACCGGCTCCATGGCCTCGGAGCTGGCCTACGCCGTCGCCAACGCGACCGCCATAATGGATTCTCTGATGAGCTCAATCCCCGACGTACGTTTCGGGGCAGCCTCCCAGGCCGACTATCCGGCCTATTACAGCTATTGCGGATACAGTAGCACCTACGGCTCCTCCTCCGACTATCCCTACAGGCTTGACCTTCCCCTGACGTACGATACGGCCACCGTCCATTCCGTACTCTCGGTGATATCCAGCACGCTCAGCGGTGGTGATCTTCCTGAGAGCTACGCCCGCCTCCTGTGGGAGATGCTGAACGACACGGCCATAGGTTGGAGGAGCGAGTGCAGCCGGTTCGTCATATACTGGCTGGATAACGTGCCCCATGGCTGCGACTTGAACGACCCGAGCCGCCCCTACTCTTACAGTACGGGCACGGACCCCGGCAGGGATGCCACGGCCGGGACATCCGACGACATAGCCTGGTACCCCCTGCTTCGGGCTCTGAGACTGGCGGGAATAAAGCCCATAATAATGGTTAGCCCCACGTATTCCTACCGTCTTGACCCATGGCAGTACTGGATGAGCGATACTCTGGCCAACGGTATAGCCACCCTAAGGGGCAGCGCCATAGCCCGCCAGATAGATTCCCTGGTGGATGCCACCGCCGAGCGGGTTGATTCCCTCTGGCCCGTAGTCAGGGAGCCCACCTACGCCCCGTGGGTCTCCTTCACCCCTCCCTACTACGCCGACATAACCCTGTCGCCTCCGGAGGACACCTTCGGCTTCGCCCTCAGCTTCAACGTCCCCGCCACGGCCCCCACGGGTCTCCACACCTTCCACATAGATTACTACCGCGATGCCATACGGGTGGATACCCAGCTGGTGAATCTTTGGGTCTTGGACTGCATGACCGGTTGGGATGATCCGACGGCCATCGCCGAGCGCAGGGAGGGATCCCTCTACATAGCCGGAACCCTCATAAACGTGCCTTCTGGATACGAGGTCGCCGTCTATTCGGCCGACGGGAAGCGGGTCCTTCACCTCTCCTCCGGCAAGCATGACCTGCGCTCCCGGCTCAAGCCCGGAGTCTATCTGATAAGGGCCTACGGCGAGAGGACTTACACTTTCAAGCTCGTCGTAAGATAGCACTTTGCGGCTGGTCTATCTGGGGTTGGGCTCCAACGAGGGGAACCGGCTCCACAACCTGCTCGTTGGGGCCCGCCTCATATCCCGCAGGTACGACATCTTAGCCATCTCGTCGCTCTACTTGAGCCGCTCTTGGGGATTTAAATCCCGAGATTTCCTCAACGGCGTCCTTCTGGTGAGGGTGATGGATAACCCCTTCGTCGTCCTCTCCTATCTCAAGTGGGTTGAGGGGGTTATGGGGAGGGAGCCTACGTCCGGGGGTGGATACTCGGACCGTCCCTTTGATGCGGACATCCTCCTGTGGGAGGGGCTAACCCTCCGCTCTCCGGATTTGATCATCCCCCATCCCCGGATGCGGGAGAGGGATTTCGTCAATGTACCGCTGGCCGAGCTGATCTCAAGAGGATACCCGTCCCTCGGCTACACCCCCACGACCGGGGAGGGACTTAGAAGAGTGGTCTCCTATGAGGCCCTACGCCTCACAGTACCGGCACCCTCTCCGTCCTTCCATCCGTCCGTATGAAGTACATCCCCCTCGGCAGCCTCCCTGAGCACCCCTTCCCGGAGAATACCACCCTTCCGGAGACGTCGTATATGGTGCCTCCGGCCTCCGTGCATATCCTTCCCCCATCAACCCGGTAGAGCGGTAAATCCCTACCGACGACCCGCTCCTGAACGCTCAGGGAGGGAAGCATCGGGATCTCCAGATACGAGGAGTGAAGGCTTGAGTGATAGACGCGGTTCGTGGCCACCAGTTTAAAGGTATCGTTCCGGACGAAGGGGCCGCCGTTGTTGGGGTTGGCCTCAAATCTCGGATAGCTCGCCGATGATACTATGGCCATCAACCTGTGGCCCGGCAGGAAGGCCCAAGCCGTACTCCAGACCTTGACCTCAACCGAATCAATCTCCCCCGGCGTCAGAAGGACCTCCCGGTCAAATCCGTAGCGGTGGCGGGCCTTGATTATGCCGTCGGCCACGAGCATGGCCCTACCATCCGGATAGACGTCCGCGATGCGCACGACGAAGTCGGTGTCGTACCTGTCGCTGGATATGTACAACTTCGCCCTTATGCTGCCTATGACTATCAGCGTGTCGGTTAGGGGCTCCGTCTGGAATACCAGAACGTCGCTCCGCGTCAGGAGGGGACTCTGATCCCTCGGGCCATCCCCTCCGGGAAGGTCCATCTCGTTCCCGCCTATGGAGGGGGTGGGGTCGTTGGGGTCATAGACGAATACGGAGAAGCTGTCCCCATCGCTGGGACGCACCAGCCGAAGGGAGCCGTCGCCGTGGAGATACCACCTTCGCCGATACACCCCTCGCGGCGGGAAAGTGTCCGCCTCGGCCCACTCGTTTATCCCGATTATGTAGAATCTGACCGGCGGCTCATCCATCACCCCGTTGTCCTCCCCCTTCAGCCAGTAATCGTACCAATCGGCTATCATGTCTGCTATGGCGGTCGCCGAGAGCTCCGCGTTGGATGGGAAGGTCATCTCCCCCTGCTCGGTCTGGCCGAATCCCCTATGCGTCCATGGACCTATTATGAGCTTCTGATTTCCCCGGGCTAAGGGTCCGCCCTGAAACTGCAGCCGGTTGAATATCTCAATCTGACTCTCAAGGAATATGTCAAACCATCCGGCTACGTGATACATGGGCACATTCACCCCATCAACCCGCCGGTTTAGGTCCAGTATGTACCAGCTGCTGTCGTAGAGGGGATGGCGCGCGACCGAATCTATGAGGAAGGGGGTCCCCAACCCCCCCAGCCAACTCTCAACGAGATTCTTTCGGAACTCACCCCCCTGAAAGGCGGCGTAGTGGTATAT
>JAADDJ010000023.1 GCA_013153965.1 Thermotogae bacterium
CCTCTCCACGGGTGTAGGAGCCGAAGACGGATAGAGTTCCCACACCGAACCGCTCCCTTAGATAGGGGAAATGGGAGCGAAGCAACCGCAACATCACATCTAACCTTCGCACAGGGTGAAATTTTAAAACCGCAAGCATCCTCTACCCCGTAGGTTAGGAGCCACCCCCCGCATGTGCGCCCCTTTCCACCCTATAATCACCTACCGATGCTTCTGCCTCTACTTTTGGCCGGAGACACCCTCAAGATATACGTCCTCCACTGGAACGACGGCCACGGACATCTGGGCTACAACGAAGCCTTCTGGCTGGACAGGGACTTCCCCCCCACCTTGGCCAACGCCCGGGCCTTGGCTTACCTCGTCCGTCAGTACCGTGAGAGAGCCAAGCGGGAGGGTGCCCTCGTTCTGGTTATGGACGCCGCCGACTACTTCCAAGGGGACCCTCTGGGAGAGCTGACCCGGGGCAAACTCTACATGGACGTTATGAATTACATCGGTGTGGATGTGGGGGCGGTGGGGAACCACGACTTTGACTTCGGAAGGGACATCTTGGACTCCTTAGCCAAGTGGGCCAATTTCCCGCTTCTGGCGGCCAACCTCACCGATACGGCCGGGAATCCTCCGTCCTTCGCCCGTCCCTACGTGGTGATAGACACGATGGGGGTGCGCATACTGGTCTTCGGCCTCATAACCCACTGGCTCAAGGGGATGGTTCCACCCCAAAACATGCCCGACCTTGACGTGAAGTGGGAGTACTCCTTCGTTCAGGATTTCATCCCCAAGGTGAGGGCGAAGGAGAGGCCCGATATCGTCATCGGGCTGACTCACGTGGGCTTCCGCCACGACAAGCGGGATGCCGACTCGGTGCGGGGGATAGACCTGATAGTCGGAGGCCACAGCCACACCGGCATAACCTCCCCGTACTTCTCACGCCTCAACTCAACCGCCATAGTGCAGGCCTACTCCCACCTGGCCAACCTCGGCGTCGTGGAGATCCTCTACGACAGGAAGAATCGGGTTATCCTCAACATCACAGGCAAGATAATCACCTTGACCGAGGAGAGGGTCCCGTCGGACCCGCATCTGGACTCCATCCTCACCGTGTGGGAGGCCAAGGCCGACAGCATATACGGCGTGGCCATAGCTCAAGCCTTGGGGGACTTCAACCGCGGGGGATTCGTGGAGAGCTCCATGGGCAACCTGATAACCGACGCCATGCGATGGTACGTTAGGGACGTTCTGGGTTTGCGGAAGCATCCCGTGGTGTCCATCTACAACGCGGCCGGGATAAGGGACAACTTCAAGACCGGTCCCATCACCCGCCGGGACATATACAGAGCCTTCCCGTTCCCCAACACCCTGACCTACGGGGAGGTCAAGGGGAGGGATCTCCTGAAGATACTGGGTGTGGGGTTCAACGGCCATCACGCCATCTTCGTCGTCTCCGGTCTCAAGCTGGAGTACGACAACTCCAAACTCGTCAGGGAGACCGTGAGGGTGATTCTGCGGGATACCATAACCTACGACAGCATAGGCGTTAAGGAGTACGTGGTACCCGTCGCCAAGGTCCGAATCCTTGAGGTGGATGGAAGACCCTTCCACCCCGACTCCACCTACATAGTGGCCACCAACGATTACCTGATGAAGGGGGGAGGGGAGTACGTGGTATTCCGGACCCTGAGGGGGATAAAGGACACCGGCAAGCGCATATCCTACATCGTTGAGGACTACCTCAAACACGTGGGAAAGGTGAAACCACGGACGGAGGGGCGGATAAAAAAGGCTAAGCTGCGACTATGACACTGCTGGAATGGGCCGTAGTGATAACCTCGGTATTGGGAGGATTGGCGAGCGTGTATAAGGGAATATACGACCTCGGGATAGGTAGCGTACGGGGTCGCATGTATGCCTTCACCGGATTGGGTCTCCTGATTCAGGCCCTCTGGATACTTCTCTCGTACAACGATTGGCTGTGGGTACTCTCCCGAACCGTCATAGCCTACGGGACCCTTCAGTACGCCCTCCCTTACGTCCTCCGTAAGATGGACGTTCTACCCGCCTCCAAGTGGCTCTTGATATTCGCCCTCTGGGTGGCATTCCTCCTCCTGACCGTCTCATTGGCCCACGACTTCACCGTCGGCGGATGGAAGGGGATAGCCGTCTTCATACTGGACGGGGCCACGCTCTTCGTGACCATATGGGGCGCCGTCGGATTCTGGGGCGCGGAGATAGGCTACAGGTGGCTCGGCGGTAGCGTTGTCGCCGCCCTTCTCTGGGTCGGAGACGCCCACGTTATAAAGGGACTCATGTTCGCAACTTACGGCATCTTCACCGTCATGAACCTCCTCATGGCGGCCGTAGCCCTGAAGCGGGGATGAGAAGGATACTTCCACTTCTAATGCTCCTCGGGTGTGGAAACCCCCTCCTGAAGAGTTGGGAGGAGAAGGCAAAGAGGGATCCCGTGGCCGTGCTGGAGGAGATAGGGGACAGTCTAAACTCAACCGCCTTCCGCAAGAAGATGAGCCTAACTCCGCTCGGGCCCAAGGTTTCCAACTTCGTGGGCGAGCTCCTTTTGAATCTCAACTACGACGCCCTGTCGCTGGAGTCGCTGCTGCGGGTCGCGGACGCCCTCAAGTCCTACATGCAATTCCTGTACGACTACGGTCTGTTTGACGAGCGTTGGGAGAGGGCGGTCTTCTCCTACAGGGAGGTTTTGAGGGCGGTCAAGAGAAGGGTCGCATCCGTGGAGGATTTGGATTCACTCGCGCACATCACCCGTCGCCTGAAGCCTCCCATAACGGCGAGAGCCTACAAGAAGGAGTACGAATCCCTCATAGAGATGTACCGGCGCAGATCCCTGCAGGAGGGGGATATACGCTGGGGTATGAGGGAGGAGGATGTGATCGCCCTGTGGGGGGAGCCGGAATCGGTGGATACGGTCCTGTCGGTGGCCGGCTCATCCTTCGGCAAGCTCCTAAACTACGGCGACAGACAGGTCCTGATAATAGACGGCAAGGTTGAAGACGTCTTTGAGAAGTGAAAACGCCGGTAAAATACCCGTCCATGACGTTCAAGAGCGTTGAAGATTTCAGGGAGTACGTGCGCGACGTTGCCGAGAGATACGTCCGTCCCCACGCCATGACTGTGGATAGGGAGGACCGCTTCGCCAGAGAGAGCGTCTCCGCCGTCTTCAAGAGCGGTCTCGGAGGTGTGATAATCCCGCAGGAGTATGGGGGTCTGGGTCTATCGTCCCGCCACTACGCTGTCTTCATAGAGGAGCTGACCAAAGCGTGTCCATCTACGGCCGTGACCTTCGCCGTCACGTCGGGTCTCGTGGCCAACTTCCTCATGCACTTCGCCGGCGAGCATCTGCGCAGGGAGTACCTCCCCAAACTGGCAACGGGGGAGAACATAGGGGCCTTCGGCCTCACCGAGCCGTGCTGCGGGTCGGATGCCGGCGCCCTAAGGACGCGGGCCGAGGAGGTGGAGGGAGGATTCCGCATAAACGGACAGAAGCAGTTCATAACCAACGGCTCCGTCGCCCACTTCGTCATAGTTATGGCCAAGACCGACCCGGAGAAGGGGAAGCGGGGAATAAGCGCCCTGCTGGTTCCGACCGACTCCGAAGGTTTCCACGTCCTCAAGGATGAGGACAAACTCGGGTGGAGAGGCTCCATAACGAGCGCCCTGTCGTTTGACGACGTCTTCGTGCCATCCGAGAATCTCATCGGGGAGAGGGGAGCCGGACTGAAGTACGCCTTGGCGTCGTTGGATGCCGGGCGTGTGGGTATAGCCGCCATGGGTGTGGGCACCATCGCCCGAGCCTTGGAACTGGCCACCGAGTACGTGAAGGCCAACGGCCTCCAGCACAACGAATATTACTCCTTCCGGGTGGCGGACCTCGTCTGGATGTTGGAGACCTCCCGCCACTACACCTATCTGGCCGCGGACATGAAGGATTCCGGCCAACGCTACACCAAATACGCGGCCATCGCCAAACTGGTAGCCTCCGAGTACGCTATGAAGGCTGTGGATATCCTTCTGGACATACTCGGACCCGAAGGGACGGTTTGGGGCGAGGCGGAAAGGCTCTGGAGGGATACCAAGATTCTGGAGATAGGGGAGGGCACGAGCGAGGTCCAGAGGCTGGTCTTGGCGAGGCTCCAGCTGGGGAGATGATGGGTTTGGATCCCACGCTGGCCGTCCTCTACGTCTCCCTATCGTATCTGGGGACACCCTACAGGTACGGGGGAGATGACACCACCGGATTTGACTGTAGCGGTTTCGTGGGTGCCGTCCTGCGGAAGTTCGGATATAAACCCCCCAGAACGGCGGGGGCCATGTACCGCTGGGCCAAACCCGTGCCCGCCGACAGCATGAAACCCGGCGACCTCCTCTTCTTTGACTACTTCAAGAGGCCCGTGGGGCACGTGGGTATATACCTCGGCGACGGTCTCATGATCCATGCCTCATCCAAGAGGGGTGTCGTGATAGACCCGCTGCGGTGGCACCGGAGGCACCTGGTGGGCGTCGGCCGGGTGCCGCTCCCGCTCAGGATAGCACGCACGTTTGACGGCGTGGCGGAGTTTTAGCATGATTGACTCCCTCCTCCTCTTCCTGTGGGCGAATCTGACCCCGCAGGGCACCTTCAGGGCATACTGGGATGCGAGGGACACGCTGGAGGACAACAACGTTTTCATAAGCCTGCTCTTCTTGGACGCCGTCCATCCCTTCCGGGGGAGGTATGCCCGCCTGGACTCCCTCGCCGATACGGTCATGGCTGCCCTCCTACGCCATCGTCCTCCGGGGGACATGTGGAGATATTGGATAGACAGGTGGATACCCCCCGACTTTGACGACATCTCCTTGGCGGGCGTGGTTCTGCCCAAGTACGGGATATCCGTTGATTCGCAGGCGATTCTGGACTCCATAGAGGCATACACCGTCCGTAGGGGTGGGAGGAGGTGCGTGGTGATGTTCAAGGATGAGAATAGCCTCCGGAGGAGACTCTGCGACTGCGTCGTGAATGTGAATGTCCTGCGCTTCAACCGGGACACGTCCCTATGCCCCTTCATCCGCCGGTGCGTGAGGAATCCCCACTCATACACCTACCTGCATCCGAAGGCCTTCATGCTGTACTTCTTGGCCCACGCCCGGAGGGAGGGCAGCCCCACGTGCGGGATAGACGTGGAGGGTGAGCTGCGGAAGTTTCTGAGCGACACCCTGTCCGAGATGAACGCCCTGCTCGCCTACACGACCGCCTCAATCTTGGGAGTATCGGCTCCCGAGGTTGAAGCTTTAGAGAGGTACCTTCTGGACGCCGTGGGGGAGGACGGGGGTATGCCCATGTGGAACTACTTCACGGTCATAGAGGATGAGGGGGGCAGGTACGTATTCTTCGGCCGGACCCTTCCGACCATCCTCCTCCTTGAGGGATTACTTTCCTCCCTCCCTTCCGGCACTCATTAGGACGAGGAAGGCCTCCTGCGGCACCTCTATCTTTCCTATCTGCTTGAGACGTTTCTTGCCGCGCTTCTGCTTCTCCAAGAGCTTGCGCTTGCGGGTGATGTCCCCACCGTAGCACTTGGCCGTCACGTCCTTGCGGATGGGCGGTATCCTCTCCTTCGCTATCACCTTCTTGCCTATGGCCGCCTGAATATTCACCTCAAACAGCTGGCGCGGTATCACCTTCCGGAGCCTCTGGACGAGCTCCCTGCCGACGTAGTACGCCTTCTCCCGCGGAACCACGACGGCGAAAGCATCCACCCTCTCACCGTTTATGAGTATGTCAAGCCTCACCAGGTCCGCCTCCCTCCATCCGGCGGGCTCGTAATCCATGGAGGCGTAGCCGCGACTGACGGACTTGAGCTGGTCAAAGAAGTCGTATAGGATCTCGGACAGGGGCATCTCGTACTCCAAGACGGCCACCTTCTTGCCGATGTAGTGGAATCCCGTCTGCTTGCCTCTCCTGCCTATGGCGAGCTGCATCACCGGTCCCACGTACTCCTCCGGCGTCAGGAGCTGGAGCCTAACGTAAGGCTCGTAGGCCTTCTCGTACGTGTCGGGAAAGTCGGTGGGGGAGGTGATTATCCTCTCACTCCCATCCTTGAGGAGCACCTTGTACTCCACGGTGGGTTGGGTTATTATCACCTCAACGCCATACTCCCTGCGAAGTCTCTCCTTGAAGATCTCCAGATGGAGCAGCCCTAAGAAACCGCACTTGAACCCCGAGCCCAAGGCGGGGGAGTACTGCTTCTGCACCCTTATGGCCGCATCGTTCAAGCGAAGTTTCTCTATGGCCTTCACGAGGTCCGGATAGTCCCCCGGGTCCACGGGGAATATGCTCGCCCATACCATGGGCTTGGGCTCCCGGTATCCCGGTACGGGCGGAGTCTTACTCCCCTTCAGGCGAATGGTGTCGCCCACGCGGGCGCTCCTTATGTCCCGGATGTTGGCCATTATGTACCCCACCTCGCCGGCGACCAACCTCTCGGCCGGCACGAACCGCTTGGGGGGGAGAATGTGGCCCACCTCAACCACCTCGTACTCCTCACCCGACGAGGCGAACTCTATCCTGTCTCCCCTCTTCACCTCACCGCCGAAGAGTCTGACGAAGGGAACGGCTCCCCGATGGTCGTTCCACACGGCGTCAAACACCAGAGCCACCAGATCGTCGCCCAGAACCTTGGGCGGGGGTATGTCCCGGACTATGCGCCGCAGAAGCTCGTCTATGCCGGTCCCCAGCTTGGCTGATATCAGGACCGGCTCAACGTCCCCGAGAAGGTCAATCAGCTCCTCGTACGTGGCGTCAATGTCCGCGTTGGGTAGGTCTATCTTGTTTATGACGGGGATTATCTCCAAATCCTGCTCCAGAGCGAGATAGAGGTTGGAGACCGTCTGGGCCTCAACCCCTTGGGTGGCATCCACCAAGAGCAATGCCCCCTCCACGGCCGCGAGGCTGCGGGACACCTCGTAGGTGAAATCCACGTGTCCGGGTGTGTCTATGATGTGGAATATGTAATCCTCCCCATCCACCCTCATCGGGAGACGTACCGGATGCATCTTGATCGTTATGCCCTTCTCCCTCTCCAGATCCATGCTGTCAAGGAGTTGCTCCGTCATCTTGGTCGCCCGGAGGATGCCGGAGCGCTCTATGAGGCGGTCCGCGAGGGTGGATTTCCCGTGGTCTATGTGGGCTATTATGGTGAAATTGCGCACCCGGGACAGCACGAGGCAATTCTACGGTTGGAAAAATTTGCAACATTGATTTCTGCAGGCTAAATTAAGTTTCCCAAGGCGGCCGTATAATACCCTCTCATGTTTGGGTTAAGTGTCTTGCTTATCTCCTACGGCCCCTCGCACTACACCCTGCAGGGTGCGAGGAGGACTATAAACGCACTGGGCCCCAACTACTACAACGGGGCCTATCAGGGGGATTTCGGACTCGTCCTCAATTTCTTCAGCATTAACGGACTGATCAACACCAACGTGACGTACGAGGGCGTGTCCGCCGGAGAGCAGACCTACCAGGACGGTTTCTTCTCCTTCCAAGACCAGTTCGGACTGGGTCTGGGATTCAAGTATCTGGAGGTCGCTCTCGGAGGATCGTACTACTTTGAGGCTTGGGATAAGGTATATTATCCGGACAGGAAGTACCACGGAAACATACACTCCCACGGTCCCGGCGACGCCTACGCCGCGGGCAAGCTGATGCTCCCCTTCCACGGCGAGAAGATGTCCGTCAGCGTCGGTGGCTCCTTCATATACACCTTCCCGCGTCTGTTTGACATCCAGATAGCCCACCTGCGCGATACCACCAAGGACAACTACGTCTCCGACTCCCGCGGTTGGTACCAGAAGGGTGGAGTGTTCCGCACCTTCACCTACGGTGGTCCCTCTTGGGATGCCCGATTCCTCTTCACCTTCCTCCCCAACAAGTACATAGAGTTCAACATCAACGCCGGTATGTCCCCCCGCAATCCCGACGACGAGTACGACGACGTCGTCCTCCTCGGTACGTCCGTGCTCTTCCACCTCAACTCCTTCCACCCCTACCTGGAGATCTTCCTTGAGGATTGGAACAAGGGTAGGGACAAGTACGGCGACTCCCCTCTCTACCTGACCGGCGGCTTCAACATAGAGACCGGAAACGGCGTGATGTGGTCCTTCGGCGTGGAGAAGCTCTTCTGGTACGATGGCAAGACCGTGCGCGCCGACCGTCAGGGCGCTCCCGACCTTCCCACCTACATAGCGTACGACCCCGACGCTCCCGCCGGCATAGACACCAACGAGCTGACCCTCCCCAACTGGTGGTTCATAACTTGGAACCCCCAGATAGGCATATGGCTCGCCCTGAGCTACACCTTCGTGCCTCCCTACGAGAAGAAGGTCAAGGAGGAGAAGCCCAAGGTCAAGCCCACCTACATAGCCGGTACCATCAGGGACGCCAACACCCAGAAGATGATCGGCGGAGCGAAGGTGATCCTCAAGGAGAAGGACATATCCGTGATCACCGGCGACGATGGCTCCTACAAGTTTGAGAACCTTGAGCCCGGCTCCTACACCATCATAGTTGAGGCTCCGGGCTACGCCAAGCAGAGCGCCATAGTCAATCTTGAGTCCGGCAAGCCCGCCATAAAGGACTTTGAGCTGCTCCCCGCCAAGATGCTCGCCATAACGGGCGTGGTGTATGACAAGGAGACGATGACGCCCGTGGGCGGAGCGAAGGTCGTCATAAAGGAGACCGGCGACTCCGTCATAACCGACGACGATGGATCCTACCGCTTTCTGAACCTTCCTCCCGGCACCTACACCCTCATCTTCACCGCTCCCGGCTACCAGAAATTCACGGCCGCCGTCGTTCTGGAGAGCAGCCCCGTCGCGAAGGACGCCTACCTGACGAAGGCGGAGCAGAAGGTGCAGGAGGTTGAGAAGCCTAAGATCGGCGCCATCACGGGCGTCGTTCAGGATGCCAAGACCAAGGCTCCTCTCTCCGGCGTTCAGATCATCCTCAAGGAGAAGAACATAACCTACACCACCGACAGGACCGGTGCCTTCAGGTTTGACAGCCTTCCCGAGGGCACCTACACCCTCTCCTTCTCCAAGGAGGGGTACGTGACCCGCACCGAGATAATCAACGTGAAGGCCGGCTCTCCCACGGTGTTCAACGTCTCTCTGGCGCCTGTGGAGAAGAAGGTCGGCACCCTGCTCGGTAAGGTCATAGACAAGGAGACGGGCAACCCGGTGGCCGGTGCCGTCGTTTCCGTTGATGGCATAGGCTCCACCCAGACCGACCAGAGCGGTCTGTACCGCCTTGAGAACATACCCGTGGGTGCCCGCACCGTCAAGGTGGCCGCACCCGGCTACAAGGAGGTGGCCGAGGTCATAAAGATAGCCAAGGGCGACAACGTCAAGAACTTCGCCCTTGAGCCCATGGTCGTCAAGGGTGCCATACTCATCACCGTCGTTGATAAGGATACCAAGAAGCCCATAGCCAACGCCACCATCACCTTCATCACCGGCAACCTCGGAACCTACCAGACCGACGCCAACGGAACCGTCATAGTCAAGGATGTTCCCGCCGGCACCTACACCATAAAGGCCACCGCCGAGAAGTACGCTCCTCAGCAGAAGACGGTCGTCGTTGAGAAGAACCGCACCAAGGAGGTGCAGTTTGAGCTGGTCAAGAAGGGTACCGAGATAACCTTCCGCAACATATACTTTGACCTCAACAAGGCCACCCTTAGGCCCGACGCCGAGCCCGCGCTGCGTGAGATATGCCAGTTCCTCAAGGAGAACCCCACCGTCATAATTGAGATTCAGGGACACACCGACGAGCGCGGTCCCGCCTCCTACAACCTGCGTCTGTCTCAGGCCCGCGCCGAGGCCGTGCGCCAGTGGCTCATAAACAACGGCTGCGCCACGCCGGATCGCCTGATAGCCAAGGGCTACGGCGAGAGCATGCCCGTTATAAAGAACGCCAAGACCGAGGCCGAGCACCAGCTCAACCGTCGCGTCGTCATAAAGGTCATAGGAGAGAAGAAGTAGCGGGAAAAATTCCCGCCTTATCGGGGGGCGTAATGCCCCCCTTTTTTCTTTATTGAAATCGGTCGTTCAACTGCGGTATAATACAGCCTCATGTGGAAGAAGGGATTAGCAGCAGCAGTACTCGGGCTGGTACTGGTGGGAGAGCTGAGGGCGGATGCGAACAAGGCGGGGGCTGTGGTCCTGACCATATACCCCGGCGCCAAGGCCATAGGGATGGGCGGAGCCTTCTCCGCCATAGCCGACGATCCCTCGGCCGTGTGGTACAACCCTGCTGCCCTCGGTACGTTGAAGGGTGGGGTGCTGTATCTGGTGCATGCTCCGTGGCTTCGCACATTGGTTGAATCCAACGACTCCTATTTGGAGTTCGCCTCATTGACGTCATCTACGAGGTTTGGAACTTTCTCGTTGGCCCTAACATACCTGACCGTGGGGGAGTTGAACGTGTGGCAGGGCGATGTAGATTACGGAACCACCACCCCCTACGACGTGGTTCTAACGTTGGGGTACGGCAACAGGCTCCTATCCACCAAGTTGGGGGAGCTTTACGTGGGAGGGGCGGCCAAGGCCCTCTACTCCTTCCTCATCCCCAGAAGCATCTTGGAGAGGATGGGGGAGGACCCCAACAGCGGCGACGCCTTCACCGTCGCATTTGACGGCAGCGTGTATCTCCGGAAGTGGCCCGGCTACAGCATATCCTTCGGCTTCATGAATCTGGGCCCGGGACTTCGCTACGGGAACCTGCCTCCGGATCCGCTTCCGTACAGCCTGAGGGTCGGCTTCGGTCTGGTTCCCGTCTATGACACCGTCAATAAACTGCAGATAGCCTTTGACGTCCATAAGGTGGCCGTAGGCATCACCGACGAGTATTACAACGGCGTGGATATCGTTGATGAGGATACCACCTACAGGGTCTATGGGCTGCGAGCCATCCTGATGGACGCCTGGTTCCACGTCGGCGTGGATTACACCTTCTACAACCTCGTCTCCTTCCGCATAGGGTACTTCTACGACAGGCGCGGTCTCCGGATGGGTCCCACCTTCGGCGGCGCCGTCTCCTACAAGGGATTCACCATAGACATAGCCGACGACACGCAGATATACGACTTCAACAAGCAGAACGACATAGACGTCAAGAACAACCTGCGCTTCGGCTTCAGCTACACGAAGAGGGACTTTAAACTGTTTTAGGAAATGCCCGCGGTACTCGTAGTTGATGACGAGGAGAACATACTCTACGGTTTGAGGAAGGCCCTCGGGAAGAGGGGATGGGAGGTTCTGGAGGCCTCCTCTGTGGAGGAGGCGCGCAGCGTCCTGCGCACCCGGCCCGTTGAGGTCGTCCTCACCGATATAAGGATGGAGGGGGAGAGTGGTCTGGTATTCCTTCAGGAGGTGAAGGCCGTAAGACCCGAAACCCACGTGGTGGTGATGACGGCTCGTGGATCCGAGGAGATGGAGCAGGAGGTTCTGTCGCTGGGAGCCGAGGCCTACGTTGAGAAACCCTTTGACCTGAACTTCCTTGATAAACTGCTCCGAAAGGTGATCTCCCGGAAGGGATTCAAGGGCGTAGTTCAGGAGCTCTCCCTCATAGACATCCTCCAGCTGCTGGCTTACGAGAGCGGTACGGCCAAGGTTGAGGTGGTCTCGCCGGACGGCAAGGGGGCCCTGTACATAAGGGACGGGAATCTGGTACATGCCGTCTTTGAGGACCTGGAGGGTGAGGAGGCCTCCGAGAGGATATTCTCCCTTGAGGGTGGAAGTTTCTCGGTGCGCAGAGGCGAGCTTCCTCCGAAGGAGACCCTAAACGAGTCGCTGGATGCCCTCCTGCTGCGTTTCGTCACCGCGAAGGACGAGACGACCGGAGAGACCGAGGGGGAGGGTGAGTCGGTCATAAGTTTGGACAATCTGGACGATTGGTCCTTCTCCGAGAGCCTCGGCATAGCCGCCGAGCCCGAGCCGGAGAGGGAAATTCCCCCGGAGGTCAAGGCCGACATGGAGCGCATAAGGGACCTCCTGCGGAAGGTCAAGGGGGCCAAGGCCGGCGGGGTCTATTCCACCGAGTGGGATCACGCCGAGACCTTCGGGGAGACCCCCATACCCACGGAGACCTTCAGGAAGGTGGCCGACATGCTCTGGGCTCTCGGTAGGGACGAGGCCTTCATAGACGGACCCACCAACCACTACTTCAAGCTCAAGGAGGACGCCCTGCTATGGGTGGAGACCGAAGGAACCCCCCTGGTGGTTCTGAGGATAGAGACAAAGTCCATATCTTAGAGAAGGCCCTCCTTCGGGGACACTTCCTCCTGACGTCGGGACTTCACAGCGAATTCTACTTTGAAAAGTTCAGGATTCTGGAGGATCCCTCACTCCTGCGGAAGTTCTCAAGGGAGCTCGCTCGCGCCTTCCGTCCCCTCCGACCGGAGCGGGTGGCCGGACCCTTCACGGGAGGAGCCATACTCGCCTACGAGGTCGCCCGGGTGATGGGTCTCAGGGCCGCCTACGCGGAGAGGGGTGAGGGTGGTAGGGTCTTCCGGAGGGGTTTTGACCTGCGGGGGGAGAGGGTGGTGGTCGTTGATGACGTCCTCACGACAGGGAAGTCGCTTCGCGAGACGGTTGAGGCTGTGGAGAGGGCCGGAGGGGTGGTCGTGGGGGTGGGGGTCATGGTCAAGAGGGGGGATTTCTCGGGGGAGTATCCCTTCCACTACGTGATGGAGTTGGACCTGCCGGCCTATCCTCCGAGCGAGTGCCCCCTGTGTGAGGCGGGCATCCCCTTGAGCGTCGTGGGTAAGGGGCAGCATTAGAATAAAGCCTTCATGTTTCTCCTGCTGGCCCACCTCGTCAGATTCCACGTCGTATCCGAGGATGAGGGTCCCGTGGAGGATGCCTTCATATACGTCAGGGAGTTGGGGGTGAGAGCCTACACCGACGAGAGGGGCTGGGCTAAGCTGGACCTACCCTCCGGAAGGTACAGTGTGGTAGTACAAACTCTGGGGTACAGGCTGAAGAGATTTCGCCTCAACGTTCGCGGGGATACGTCCATAACCGTACGTGTTGAGCCTCTAACGTTCGTTCTGGGGGAGGTTAAGGTATCGCCGAAGACCCGGAGCGCCTACGAGGCCGCCAATCCCGGCTTTTTGGAGGCGATGCCCTTCATCGGGGATCAGGATGTGGGATACTTCATATCGGTGGCTCCCGGCGTCGTGCCGGTCTATGGCCTCGCGTACTTCTCCGTCAGGGGCTCATCGCCCTTTGAGAATCTGATAACCTACGACGGTATTCCCCTCTTCAACGCCTTCAGCTACTACGGCATGTATACGCCCATAAACGTGGATATAGTCGGGGGGGTCAAGTTCCTGCGGGGGGCCTTCACGCCCGAGGTGGGCAACCTCTCCGGCTCCCTGATAGACTTCCAGAGTGCGGAGCCCGACTCCCTCTCCGGCGTCGTGAGGGTGAGTCGCACCAACACCGGCTTAGCCTTGAGAGGCAGAGGATGGGTCCTCTCGGCACGTGTGGGCATCTTTGCCCCGCTCAAGGGGATAAAAATACTCGGAACTTTGACCGGCGACGTTTCGGGCAAGTACTCCTTCGGCAACTCGCTTCGGGGGTTTGACATCTCCTTCGTGGCCAACAACGCCGTCAACAGGTATATAAACGACTACCGGGGTCTCTTCTATACGTCGGAGATCTTCAACGGTGGTTTTGCCCTTCACGGTCGCTGGGCCGCCGATAGGGTGATGCTCAAGCCCGGTCTGGTGTATTCGGTCTCAACCTTCCAGAGCAGCGACTCCTCCTTCAGGCTCCCCTACATAACCGACTACTACATATTCAACGCGAGGAGCAGGTACGAGCTTCTCAAGGGTTATCTGAACGCGCACTTCGGGAACCTCATCGCCGGCACCGAGCTGCAGGTGATAAACTCCCACCTCAACGGGGTAGCTCTGGAGATAAACGACACCCTCCTGGCGATATACTACCTCATGTACCGCTACCCCACGAAGGTCTTCTGGGGGAACTTCCTCAAATACCGCTACGAGGATGCGCACGTTCTGACGGAGTTCGGAGGACGCTTGGATTACTTTCCCAAGCTGGGTTTCCGATTCTCTCCCTCCGGCCTCTACAAGTACTATCTAAACACCCGCTGGGCCTTCAAGGTGCAGGGGGGTATGTACCGCCAGTTCTTCACGTCCATATTCGCCTTCCCCCCCTCGGTCTTCTACTACGTCCCCGTTGAGAGGTCGGAGATACTCTCGTACCAGATAGTCTCGGGCGTTGAGAGGACGTTCCCTTGGGGGGTAGGGGAGGCGACCCTCTTCTTCAAGTACTACCCCCGATTCACGTACATGACCACCAAACTTGAGGAGAAGGTGGGGAGGTTGAGGTCGTTCGGGGCGGACTTTTGGGTGAGGAAGGAGAGCAAGGTACCCCTGCCCATAACCGCCGATATATCCCTCACTCTGATGAACTCCCGCATCCTCTACGAGGGGGATACCGTATGGTATCCGACCCCATGGGACGTGAATATAACTCTCAACACGTCGCTCTTCGGATACATAAGGAGGAACGATTGGGAGGTCGTTCTCGGGGGGAACGTGGCCTTCTACTACGGGCGGCCCTTCAGGGGGATAGTTAGCCACTGGAGGGACCCCTTCCGGGGGGAGCAGTTCATAATTGACAGCACCCACTCCCTCCGGCTCCCGCCCTTCGCCCGGGTGGATGTCTTTTGGAGGGCCCCCATACCCTTCAAGTTGGGTCCGCTGTCGCTGGACGTGTCCTTCTCGGTGATAAATCTCTTCCCGCGCAAGGATGTGACGTTTGATCCGACGAATCCGGATGCGGACTTGGCCAATCTGACCTCCTCCTATCCCATATCCTCCATAGTGGTCCGTGGCGTGTGGTAGGATTCGGCTTTAAAATCCCTTAGCCATGCGTAGGTTGCTTTGGATGTTTCTGTTGGTAGGGGTGATAGCCTCCTGTAGTAAGGACGAGACCCCTACGGAGCCCGGAACCGAACCCGAGCCGACGCCCACGGCGGAGAGTACCGTGGTGTATTTCGGTCTTGACAGCACCTTCACCTACCGCGATAGCACGTATATCTTCAGCTCCGACAGTACCTTCACAGATACGGTCAGGAGGTACTTCTACGACGCCATAAACTCCGGCACCTTCCTTCTGGTGCCCTTCAAGGATTCCACGTACTCCAGCGGTCAGGTGAAGGAGGACACCTTCAAGGCCGTTGGGGATTCGCTCTACCTGCAGGTGCGCTTCAGCATGGACACTTTGAGCCTCGGCATCGTCCTTGACTATCTGGTCGGCGTAAGGCCCCTGAGCGTGGGACAGCGCTGGACGCCCCTCACGCCCACCGTCCATCCTCTGACCGACTCCCTCCTGAGCCCCCAATCCGGATGCACCCTCTACGTGTATTTTGACTCGTTGAGCATAGATTCCTCCTTCGCGGAGGTTCTGGATACCACGACCGTGACGACGCCTCTGGACACCTACGAGGGTGTCTTTAGGATCCTCTACCGCAACTATCTGAACATGTACTTCCACACCACCGGATGTGTGAGTTTGAGCGGCACGGCCGAAATCTCCATGGAGGACACGTCGTACTACAAGACCTATTACGGTCTCGTCCGCTCGGACGTCTTCACCCGCATAAGGTCGCTCATAAGTACGGATTCCTCCAACGTGCATAGGGTTCTGGTGGGCAGATGAGTCGCATAACGGCAGACACCACCGTTGAGGAGGTCGTCCTCCGCTATCCCGATGCGGTTGATATATTCTTCAAGTACGGGATACCGGCCATCGCCTGCGGTACCCCCATATGGGGGACCATAGGCGAGAATGCCGAGAAGTACGGCGTGGAGGATCTGGACGGCCTCCTGCGGGAGTTGAACGCTCTGGTGGAGGAGAAGGGGGGTAAGATAGACCTCAAGCTGACCCCCGACCTATGACGGACGACCTCCTCTGCCTGAAGAGGATGCTGGTGGGGGAGGGTTTGAGGGTCGCCACGGCCGAGTCCTGTACTGGGGGTTCTCTGGCCGACGCCCTCACCTCCATCCCCGGTTCCTCCGATTACTTCGTTGGGGGTGTGGTGGCCTACTCGGTGGAGGTGAAGGTCGGGGTTTTGGGTGTCAATCCCGAGACGGTTGAGCAGTTCTCCGTCTATTCCTATCAGGTGGTTGAGGAGATGGCGGAAGGCATCCGAAGGCTAACCGGCGCCGACGTGGCCATCGCCACGAGCGGTGAGTTCAACGGTGAGGGTTACTTCTACTATTGCATACTTCACCCTCGGGGGAAGGATACGGGTAGGGTGGTGGTTGAGGGGAGCCGCAGGGAGATGAAGGGGGAGGCGGTGAGGTATATCCTGCGCAGGCTCCTGAAGGTCATCGCTACATAGATGGAGCGTTCTCCTCTATAATATACCAGATGGATTCTCTCCATGCTGTTCTGCTTCTGGTGATGTTCCTCGCTACAGAGGGACTGGACGATGAGTCTTTGGAGGGCGTTGACCCGCGCGTTGCCAACGCCGTAAAGGCCCTTCGCGACACCCTCCGGATCATAATGAGTCCGGGGGACGATGAGGAGTACGTGAGGGGTCTAAAGGAACACGCGCACGCCCTCAGAGGGGCCGAAGATGACCTTGCCCTTCAGGCCCTCGTGTATATCCACCTGGTGAGGGGTGCCATAGATGCTCGCGAGAGGAGATTTGACGATGCCCTGCGTGAGGTCTCAATGGCCAAGGAGGCCTTGGCAAATATGGATGAGGCGGATCCCACGCTCGCATCCATGATAACCCTTCTTGAGGCGGAGATTCTCTTTAGGACTTTCGCCGACTCTGCTCTGGCCAAGATGAGGGGCTCTCTGGAGGAGATCATGCAGAATGAGGAGATTCCCATCCTGCTTAGGAATCTGGCGCAGGAGGTTCTGATATACATGGATATGGATATTTCGTCGGATACGGCCCTACCGTCCATTCTGAACCTGCTCGGACGTCTGGACTCCCTCAGCGGTATAGAGGCTCCGGCGAGCGTGACGCGCATGATGGAGATGTTGGATGTCCTGATGGCTCGCCTGGCCTACGAGATCAAGGCGGGCAGGGTTCCACCGGGCCAGGTGGAGTGGCTGGACCTCGCGGAGAGCACCTTGAGTAAGCTTGAGAGCATGCTTCCAAAGGCTCCTCTCATCCATCCCCTCTATCTGAAGCTTCTCTACTATCTGTCGCATCGCTCGGCTTTCTTGGATGGCGATGATCCTCTGAACCTCGGCGAGCGTGTCAAACGTGTGAAAAAGGTGATAGAGGAGGCGCTTGAGTCCGCCCTAAACGCCGTCGCCAGTAAGGTGGAGACCGAAAGGGAGGAGGATGAGACTCCCGCCCCTCCGGAGGCCGACGGCGACACCGATATGGATGAGGGCGATATACTGCGCGCCTAAGACTCGGCCCTCCAGCGGTATATGAGGAGGGCGAGGCCGATGGCGGCCAAGCCCAAGGCTATCCACTGGTTGAAGGTGAGACCGAGGATATAGGCGTTCGGCTCGTAGGCCCTCGTGAAATCTACGAAGAACCTGACGGCGGGCGTCAGGATGAGGGCGAGAGCCCCCACAACGCCGGGTTTCCGGGTACCTATCTTCTTCAACAGGAGCAGGTAAAGGACGAATAGGATGGCGTCGCCGATGGACTCGTATATCTGGGAGGGATGTACGGGCACACCCCCGAACTCAATGTGGGGCTCGGAGTGCTCGGGATAGACCACGCCCCAAGGGAGGTCCGTAGGTTTTCCGTAGCAGCAGCCGTTGAAGAAGCATCCCCATCGGCCTATGGCTATGCCGAGCGTAACGCCGGGTATGGTGGCGTCCAGAACGGCCCAGAAGTTCCAACGGTATCGGCGTATAGCCCAGAGTATGGGTATCACACCGAGCAGAACCCCGTAGAAGGTTAAGCCTCCGTGCCATATGGCCAGTATCTCGCCGGGATTGAGGCGGAAATAGTCCCAGTGTTGGATGACGAAAGCCAGCCGCGCCCCGAGGATGCCGAAGACCATAGCGGCTACGGCCACATCCCAAACTTTATTCTCCGGTATTCCGAAGCGTTTGAGGTGTTTGGCGGCGAACCATACGCCGAGTATGACCCCCAACGTCACGAGAACGCCGTAGGTTCGCAACTGGAAGAAACCTAAATCCAGAAGTACGGGATGCATGAGACCCATTCTACGGACGAAGTACCCGTCAGAACCGGATGACCCTCCTGACTCCCGACTCCGTTCTCTGGAAGTATATCCCCCGCCCCCGAGGCTCCTCCAGGCGCCTTCCGGATACGTCGTACCACACCCCGCCGGATGGGATGGGAGCGCTCGCTTTCGTCTCCTCCACCCCTATATCGTCCGTATGGACGAATATGAAGTTGCCGCGGCTGTCCTCCCAGTTGGATACGACCAGGTCCGGATGTATGGCGCACAGGTACCTGACGACGATTTGGGAGGAGGAGGACAGAGAGTCCTTGGGGACCGAGAGCCATCCCGACTCCCCCGATACGGTGTAGGGGACCGGTCTCCCATCAACGAGAACGCTCTCAACCTTGATCGCCGGATGGAAGTGCAACTTCACGACGTGTTGCGGATATGAGACGTTGAAGGTGTCCTCGGCGACGAAAAGGTTCAAACTCACCTCCGACAGGAGCAAATACTCGGCCACCAGGTCATAAGGGTTGGATGGCTGCCACGACCACACCGGTGAGGATGACAGGTAGCCTCCGAGGTTTTCGTATATGGTTATGGGATCCCACCAACCTCCCACAACCAAATCCGGGTCCCCGTCGCGGTCAAGGTCCCCCAAGGCCACGGCCGAGTGGTACTGGCCCGGGTCGTACGTGGTCCATGAGGGGGAAGTTTCCAAGGTTCCTCCGACGTTCAGATAGACTTCAACTCGGCTGCTGTCGGGTGAGAATTGGAAAGTGTTGGCCACCACCACGTCCGTCCATCCGTCCCCGTTGATGTCCCCCACGGCTATCTGGTTGGCGAATCCCTCCCTCTCGCTCTCCCAAACGGGGGTGCTGTCCAGCATCCCGTCCCGGTTCAGATAGAGGCGATGTCTCCCCGGCGAGAGGCCCAAGAATAGGTCCAGATCCCCGTCGTTATCCACGTCCAAAAACTTGGCGCCGAGGGAGTATATGGAGTCGGGGGTCTGCCACACGGGGCCCGTGAGGGTTGAGCCGTCCGATACGTAGAGGCGGGCGGGCTCGGGGTCGGAGGAGTAATCGTTGCCGCACGAGAATAGGAAATCGGCCAGACCGTCGCCGTTGGCGTCGCCCACGCTCACCCCGAAACATCTGCCGCTGTCGGATACCCATACGGGCGTGTCCGTAAATGTGCCGTCTATGTTGAGGTAGAGGGCATTCACCTGCCTATTCCAGCCGTCGTAGTATCCGCTGAATCCGGCCACGACCAGGTCCATATCCCCGTCCCCATCCACGTCCCCCAAGGCGAGATGGCCGTGGTACTGGTTCATGGCGGAGGACCACGTGGGGGAGGTGCTCGGAAGGGGGTAGGCTCCACCGTACATAACGACAGGTTGGGAGGCCATGTCGTTGCCGTTGCTGACGATTACGTCCGGGTAGTCGTCCCTGTTGATGTCCCACACGGCGAGGCCCGTTGAGTAGTAGCCGGGCGAGGATTCCCACGATGGAGCTGAAGGGTACTGATGAATGAGCAGGATTATCATGGCGAGATTTTACGGACGGATTTGGGTATCACCATCCCGAAGCCTTGGCTATTTTTGGCTCCGAGGCCGCATCCGAGAGCGACCGATAAAAGCTCCGAAGAGCCTCTTAAGGAGAGGGTAGCATCGTAGGCTTTTATTATGGTGCCCTTGTATTTTATGATCACCTCCCGTCCCCCTTTCAGGATGCGTAAGTTGAAATCTCCATCGTAGGGTTCCCCATATACCAACTCGTACTTTTTCAGCAGGTTGGCCCTTATAAGGGATAGGAAGTCCGAATCCTTTGGGGATAGATAGCGTGTGTATCGTCTCCCCTTTTCCTTGAGGGTGCGATATACGGTTATTGGGGATAGAGTTTTTAAGACAGCATATTCGCCAATTCGGTGGTTGAGGATCATGGCTTCGGCTACCGTGAGGGAATTCCCCTCCAACACAACCTTCCGGCCGGCCACGTTCCTTATAAAGGAGCGAGCCAGCTCCTCCTTGGAGAAACCCACATAAAGACGCACGGGGGGCGTGAAAGCTATTAGACCCTCTCCCCTGCGTAGGCGATACTTTCCGAATATTCTTGAGAAGGTGAAGAGTTTGAAACGACGCTTCCCATAGGTGAAACCGTGGTCGTGCAGAAAACGGGCCAACTCCTCGTCCAAGTGTCGGTATATTAGGGCCTGTACGTATTCGTTGTAGTGTATGGGCAAGAGGATGGGAGCGTCGGAGTCAAACGTTAGGCGTATCTGCATCTACTCCATCCAGATGATGGTTTCATCTCCCACCTTCACGGCCGGAACATCCTTTTTGAATTTGACAGCGTGGCCGTTGGAGTTTATGAAGGTGGCCGTTTCGGAAACCGCTCGGAGCCCACCATTTAGGCGGAAGTGTAGGGGTATCTTCTCCACGAATGCTTCCTTGAGGCTGGAGAAGTCCAACGATTCAAACAGCCTTTCAGGGACAACACTTAGAACCTCATCGGTAATCACGTCTTGGGCCTCGTACTCGCCCACGAACTCCGTCCACGCCAAGAACTCACTTATTCCCATATAGAGGGAGTAGTGTGGAGAGTTGCTTCTGAGACGGTCCTTGAGCTCCTCGTGAAGACTATAGATCTTCGCGCTCAGATAGACCCGAAATCGCAGAAAGCCTCCCCCTTTGGACATGAGAATCTCCATGCGGGTGGGATAGGTCTCAAAGTACCCGACGGAGATGCGGGCTGCTCTCTTCGTTATCTTAACTTCGGCCGGAAAGGACTCTGTCTTCACGTAATTTACGGCCACCATCCTCTTACGTACGGGTTCAACCACGCGCAGGGCCAGCTTGAGGTTTTCCGGCCCCATGTCCTCGTAGTAGGTATCGCGGGATCTCCCTAAGATAGATGCCAGAATACCGGTTAGGGTAGTGCGAGGTGGAAAGGTGTAGGTGAGGGCGTTAGCGTTGGCGTAGAAGACGCGGAAGTGGGCGAACTTCCCCAAAAGGTCAAAGACCAACACCCTCATGTTATCTCTTGGGTGGAGGTTAGGGCCTTGAGGTCGGAGAGACCCTCAACCTTCAGCTGGCGCGAGACTCTCAGGATTATCCTCTCTATCTTGTCCTTATATCTTTTCAGCTCCTCAACCAGGGGACGAACGTCCAGCGTGTAATCGGAGACGTCGTTGAGACCCTCCTCTCTGTCCAACTTTACGAATCTGCGCAGGTCCCCTATGACCACATCCTCACCCTCTTTGAACTCCACCCTCAGGTAGAATCTCGGCTCTTGCCCTATCTTGCTGCGGGTGTTGGTCTGTGTGAGGATGGAGTTCCATATAGCCTCCTCAAGCAGCCGTAGGTCCTCTTCGCTCATCTTCGTATGCTCGGCAGCATGGCGGTTTATACGCCCGTAGAAGGCTATCAGGGAGTACTTAACGCGCCAGTCCTTACCTATGTTGCCTTCACCGGTCTCGGCTCCGGATAGCACGCTCGTTATGGAGTGGGAGTCCAAAAGCTCAACCTTGTTCAGGGAGTACCCCCACGTGAATTGGACAGGGCCGGTTATAGCGATGGATTTACCTTCTCCCTTCTTGGCGCCCTTTACAGGGATGGTGGCACCGAACAGGCGCACGTCTATCCAATTCTCAAGGGCAGCATTCAGGATGGCCTCTTCGCTTCTGTCCTCTAACTTGAGGGATTCTACCCTCTGCGTGGCATCAACATTCTTACCGTTCTCCTTGCGTACGAATATGTCCTTACCTTTCCTCTCGTAAAGGTAGTCCCTTATGTAGCGTTTGAGACGAACGTCGCTGACCAGATTCCTCTGGGTGGTCCAGTCCATACGGGGTTTGTTCTCGCTGTCCGGATCCCCGTTGGGATTGCACATCTTAGCATCGTATATGAAGAGTATCTCACTGTTCTTCATCTCTTACCTCCTGTTTTTTCTCCTTCCTTAAAGCAGAAGCAAAGGCGTACCCCGAGAGTAGGAAATATACGTTCTCCTGCGGAGTGAGGTCCCACTCCTTAAGATGCAGGTCAAAGATCTCCTTGGAGAGAGCGTACAGGTGTTCAACATCGTAGGCACGGAGCTCGTGGAGTTTGTCCATCACCTCGTTGTACAGGATCTTAAGACGTTCAAGGTTCATCCCCTCGTAGTTTATCTTGTTGAGGATGGGCTTGTGGCCGTACTTTATGAACTGTTGGGAGCCTATACGCTCTATGACTACCCCCAAAAGGAACAGGGCTGCCTCCTTCTCGTTGAACTTCGCTCTCTTCAGATATTCCCTATACTCCTGCGGAATCTTCTCCAAAGTATCCATACTTAAACCTCCTTTTTTGCCCGCCAAAAGTAAAAGCTGATTGCTCTTTAGAACATACTTAACCACACTCCCGAGTCTTTTCCCTTGGTCCAAATCGGCATTAGCCTCCCACTGTGTGTTGTGGAATTCGGGGTTGCCGTAGTATTTGGCCCGTATCACCCGAACGAAATCGCCCGTGAGAAATCGGGCCGATATTTCCCTACCGTTTATTAGGTGATCAAACAATGACACCATCTTGGGAAGGTCCAAGAGCTTCCCTCTGCTCACCCGGAGAGGTACCAGATAGTATATGTCGCTGAACTTCGTCATCAGGTAATCGTCCCCGAGGAGCTCTCTGAAAACATCCCTCACATCATCCACCCGTCTTATCGCCCCCTTTATCCTACCCTTTGGCACGTCCTTTATGACGCCGAAGACCTGTAGGTCCTGATTGTTCTTATCGTAGAAGATGTAGGTAAGGTTGAAGTACCCCTCATCTATCTGCGTACGTAGATCTCGGTCTATCTTGGCCACCTCTTCGGCCACACGGAAGGGATTGTATGAGGTTTTTATATGCGCCGTCAGCTCTTCAATACCGACCTTCTCGGGAATATCACCCACGAACTCCGGAATTATCATGTATCTGATACCCCCTAACGCTCCATCCAAATAGTTCTGCACCGCCTTATACCCTGCGAACACATCCTCGTAGCATTCCTTACATAGCACGAAGTTCCCCTCCCAAGCGTCAGTAAGATACTGCGAATAACCCTTCTGCTTGTTTATATAGAACTTGAGGGGAAAGCGGGCGAAGTCGCTTATGTACTCCCTCACATCGCGGCCGCACAGATGACAGGTGGCCTCCCCCCTCTCCACCTTGCCGTAAGCCTCCTTCCTCACGAGGGCGCGATAGCAGGGATCATGTACCACCGGCTCACCATCTATCTTAACCGTGTAGAAGGCTACGTTCCTTCTTTTACCCGAATCCTTAAGGTTGTGCTCTCTAAAGTACTCCTCCAATTTTTTAGCGTGCGGCTCCTTCAGGGTGTAAGTTTTACCATCGTAGAATGTTTTAAAAACCTCATCCAACTTACTCTTTAGACCCGCACAATCCAAAAGGTTCTCTTTCGGTAGATTGGCCAGCTCACCCCTCAATGAGAGCCAGACGGCATAGCCCTTACCCTTTACTCCCAGCAGTCTTTTCTTCTCGGAGAAGGTCGCGTAGAATTGGGGAGATCTGCCCGTGAGACCGAATCGGACGAAAAGATACCTCTCCGCCTTCTCATCGGAGTAGTCCTCAACGTTCAAATCCATACTCTCATCCCTCAAGTTAAAATTTACAAGTACGATTTTCCCATTTTCAATTCTGGGATAATCTACCAAGGCTTTCAGAAACTCTCCTTTGGAGCGGATATTCAATTCACCCAGCTGTTGAAGACCCCTAATCATAAGAAAAGCATTATAAGGGAGAACGGAGGTTCTACAACCGATTTTCGCCGTTAAAATTTAGGTTATGGTCTTTCTCTCCCATCCCGGCAGACCTCTTATTGGACACCTCAAGGGTGTAGCAGACCTGATGATAAATTTCCACACCCCCCTATCGGAGATAGTTTCGCTTCCTGTGGATGAGAAATTCCTACGCATAGTTGGTATGGGGCACGATTTCGGCAAATATACCACTTTCTTTCAAGAATACTTAAAGAGTGGTCGGAGGGATAAAAATAACCTTCATCGCCACGGGGAGCTCGGCGCGTACTTCACAGCCTGGTGGCTTGAGCGAGAAGGCTACGACCCTTTGCAAGTCCTAATAGGATACCTGGCCGTCCTGAACCATCACGGGGCACTTAAGGTTTCCTTCGGATGCGACGATCCCGACTTTGACTGTGGAGATTTCCGATACAGATGGGGGAGATGGCTGGCGGACCTTAAAGAGAATACGGGTTTGATAAGTGAGGAGATAGGGGTGAATATAGGCTTCTTCCTATCCTTCGGGACCATCCAACGTTTGGGCAGAAGGTTGATGAAGACTCACCTCAACGTGTGTGAGGACGACCTTACACCCTACTTCACGGTGGCTTACGTGTTCTCCCTCCTGATAGATGCCGACAAAAAGGACGCTTCCGGCACACGGATACCGGGGCGCAAAGGACTGCCGAAGGATATGGTGGAGCGGTACCGGAGGGAAAGATTCAAGGAGGCCAAAAATGAAATAAACCGAAAGCGCAACAGACTGTACAACGACGTGATGGGGAATCTGAAATCGCTGGAAGAGATACCCCCTGTCCTCTCAATAAACGCCCCCACCGGAATGGGCAAGACGCTGGTGAATCTCTCCGTGGCCTTACACATTCGCCACCACCTTGAGAAGGGATTAGGCTACAGACCCCGGATAATATACTCTCTGCCTTTCACGAGCATCATAGACCAGACCTACGAGGTGTTTGAAGACGTATTCAAAACGACCTTGAAGGGATACGAGGATGAGCCCGAATCCTATCTTCTGAAGCATCACCACCTGGCGGAGATTACCTATCGCAGGGGAGGGGAGGAGGAGCCTCTTGATAGGGCACTCCTGTTGGTTGAATCTTGGGAGAGTGAGGTTATTATAACCACATTCGTACAGCTCTTGGAGACCGTGATCGGCACACGGAATGCGTATCTCAAGAAGTTCCACAACATGGCGGGGAGTATCGTCATCCTTGACGAGGTCCAGAATATAGACGTTAAGTATTGGGAGACGGTCCGAAAGGTCATGGACTTCATGGCGGAGAATCTCGGGGTCAAGTTCATCCTCTCAACCGCCACCAAGCCGATGCTATATCCGGAGGCCTACGAGTTGGTATCCAACTACGACTCTTACGTAGTTCCACGAACCGTCGTCATATCCAAGCCCGAGATTCGGGAGGAGAGCGACTTAAAGAGCATCGTTTTAAACGGTTTGGAGCGGGGAGCATCGTCCTACATGGTGGTTTTAAATACCATAAACTCGTCGGTATCGTTTTACAACTTCATAAAAGAAGAGGCTCGCAGGCTGGGCTATGAATCCCTGTATCTCTCAACCAACGTTGTTCCCTTTCACCGGCAGGGGAGGATAGCATGGATAAGGCGAATGTTGGAGCGAGGGGAGAAAGTTCTATTGGTTTCCACGCAGGTGGTGGAGGCTGGAGTGGATTTGGACTTTGAGGAGGTCGTGCGGGACATCGGCCCCTTAGACTCCATAGTGCAGGTTGCCGGCCGCTGCAACCGGAACGCCAGAGCGGATAGGGGAAAGGTTTCCGTCGTAGCCTTAAGGGATGGGAGGGGGAGGCTACTTTCCAGCTTGGTATATGGAGCCGTTCTAACTGACATTTCCCTGAAAATCCTTGAGAAGCATCCTAAGATCTACGAGGAGGAGTTTCACAGAATTACCGACGAGTACTTCTCAATCATCCAGGAGAGGACGGCCCAGAGTGAGTACTGGAAGCACATGTGTAAGCTGGCCTACGAGGAGGTTGGAAGGTTTTCTCTGATAGAGGAGCGGCCCGATTACGTGGAGGTGTTCGTTCAAACGGATGAGAGGGCCAAGGAGGTTTGGAACCGTTTCGTTGAGGAGGTCCTTAAAGAGAGGGAGTTAAACCGGCGGAGATTGAACTACCTGAAGCTTCGCCGAAAGGTCAGGTCCTACATCATATCCGTTCCCAAGGTGTGCGCCACGAGGTTGCCGGAGGAAGGGGATATCCGATACGTGCCGTTGGAGGAGCTCACCACTTATTACGACCCCGACACCGGTTTTCGCAGAAAAGATTGCACAGGAGGGTTTGAGGTATGGTAGCCAACGGGACCTTAGTATGGTATTACTTCATATGCAAGCGGCAGGTGTGGTTCATGGGACGGGGAATAGAGCCCTATCACGACAATCCCCTCTTGGCCGAGGGTCGCACCATAAGCCAGATAGTATTCTCCCGAATAACGGAGGGCCGCGAGGTACTGATAGACAACCGGATCAAAATTGACATCCTGAAGGGCAACGTGGTGATGGAGGTAAAGAAGTCTTCAAGGTATCTTGAAGCCTCACGGATGCAACTACTCTTCTATCTTTACTATTTGAAGCGATTTAAAGGTGTAGATGCGTCGGGTATCTTAGTCTTTCCCGACGAGCGTAAGCGAAAGCGGATAAAGCTCACGGAGGAGGACGTGCGCCGTCTTGAAGAGGTCATATCCGACATAGAAGATATAGTATCCCGCGACAGTCCTCCCGACCCCGTAAAGACCCGCTACTGCAGGAAATGCGCTTACAAGGAGATGTGTTGGGCATGAAGCGGGTTCTCTACATCTTCCAAAGCGGATGGCTCCGTCGCAAGGACAATACGTTGGTACTTGAGGATGGGGAAGGGAACAGGCGCTCAATTCCCGTTGAGGCGGTGTCGGACATAAATGTTTTCGGTGAGATAACTCTTAACACCAAACTTCTAAATTTCCTCTCTCACCACCACATAACACTCCACTTCTTCAACTACTACGGCTACTATACGGGATCGTTCTATCCGAGGGAGTACTACAACAGCGGCCTTATAACTCTCCTACAGGCTCAACATTACCTTGAGCCTCAGAAGCGCCTATACCTCGCCAAGGCTTTCGTGATGGGAGGGATTCTAAACATGGCAAAGAACTTAAATCGCTATGACCTTAAGGAGGAAGCCGACATATTCGTTGAGTCCCTTGCCTCGCTAAAGGACATGGAGGACACGGCCCAGCTGATGGCGTACGAGGGGAACATGAGGGAGAGGTACTACTCCAAGTGGAACGAGATTCTCAAGTCTGACGTCTTCACCTTCGTGCGGCGGACCCGTCGCCCACCCGACAATCCCATAAACGCTCTAATCTCCTTCGGGAACTCCCTCCTGTACGTTTCAGCCCTCTCGGCCATCTACAGAACGCACCTTGACCCTCGGATAGGGTACCTCCACGAGACCAACCGCCGCAGTTTTACCCTAAATCTTGATCTGGCGGAGGTTTTCAAACCCATCATCGTGGATAGAGTCATCTTCCGCCTGGTAAATCGTCGTCAGATAACCGAAGAGCATTTCAGCATAGATGCCAACATGGCCTACATGACAGAGGAGGGCATGAAGATATTCATCCAAGAGTACGAGAGCAAGCTCCGAGACACCATATACTACCGGAACATCGGCAAGGTGTCCTACCGACGTCTCCTGCGGATAGAGTGCTACAAGCTTTATAAGCACTTTTTGGGAGAGGTGCCTTATTCTCCGTTCGTTATAAAGGATTGACCATGTTCGTGATACTGGTTTATGACGTTGGAGTTGAGAGGGTCGCAAAGGTGCATAAGATATGCAAGCGCTACTTGACGTGGGTCCAAAACTCGGTGTTTGAAGGGGAGCTCACCAGGGCACAGCTACGCTCGCTAAAGGCCGAACTCCGAAGTGCTATAGATGATGAACACGACTCGGTGCTCTTTTATAAGTTTCGGACGAAGGCGTACTATCGTAGGGAGAGCATGGGGGTGAAGCGACCAAGCAGTGAGGATTTCATCTTTTAGATGTCGGGAAATAGGTTTTCGCAAACCCCCCTCTCGGTGGACTGATTTATTGCATATTTGCACGAATAATTTATCGCATATTTCCGCAAACCGGCTTCCCATCGGCATTTTTCACGCTTCGCAAAC
>JAADDJ010000062.1 GCA_013153965.1 Thermotogae bacterium
GGCGGAGGTGGTGTTCGTGGAGCATCACACGGCCCACGCCGCATCCGCCTTCTACGGCTCCGGCTTTGAGAGGGCCCTTGTGATAACCTTGGATGGATCCGGAGACGGTTTGAGCGGGAGCTATTGGGAGGGTGAGGGCCTGAGGATGGTCCGTAAAGGCCGCATATCCGCCTACAACTCCTTGGGCGAGTTCTACACCCGCATAACCGAGTATCTCGGCATGAAGCCCCTGTCCCACGAGTACAAGGTGATGGGATTGGCCCCCTACGTGAGGCCCGACAACCGGATAGCCCGTAGGATATACGAGAGGATCCGTCCCCTCTTCCGGGTTGAGGGGGACCGGATACTCAACGAGAGCGGCGTCTATAAGGCGGATTACCTCAGGATCTTCTCAAGACTTCTCTTCAAGGTGCGGTTTGACATAGTGGCCTACGCGGCCCAGAGACTCTTGGAGGATGTGGTGATGGAGTGGGTTGATAACATTCGCTCGGGTCATGAGAACGTGGCGGCCGCCGGCGGAGTCTTCATGAACGTCAAGATGAACTATCACCTCCTGGAGAGATTCTCCGGGGTATTCGTAATGCCCTCGTCCGGCGACGAGAGTCTGGCCTACGGCGCCGCCGCCTACGTCTCGGCGGAGGCGGGGATCAGGCCCCACCCCATAGGTACCCTCTACCTCGGCAGGGAATTCACCGATGGGGAGATTGAGGAGGCCTTGGAGGAGTTGGACGGAAGGGAGTTTTCGGTTGAGAGGGTCGGGGAGGATATACACGAGTACGTGGGAGACCTCCTGGCCGACGGCTTGGTCGTGGCCAGATTTTTCGGCAGGTCCGAATGGGGAGCGCGGGCCTTGGGCAACCGCTCCATACTGGCGGATCCGAGGAATCTGGGGGTGGTCCAGCGGATAAATCGTATGATAAAGAAGAGGGATTTCTGGATGCCCTTCGCCCCCTCCGTCCTCGCCGAGGACTTCACCCGGTACTTCTCCGCGCCCATCAGATCCAAGAGCGAGCGGTACATGATTCTCGCGTATCCGACGACCGAGGAGGGTAGAGCCTCTCTGCCCGCTGCTCTCCACCAGAGCGACGCCACCGGCCGGCCGCAGGTCGTCTTCCGGGAGGACAATCCCCACTATCACCGACTCATAAGCCGATTCAAGGAGAGGACGGGTGTGGGGGCGGTCCTCAACACGTCCTTCAACCTGCACGGGTACCCCATAGTCTATACCCCCCGGCAGGCCATATTCACCCTTCGGGAATCCGACCTTGATGCCCTCGCGATAGGGGGGTATCTGGTGAGACGCAAGAGGTAGAATGCCGAGGAGGCGCACCAGAACGAGCCGTTTCGGCTCCCCCGGTCGCGTGGGACACGACTCAAGCGACTTCTACGCCGGTAGGATGTACGAGGGGATGCCCAAGGGGAGGGAGGTGAAGTACGTTGAAAATCCCGTACCCGAGAGGTATCTGGACCGGATCCTCCCCAAGAGCAGCGAGAGGATGGAGGAGCTGCCCGACAGCAGCATTCATCTGGTGATAACCTCGCCCCCTTACAACGTGGGCAAGGAGTACGACGAGGACCTGAGATTGGACGAGTATCTACGCTTTCTAAGGCGTGTGTGGGCGGAGGTGATGCGGGTTCTGGTACCCGGTGGGAGGGCCTGCATAAACGTGGCGAATCTCGGCAGGAAGCCCTACATCCCTCTCCACACTTACATAACCGAGGATATGCTCTCCTTGGGTTTTCTCATGAGGGGTGAGGTGATATGGTACAAGGGGGCGAGCGCCAGCTCCTCCACCGCTTGGGGGAGTTGGATGCGTCCGACGAACCCGGTCCTGCGGGACGTGCATGAGTACATTCTGGTCTTCTCCAAGGATACCTTCCGCAGGGAGAATCCCCACCGGAGGAGAAGCACCATATCCCGGGACGAGTTCCTTGAATTTACAAAGAGCGTATGGACCTTTCCGGCCGTCTCGGCCAAGAGGATAGGCCATCCGGCCCCATTCCCCGAGGATCTCCCCTACAGATGCATCCAGCTATACACCTTTGAGGGTGAGGTGGTTCTGGACCCATTCATGGGGAGCGGTCAGACGGCCTTGGCGGCCATAAAGACGGGAAGACGATTCGTCGGGTACGAGATAAACTCCGATTACGTACGGATGGCGGAGGAGAGGATAGAGGCTCTCCGCTCCGGGGGCCCCTAAGCCCTTCTCCTCATCCACCTATACACGGCCTCCCCTCCGACGAAGATACCCAGAAGCAGAAGTATCCCGGCGAAGACTATGGCCACGTAGTTGGGATTCTCGGAGGCGAGGAGGACGTTTATCTGATAGGTTAGGGCGGAGAGGGTGATGAGGAGCATGAATATGCCGGGTATCATGGCCGGCAGAGGATTACGTTTCATGCTCATCAGGAAGCCGGTTATGACCAGCAGCGCCAGGGCGGCCAGAAGTTGGTTGGCCGCTCCGAACACCGTCCATAGACGGCCCGCCTGACCCCCGAGGATTATCAGAGCGGCCACGCCGACCACGACGGCGGAGGAGAGGTACATGTTCCTTATCCTGAAGAGCTCCTCGGTGATGTAGCGGGCTATGCGGGTGGCCGTGTCCAGCGTCGTTAGGATGAAGGCGTTGAGAACCAAGATGGCGAAGTATCCTCCGTACTTGCCTAAGAAGGGGGTTATGTTGGCCACGCCCTTTCCGAAGGTGCCTATGGGATTCTTGACGTCAAAGCCGGATGCCAGGGAGCCGACGGCCGCCACCACCAGCAAGGCCAAAGCCCCCTCCATCAGCATGCCGCCGTATCCGATGCGCTTGGCGTACCTCTCCGATGGGAGCTGCTTGGCCGTGGTTCCGGAGGCTATGAGGGAGTGGAAGCCGGATATGGCACCGCAGGCGATGGTCACGAAGAGGAAGGGGATGAAGGGGAACGGGGCGGAGGATTCCCGGATGAGAGGTGGGACGTTCAGGACCCTCCCCGACGTGAGGGCCCCCACGAGCATCAGAGCCATACCACCGATGAGCAGGTAGGCCGACAGGTAGTCCCTCGGCTGGAGAAGGTACTGGACGGGTATCAGGGAGGCGACGTAGGCGTAGGCGAAGAGTGCGACCATCCATACGGCGTACGACGTCTCTATAGGCATCATCTCGCCGAGGGGGATGAGCAGGAGCATGAGGACGACGGTTATCAGGGTCGCCGGGAGCATACCCAATCCGAGCCGGTAGGTGAGGAGCCCGAATATGAGGGCCACGGGTATCAGGCCCAAGGAGGGCCAGACTATGTGGGGATCCTTAACGTAGGAGTTGGCGGCGTAGTGGGCGAAGACGGCTATTATCAGAACCAGAGCGAACCACACGAAGAGCGAGAAGACGATCCTCGCCCTCTCCGAGATGTACCTGCGGGAATTCTCGGATATGCTGGTGGCGTCGTTGCGCAGGGATACCATCAGGGCCCCCAGATCATGGACCCCACCCATGAATACGCTGCCGATGAGGATCCACAGGAGGGCCGGAAGCCATCCCCAGTAGAGTAGGGCGAGGGTGGGACCGACTATGGGGCCGGCACCCGCTATGGATGCGAAGTGGTGGCCGAAGAGTACGATCCAGCTCTTGGCGGGAACGAAGTCCTTGCCATCGTAGAGGCGTTTGGAGGGAGGCTCCCTTGAGGGGTCCACGCCGTAGAGATTCTTGATCCACTCCCCGTAGGTCAGATACCCGATCACCAGAAAGGCGATACCTCCGAGAACTATCCATGCTACCGGGATGCCCATCGCCTCCGTATTTTACGGACGCTTCCTCAACATCTCCTCAACCTCTTCGGCCAGAACGTGCAGCAGAAATCTATGCACCTCCTGAACCCTCTGGGCGTTGGCCGAAGGAACCCTGAGGACTATGTGGCCGGCCACCTCAAAGTCCCCCCCGACCAAGTATATGACCTTCAGACCGAGGCCCAAGGCCTCATCAACGGCCCGATTGACGTTTCTTGACCTTCCGGATGTTGATATGGCGACCAGAACGTCGCCGCTCCTTCCCAAGGCACCCACCTGCCGGGCGAATACCTCCGCGTATCCGTAATCGTTGGCTAGGGCCGTGAGAACGGCCGTGTCCGACGTGAGGGCCAGCGCCGGAAGGGGCTCCCTCTCCTCGCCCATCCTGCCCACCAACTCGGCTACGAAATGTTGGGCGTCCGTGGCGCTGCCGCCGTTCCCGCACACCAAGACCTTCCCTCCGGATGCTATGGCGCGCACGATAACCTCCGCCGCCTCATGCACCCCATCCTCAAGCTCCGCTATGTCCGCGAGGAGCGCCCTAAGCTCCTCCAAGGCCCTCCTGAAGGCCAAACCTATCCCTCCATGAGCTTGACGAGAACCCTGCGATTCCTCGGACCGTCAAACTCGCAGAAGAAGACCCCCTGCCACGTGCCCAAGACTATATCCCCATCCTCCACTATGAGAGTCAGCGATGGACCCACCAGAACGCTCTTTATGTGCGAGTCCGCGTTCCCCTCTAAATGCCTGTAGTTTTTGCTCGGGGGCACAAGATCCGACAGATGGTCGTTTATATCCACCCTGACGGAGGGGTCCGCGTTCTCATTGACGGTGAGGGCGGCCGTCGTGTGGGGGCAGTACAGGACGCATATTCCCGACTTGATCCCGCTCCTCCTGACGACGGCTCTGACGGCCTCGGTTATATCCACGAGCTCGCTCCGACGGGACGTTCGCAGAGTTATCTCTCTCAACATGGGGGAAATTCTACCACCGAAATGTCTGCCGGGGGTAAAATAACCTTCGTGAGGCGTACGATACTCTTGGCTCTCCCCATCTCCTTCTGGGGGTGTTTCTTCGGGACGTTCCACACGGCCCAACCCCTCAGGCCGGGGGAGATTGATGCGGGCATATATGCCAACGTTCCGGCCCACGTGGTGCCGGAGGGAAAGAATGCGGCCATATACGGAAAGTATGGAATATATCCCACAGGTGGAGGCTTCTTCTCCATAGGGGCGATGAGGAACCTATCCGTGGGTCTTACGGCCAACTTCCTCGGTCTCGCTCCCTACGCCAAATGGACGTTCTATAAGCATCCGAAGTACGAATTCTACTCCTCCCTCATGCCCAAACTCTACGTGGATATCTTCAGCACGTCCATGCTCACCCCGGAGATGGACCTGATAGTGGGGGCGAGGGTGAATCGCTACTTCTCGTGGTACGTGTCCTATCAGCTCCTCTACTCAATCACCGGCTACAAGTACGACCCCAACTTCACCGGGGACACCATAAGGATACCGGGAGCCATAAGGAGTCTCCCCTATCTGCACCAGTACGTGGCCTTGGGTTTGGACCTCACCGGCCAATTCAAGGGGAAGACGGGGACGGTACCCTACGGCTTAAGGTTGGAATTCGGAGCCTCCTACTTCTATTACGACGGCAAGTACTATCCCTTCCTCAACTTCGGGGTAGCCCTGACCGGCGGGACGGCTCTCGGATGCCTGAGCTTGGCCGCCCGCAATCCCCAGTGCTGTATGTACGGCACCCTCGCCGGCTACCAGCTGATGATGAAGGCCTACACGACCCCGGAGGAGGATGAGGAGAACAAGCAGGAGAAGGAGGTGGGAACGGAGAGGAAGTGATTCGCTCGTCGGACGTATAATTTCATCCTCGCGACGGGGCGTAGCGCAGTCTGGTTAGCGCGCCCGGTTCGGGACCGGGAGGTCGGCGGTTCAAATCCGCTCGCCCCGACTTCGTGGCGAAGTACAAGGATATGGGGATCGTCGTGGCGATAGACGGTCCCTCAGGAGTGGGTAAGACTACGGTCGCCCGTCTGGTGGCCGACAAACTCGGCCTCAAGGCCGTGAGCACCGGGGCTCTCTATAGGGCTCTGGCCCTGTACCTTCTGAAGACGGGCGTGAATCCCGCCAACGATATGGCCCTTGACGTGGCCCTGCGGAATGTGGAGTTGGATCAGCAGTACATAGACGGGCGGATACGCACCTTCCTCAACGGCGAGGACGTGACGGAGGAGATAGAGAGCGTTGAGGTGGGGGCCATGGCCTCCAAGATAGCAGCCATACCGAAGGTGAGGGAGTTCCTTCTGGACGTCCAGAGAAGGTTGGCGGAGGGTGGAGCCGTCGTTGAAGGAAGGGACATAGGCACCGTCGTTCTGCCCGAGGCCAACGTGAAGGTCTTCTTGGACGCCTCAACCGGCGAGAGGGCCCGCCGTCGGTACGAGCAGCTGCGCGCTGAGGGCATGAACATCTCCTACGAGCAGGCCCTTGAGGATATACGCAGGAGGGACTTTAGGGATGCCTCAAGGGACGTGGCTCCCCTACGTCGGGCTCCGGATGCCATATACATAGACACCACCCACATGACCGCGGAGGAGGTGGCAAACCGCATAACCAAGCTGGTCAAGGAGCTGATACCATGAAGATCCTCATAGGGCTTACGGGGAACGCGGGTGCGGGCAAGAGCACGGTGGCCCGAATGTTTAGGGAGCTGGGTTTCACGGTGATTGAGGCCGACAGGGAGGCCCATAAGGTCCTGAGCCATCCCAAGGTCGTTGAGTTCCTGAAGAGGAGGCTTCCGGAGGCCATAAGGGACGGTGGGATTGACCGGGAGGTCTTGGGGCGTAGGGTCTTCACGGACCCCCAGTTCAAGGAGGAGTTTGAGGGGATCGTGCGACCCCTCGTCCTTGAGCAGATAAAGAGGACGATTGAGAGCTCGCCCGCGAGGATAATAATGGTAGATGCCGCCCTCCTGTTTGAGTACGGCGTTGCCGACGCCTTTGATACCATAATAGTGGTGTGGGCGCCGCAGGAGGAGCTCGTCCATAGACTCGTAAAGAGGGGAGTCCCCAAGGAGAAGGCCGAGGCCATCCTCGCCTCCCAGATGCCGCAGGAGGAGAAGGTCCGGAGGGCCGATTTCGTTATAAGGAACTACGGCTCCTTGGAGGACGTCCGCAAGCAGGTCAGGAGGATAGCGCAGGAGATAATGCGGAGGCTGGAGGAGGTGGAGCTCTCATGGTACCTGTGATTCGTCCTTAGAATTTCATACTGCGCCCGTAGCTCAGTAGGATAGAGCGTCGGTCTCCGGAACCGAAGGTCGGGGGTTCAAGTCCCCCCGGGCGCGCTTACCCACTTAAAGAAAACCGTACCGATTCGCCCTATCCACGTCCGATTCTACGCCAATACAATCCTCACCTATGCTTTCGGAAACTTACAAAGGCAAGATCGTGTCGGATGTGCCGGTGTTGGACTACGCCGCAAGACTCAACATCGCGCAGGCCCACGGCTACAACGTGCATAAGATCCCGCCCGGCTACGTCCTGGTTGATTTCTA
>JAADDJ010000042.1 GCA_013153965.1 Thermotogae bacterium
CGTTTCAATCCCTTATAGGTAGGCTACAAACCCTTCTCTCTTCCCTCGCTCTAACTCAAGTTCTCATGCGTATCCACCGGGTATTATAAGGGTGAAAATATGAAGGTGGAGGTTCGCAAACCTCCAGTAGTGCAAAAACCTTAGGGGGTTTGCGAAGCGTGAAAAATGCCGGTGAGAAGCCGATTTGCGGAAATATGCGATAAATTATTCGTGCAAATATGCAATAAATCAGTCCGCCGAGAGGGGGGTTTGCGAAAACAACTTCCTTATCCTCTCCGGGGGTCTCATCGGCCTGAGCGACGGGTCGGTGAAGGCATGGACGGTGGTACCCTCGGCCAGAATCTCCCCATCCCTGAAGACCGCATAATCCACAAAAAGGCGCGCCCCCTTCACGTAAGGTTTCACCTCAACCTCCAGAGTATCCCCGAATCGTGCGGGCTTCCTGAACCTCACGTGCAGCTCCAGAAGCGGCAGGAGGATACCCTCCTCCTCCATCCGGTGATAGGGGAAACCCAGATGCTCCATGTAGGCCACGCGCGCCTCCTCAAAATACACCGCATAGACGCTGTGATGTACCACCCCCATCTGGTCCGTCTCGGCGTACCTAACCTTTATCCGGTGCCGGAACATTCTCCGAGTCCAGATTGAGACTTCCCTTTAGCGTCGCTCCCTCCTCAACTATCAGAACCTTGTACCGTATATTCCCCTCAAACCGGGCCGTCTTCTTGAACACAACCCTCTGGGCCGTCAGGACCTCCGTCCTCACCTCCCCCGCACATACGAACGAGCTCGCCTCAATCGTCTGGGACCTCAACTTACCCGCCTCCCCGACCCAAAGCTCCCCCTCAACCTTCAGATTCCCTTCAATCTCACCATCCACCACCGCACTCCCACCGACTATAACGTCGCCGACTATCTTCGTATCCCTCCCCACCAGCAGCTCCGTGGGCCCCACGGCCACATTCTTCGGCTTTCTCCTAAACATACCTAAAACAGCCCTTTACCTCCGAACGCCGAAATCAGCGCGCCCGCGAACTCCGCCAACTTGGAGAGGAGCACCGTCTGCTCCACCGTGAGCCTGAAGGCCGGAACGCCCATGGCCGCATAGCCGAGAACTCCCGCAAAGAGCGCCGACTCCAAGAAGGCGAATAGACCTCCGAGCAGGGGGTCCATGCCGGCGACGGAGAAGTTCAACTTGAGTACGCCCGTGAGGAATTGAACGCCCTGATGAATTACGAGGAAAACTATCAGAAAGGCCACCATCTTACGCACGGCCGGGTCCTCAAGGAATCCGAGACTGTCCGCCACCGGAGCCGTCAGGAATATCGCCCCCCACAGGGCCACTATCAGGGCAACCAACGCCCAGAATTCCTTACCAGCCTTGGAACGCAATCCCTGATAGGTGGAATAGAGGACGAACACTACGACAACAGCATCAAGAGCCCATACCATAGAGAGTATTTTACGGGAGTCTTCAAGGTCTCTTTCGGCCGAGGCTCTCCCACGCTTCCGCCGTCCAAGGCATCTTCTCCTTGAATATGCGCAGGATGACCTTGGCGTACTGCCTGATCTCCCACTGGGCGTCGGGAGCCTCCCGGAGCCTGAGGAAGTTCATGAGACTGCGGGCATTCACCGTCCAATAGAATTGCGTGTATATGCCCAAAGGCAGGACTATGCGGGCCAACTCCCGGGCCACCCCCTCCCTCAGGAGATTCCTATAAACCTCGTAGGCCTTGGCGTAAGCCTCCTCAATACTGCCGATAAGGCGCTCCTCGTCGGGGAAGGGAGCGAAGTCGCTCGCCTGCTTGTTCCCCTTGGTGGGTTTGCGGAGGGCGTGGGGTACGTAGAACTCATCCTTAACCTCCGTATATCGTTGGCTTATCTCGTTGTATGAGGCTATGCGATGTCTGAACCATTCCCTTGAGACGAATATGGGCGTCTTAACGTGGAACTTGAAAACCGCATGCTCAAAGGGGGTGCCGTGCTCGTGCTTCATCAGATAGTTTATCAGTCGCCTGTCCTTCTCCGGAGTCTTCAAACCTTGGCCCACCGAGACCCTCGCCGCCTGAACGACCGCCCTATCCCCGCCCATGAACTCAACCAGCCGAACGAAACCTTTATCCAAAACGTTGTAGGCACCGCAGTGGGGGCAGGGCTGGGCCTCTATACTGCTGCCGCATGAGTTGCACACCATAGCCGGCATTATAAACCGGCCGCCACATCCAAAATTTGAGCAAATATTTTGCGAATTTTGAAAATAGAATTTTCAATTTTGGGGAAGGGGTACGCCGGGGCCGGGCGACGCCGACCTTAGAATAGACAGACCCTTGGAGCGGGTAGTAGTAAGGGGACTTTACAAACGTTTCGGCAAGACCAAGGTTTTGGAGGGCATAGACCTCACGGTGGGGGAGGGAACCGTCGTCGCCATACTCGGTCCCAACGCCTCCGGGAAGACGACCTTAATCAAGTGCATATTGGGACTCGTCGTCCCCAACCGGGGGAAGATAGTGGTCATGGGGGAGGACATACGCTCGGGTGTGGAGTATCGCAGATACATCGGGTACATGCCGCAGATAGCCAAGTTCCCGGAGAACCTCACCGTGCGGGAGCTTTTGAACCTAGTCAAGGACGTTAGGGACCAACCCTCCAAGGAGGAGTACTACATAGACCTATTCGGCCTCCACCCCTTTCTGGACAGGCCCCTCGGCGTGCTCTCGGGTGGAACACGCCAGAAGGTGAATGCCACCCTCGCCTTCATGTTCGGGAGCGACATCCTCATATTGGACGAGCCCACCGTCGGCTTTGACCCCGTTGCCAGCACCCACTTTAAGGATGAGGTGTTGCGGCTCAAGGATGAGGGACGGACCGTCCTATTCACGTCCCACATAATGGGGGAGGTGGAGGAGATGGCCGACAGGGTCGTCTTCCTCCTCAACGGAAAGATATACTTTGACGGCACCCCCAACGAATTCAAGGTCAAGACCGGGGAGAAGACGCTGGAGAGGGCCATAGCCAAACTCATGAAGGAGGCGAGAGTTGAAGAGGGCGTTTAAGATATTCAAATACGAGGCCTATAACACCCTAAGGAGCAGGTTCGTCGTGGGCTACGGCCTCTTCTTCCTCATCCTCACATCCGCCCTCTCGTACTTTAGCGGGGACGTCTCCAAGGTGATAGTTAGCCTTCTGAACATCGTCATACTCTTCGTTCCCCTCGTGGCCCTGGTGTTCTCCTCCCTCTTCTTCTACGCCACCCGGGAATTCACCGAGCTCATGCTCGTTCAACCCGTGGGGAGGAAGACCGTGTATCTCAGCAAGGTCGCGGGCATATCCCTCCCCTTGGCCCTGTCGGTGGCGCTGGGCATAGGGATACCCCTGTACGTATTCGGTGCCACGCCGGTGCAGGTTGCGCTGATGGCCACATCCTCCTTCTACCTGACCGTCATATTCTCGGCCATAGCCCTCCTCTTCTCGGTTGCCTACGACGATAGGGTCAGGGGGTTGGCTTTCGGTCTGGCCGTGTGGATATACGCCTCGGTCATATACGACGCCTTCATCCTGTTTTTAGGCATGGCCTTCTACGACTACCCGATAGAGAACCTCATAATCCTCCTCTCCGTCCTCAATCCGGTTGATTTGGCCCGCATCCTCATAGTCATGAACTTGGACATAGCCGCCCTTCTCGGATACACCGGTGCCCTCTTCACGAAGTTCGTATCATCCACCGTGGGATACCTCATAATATTCGCCACCCTCACCCTGTGGGTGGTCGTCCCCGTCCTCCTCGGGACGTTTATCTTCAACAGGAGGGACTTCTAACGCACCACCACGAGCCGGCTTTTACCTCCGCCGACCAGCATATAGACGCCCGGTCTGCGGGGGACTTCCCTCCCTAAGTAGCGGCCGTCGGCCGAATACACCTTCATCTCCCCATCCCAAGCGTCCGCCGGCCTGACCTCCGAGACGGCCAAATCATCATCCACGGCCAGAAGGCCGCAGGCGGATAGGTTATCCACGTCGTCAAATAGGGCGTCGTTCTCGCTCGGACATCCGTCGCACTCCAAAATCAGCTCAATGCAGCCGTCGGAGTCGGCGTCCCCTATGGCGAAGCCATCACCGTACCCATCCAAGCGGTAGATGGTATCCCCGGATGAGGAGACTATATAGGCGTAATTATCGGTTCCGCTGAAGGGTTCGGGCTCCACGAGGACCACTATCTCCAACCCACCCGTGGGTAGAAAGTCCGCCAGACCTATGGGACCGCGCGGATATATGCCGTAGGGGAGGGTTATCTTCCACTCCTCCGCTCCGTTCGTGGCATCCACCATGGCCAGCCCCCCGCACGTGTCGCCCACGACCACCTCTTTGGTGCCGTCAAAATCCACGTCTCCGACGGCCAAAGCTCCCCTTATGGGGCATCCCATCCCGTAGGACCATATGACCGTGCTCGCACTTCCATCAAAGGCGTACAGGTAGCCGTTATTGACGCCCATAAGGACGTCCATCACGTTATCCCCATTCACATCCAGAAGGGCTGGGGGGCTGAAGAGGGAGCCGACGGGCCGACTCCAGATGAGGTTGCATTGACCGTCTATCGCGTATATGGTGGCGGCTCCACCGAAGACTATCTTGTCGTTATCCACGGCGGGAGTTGCCCGAATCCCCCCTCCGCTGGCGTAGGAGCACTCCAACGTGCCATCCGTAGCGTTGAATATGCTCAAGGTTCCGCCTATATCTCCCACCACCACCTCGTAATCGCCGTCGTCATCCACGTCGGCCACGACGGGCGACCCTATGATGGCGTCCGGTATGGATGCCCGCCACAGGAGCCTGCCGTCCGAGCCCTTCAGGGCGATCACCTCCGGCGCTCCCGAAGAGCTGTCGTCCGCGAACACCTCCAAGGTATCGTCCCCATCCACATCGGCCACCGCCGGCGTGATCATCCAACCGGTCCTCACGCTCCAGAAGGCCCACTCAACCGTGCCGTCGGAGCCGTTCATGGCCAATATGTACTTCGCATAGGAGGCTACCACCTCATTCTGACCGTCATTATCCACGTCGGTTATCAGATACTGCGCGTAGTTCTGGTAATCCCCGGTGCTCGGAAAGGGCGTCTCCCATCTGATCGTCCAGCCGGACGAGAAGTCGCCTCTCATCACCTGCTCCGACGAATTCGTCAGAGCACCGTTGAACTTATCCCATGTGGAGAGCGCGAAGGTAAATCCCGCTTGAGAGATTACGACCCAAAGCATGATTCACAAATCTAAAGGCGAAAATCGTCGGCGAGGCTCCATTAACTACAAATCCGTACTTCCGGCGATAAAGGTGTAAAACTTTCGTTGTTATAAACCGACATAAAAGGTCAATTATACGTTTTGCGTGGGATGCGCGACCCGCCTTCCGCGGCCCCCGGACTTCGGTTTCGCCGATAGAATCCCTCCCTATGAAGTTGTACGAGTGTGTTCCAAACTTCTCCGAAGGCCGCAACGAGGAGGTCATAGCAGCCCTAAGGGAGGCGATAGAGTCGGTACCGGACGTTAAACTCTTGGACGTGGAGAGGGATCCGGACCACAACCGGAGCGTATTCACCTTCGTGGGGACGGCGGAGGGCGTTTTGGACGCGGCATTTCGCGCCATAAAGGTCGCCGTTGAACGGATAGATATGAACAGGCACGAGGGGGCGCATCCCCGCATAGGGGCGGCGGACGTTGTTCCCTTCGTACCCCTCTTTGACGCCACGATGGAGGAGGCCGTCAATCTGGCCCACAGGCTGGCACGCAGGGTGGCCGAGGAGCTGAATCTTCCCGTCTATCTGTACGGTGAGGCGGCCCAGAAGCCCGATAGGTACGACCTGGCCAACATCCGCAAGGGGCAGTACGAGGGTCTTGCCGAGAAGATGAAGGATCCCAACTGGAAACCGGACTACGGCCCGGATACCCCCCATCCCACGGCCGGCGCCGTCGTCATAGGTGCCCGGAAACTCCTCGTGGCTTACAACGTGAATCTGGCCAGCCGCAACCTGAAGGCGGCCAAGCGGATAGCCCGCCACGTGAGGGCCAAGACGGGTGGTCTGGCCTTCGTTAAGGCCTTGGGCTTTGACCTACCCTCCAAGGATATGGTTCAGGTGTCCATGAACCTGACCGACTACGAGAGGACGCCCATACACGCGGCGTACGAGTACGTGAAACTCTGGGCCGAGCGATACTCCCAACCCGTCTATGAGTCCGAGATCGTGGGTCTGGTTCCCCTAAAGGCTCTGGTGGATGTGGCCAAATTCTACCTGAAGCTCAACGATTTCAAAACGGACCAGATAATAGAGAGCCGCATATACGACGGATGGACCCTTGACCTGTATCTGGCGGACCTGGCATCCTCGGAGGCCGTACCCGGTGGGGGTGCCGTCTCGGCCCTGTCTCTGGCGCAGGCGGCTGCCCTCCTCTCCATGGTGGCCGGTATAGGGTTGAAGCGCAAGAAGTACAGGGAGAACTGGCCGGAGTTTCAAAGGATTCGCGAGAGGGCTAAGGCCATACTCAAGCGGGCGAAGGATCTGATGGATGAGGATGTTGAGGCCTTCAGGAGGGTGATGGAGGCCTACAGGCTGCCGAAGGATGACCCCGAGCGTAAGGAGAGGATAAGGGAGGCCCTCATAAGGGCGGCCGAGGTCCCTCTGGAGGTGGTAAAACTGGCGGCCGAGGTCAAGATGCTGGCCGATGAGATGGAGGGAATCGCTCCGAAGACGGCCATAAGCGACGTTTTCGTCGCCCGCTACCAGGCGGATGCTGCCCTGAGGGGGGCCGCGGAGAATGTGGAGATAAACCTGAAATCCTTGGACGACGAGGAGGCTCGCCAGAGGCTCTCACAGGAGCTCAAAAGGTACCTGAACGGATGAAGGGAAGGGGGGCCGTCGGCCCCCCTCCTTTACCTCTCCAACTCCAGCTTTAGCAGGTCCGTTATCTTGACGCCGACCTTCGCTCCCTCTCCTCCGAAGACCGAGCCGGTTATACCCCTCTCTATACGCTCCTTGGCGAGAGCGTAGGCCTCGTCCGGCAACTCCACGTATCCCACCTCGCGCACGAGGTCCTTCACGTGGTCCAGATAGTAATGGACGAACTTGCGCACGTAAGGCTTCGTATCGTAGGCCTTCTTGCTAACGTATATGAAGAGGGGTCTGGAGAGGGGCACGTACTTGCCGGCCACCACATTCTCAACCGTGGGCGCGACCGGGCCATTCCCGGCGTCTATGGGTACGGCCTTGAGCTTGTCCCGATTCTCCAGATAGTAGGCCAGAC
>JAADDJ010000025.1 GCA_013153965.1 Thermotogae bacterium
AAGAAACCGCCCATTCCGAGGGACGAGAAGAGCTGGAAGGAGAACTCGTACTTGTCGGTCCCCTCCTTGGTTGCCACCTGTATGACTCCGGAGGACGCCGAGCCGTACTCCGCACCGAACCCACCCTTACTGACCGACGCCTCCTGTATGGCATTCAGAGGAAGAGATACGCTCTGATACCCCGTGTAGGGATCCGTCACCTCCACGCCGTCTACGACGTAGGACACCTCGCCGGGACGGCCACCACGCACCTGAATCACCCCACCGCTCACCCTCACGCCGGACGAGAGCGATATGGCCTGCTCAAGGGATGCAACGGGTATATTCTGGAGGTTCTCTCCCTTGACCACGGCCTTGCTTTCAGTCTCATCCTTCTTGATGAGCTTCTCCTTCGCCTCAACCACCACCGCCTTGACCTCAATGGCCTCGGGCGGCAGGCGGAAATTCACCTCGGTCGTATGGTCGGCATCTACGGTAACATTCTTGATTATCTGAGGCTTGTACCCTATGGCGCTCGCCTGAAGGGTGTATTTGCCGGGGGGAAGCCTCAGGAGAACGAAATATCCATTCTCATCGGCGTAGGTCCCGCCTTTAGCGGGGCCACTTACGATCTTAACTACGGCGGCCGGTATCGGCTCGCCTTCGGTGCTCATTACCCTTCCCGCTATCTTACCGTACTGTGCGAAGAGCGGGAAGGCGAACACAAGAGCTAAAAGACCAGCGAAGAAACGCTTCATATTCACCTCCTTGTGTGGAAACTTCACGAGGCTACACCTTTTAATCCTCATCTCGCTCCTCCTCTGCCGGTAGTTTAAAGATGAAAGGCATGATTATGCGCGCCTCTATGGGCCTCCCATTCCAGCCTATGGTGGTTGTCGGGTATTCGGGCTCAAGATCCGGTATCACCTTAGGGAGGGGACACGTGTCGGGTGCGACCGGAAGGAGGAGCATCACCGTGCCTCACCTCCTGAGCTTGAAGATGAAGGGCTGAATTATGCGCACCTTAACGGGTATGCCCTTCTGCTTGGCGGGTTTGAACTTCATCTTGCGCATGGCGGCGAGGGCTGCCTCGTTGAAGATCTCGTTGCTGGAGTACTTGATGCGGGCATCTACCACGTTCCCATTCTCGTCAATGACCGCCTCAACCAACACCTTTCCCTCCAGACCGGCCTGGCGGGCGATGTCGGGATACTCGGGCTGGACATTCACGACGGGCTCGGGTGGCTCATCCACCTCAAAGACCTCACGGACGAGGGTATCCGTGGGAGGAGCCGGTAGGTCCTCCTCGCTGAACTCCGTGGTCTCCGCTATATCTATCGTATCCTGCTCCGCCTCACTCTCCACCTCCTCTATCTCCTCCGGCAGGGATACCTTCGGTTTGGGAGGAGGAGGCGGAGGCTCCTCAAACTCCGTCTGGAGTTCAATCTGCTCAATTACGGTTTCGGACTTCTTCTTGGGGCTGTAGTTCTCAAGCTTGCATCCTTTGCCAAAGAGGAACGCCCCGATGAATATCAGCAGCGCCACGGTGAAGGCGAGGTTGAGATCACGGGTGTATTCCTCCTCCAGCTCGCTCTCCAAGAAGATCTTCTTTATAAAGCTCTTCCTATCCTTTGCCATCACTCCCCCTTCTTGGTTGCAAACACCACCCTCAGGGCGTTGGCCTCCCTGAGCGCCTCCATGACCTTATACACGTAGCGGTACTTGACGTTCTGGTCGGCCTTCAGACTAACTATCAGCGCCGGATTCTCGGATATCTTGGACCTAAAGAGTAGGGCCACCTTCTCCGGGGGTACGATGTTGTCATCAACGCTGATCTTGCCGTTCTTGCTTATCCATATGAAGGCGAGGTCCCTCTGCTTGAGTATGCGCTCGGTGGTCTTGGCGTGGGGCAGCTTCACCGGTAGACCCTTAGCCTTCCGGAAGACCGTCACGGTCATAAAGAATATTATAAGGAGGAAGGCTATGTCGGACATGGAGGCCGTCGGGATCTGCGCCTTCAGCTCCCTCTTGCGTTGAAGTTTCATTATCCCTCCTCCTTTATTACGCCCAGACCGACCTTCTTTCCGCCGGCGGCTTTGACGGCGTCAAAGACCTTTATCATCATGCCGTAGGGGGCGTTCTCGTGGGTTCGGATGAGGATAACCAGCTTCTTGTTGGCCTCCAGGCGGCGTTTTACCTCCTCCTCAAGGTTGTTGGGGTCAACCTGCTCGTCGTTCAGGAACACCTCGCCACGGTCGTTTATGGATATCTTCAGCAGGTTCTTGCTGGCGATCTTTATCTCCTGCGGTTGGTTCTTCTTCTCGGGCAGGAGGAACTTCAACCCCTTCTCACGGGCGAAGTTGGTTGTGGTCATGAAGAAGACGATGAGGAGGAAGGCTATATCGGCCATGGAGGCCGTCGGGATCTCAGCCTCCTCCTCCATCTTCACCTTCCGAACGATGGCCATATCAGGCCTCCCTGACTATTCCAGCCTCGGCCAGATACTCAAGTAGGAAGTTCGCCGCCTCCTCTATCTGCCTCTGGTAGGAGTTTATGCGATCCATGAAGATGGCGTAGAGCAGGGAGAAGGGAGCGGCTACCGACAGACCGAAGGCCGTGGTTATCAGAGCCTCGGATATACCTGCGGCCACCACCGTAGGCTCCACCTCTCCGGCCTTGGCTATGGCGTCAAAGGCGTTGATCATTCCCGAGACCGTCCCCAAGAACCCGAGGATGGGGGCCAGAGTGACGGCCGCGGCTATGTATATCATGCCCCTGTCCAAGAAGGCGAGCTCGCGAAGGGCCCGGCGGGTCATCGCCTCCTCAACCACCACCTTGGACTTGCCGGCCTTCTCCAGCCCGGCCATGAGGACCTTGGCCACGGGGTTCTTCTTCTTGGCCAAGAAGTCTATGGCCTCATTCACGCCCTTCTCCTCTATGATCTTGATCACGTCCTCCACGAGCTTCACGGGATTGACCCTTATTTTCCAGAAAAGCGAATAGAACCTCTCTATAGATATGGCCAGGGCTATAAGAGCCACGAAAAGGATAGGCCACATCATTATGCCGCCGCGTACGAACAGGTCTCTCAGCGTCTCTACCATGATGTGGATATTATACAGGAGGGAGAACGTGCCGGGGGAAGAAGCTGACGAAAGTTAAAATCAACCGTACGAGCCACCATGAGACCTGATAAAATCGCCTACCTCACCCTGCGAACCACGCATAGGGGCGTCCTCTGGGAGGCCTGACCGAGGGGATTGTCGCGAAAGACCTTCCTGACGAACTCCACGGATATATCCGGATCCGACAGGCCGAGGGCCTCAACCCCCAGATCATTCGCATCTACTATCACCACCCTCACCCCCAACCTCTCCGCCATCCGGCGGGCCACCTCATCGGGATCCTTGGGCGGCAGCTTGGCGTACCGGTTGTAGGGGGGAAGGGTGTAGGGTGTGGGGCCGTCTATCGCCGCCACGTTCCTTCCCGCGACCCGATAGAACATCCCCCGTATCCCCAGGGGTTTGGTCAGAGCCGCGACGGATGCCGCGAGGAGGATGCGGGGGAGCCCCGCCTCCCGTATCGCCAGCTCCATAGTCCAAGGGCTTCCCAGACCTATCCCGTGGGGGCTTTTGGTGACGAACTTGGATAGCAGCCTGGCCCACAGGGAGGGCCTTATCTCGTCTATGGGGTACGCCCTACCCTGCGCTATGGCCACCACCTTCTCACTCACGAAGAGATAATCTCCCTCCCTAAGGTGGGGTTTGGCGTACCGCTCGGCCACCCCCACGATGTCCTCCCCCGGGCGTATGACGTGGGTCCTTATGGGATATCTGGCCCAGATCTCGCCATCAACATCTATCGTCAGGCTCTTGCCGGGATTCGGTTGAAGCTCCAAGGGAATATTCTACGCCGGCGACGATAAAAAAATGGGCGGCCGACGGGACTTGAACCCGCGACCTCCAGAGCCACAGTCTGGCGCTCTAACCACCTGAGCTACGGCCGCCGTAAGAGGTGATTATTCTAAAGCCGTAGTGCCGCCGATTTCGGGGATAGAATCCGCCCTATGCGCTATCCCGTTGAACCTTTCAGGATAAAGGTTGTGGAACCTATAAACCTACCCTCGCCGGAGGAGCGGGAGCGTCTGCTTGTTGAGGCGAAATACAACCTCTTCAAGATCCCATCCGAGAAGGTATTCATAGACTTCCTCACCGATTCCGGCACGGGGGCCCTCTCCCACCACCAGTGGGCTGCTATGATGGAGGCGGACGAGTCCTACGCCGGCTCTCGCAGCTGGTTTAGGCTGAAGAGGGCGATAGAGGAGTTCTCCGGGTACGAGGACCCCATACCCGTACATCAGGGCAGAGCCGCGGAGAAACTTCTGGCGACCATATACCTCCATGAGGGAGCGAAGGTCGTATCCAACACCCTGTTTGACACGACCCGAGGGAACTTCTTGGCCGTAGGGGCGGAGATATACGACATACCCACTCCGGAGGCTCTGGACATATCCTCCGACTATCCCTTCAAGGGCAACATAGATTTAAACCGTTTGGAGGAGCTGTTGAAGGAGGGGGGAGTGAAGTTGGTGGTGATGGTACTCACGAACAACACGGGGGGCGGTCAGCCCGTGGACCTTGATAACCTCAAGGAGGCCTACGCCCTGACCCAGAGGTACGGGGTACCGCTGATTATAGACGCCTGCCGCATCGCCGAGAACGCCTACTTCGTCAAGAGGCGAAACCCCAAGTACTCCGGATGGAGCGTCAAGGACATCGTTCTGGAGAGCTTCAGGTACAGCGACGGCGCCTTCATGAGTGGGAAGAAGGACGGACTCTCCAACATGGGGGGATTCCTCGTTCTGCGCGATGAGAGGAAGAGGATGCGGGCGAAGGAACTCCTCATACTCTGGGAGGGGTTCATACACTACGGGGGACTCTCCGGAAGGGACATGGAGAGCATGGCCGTAGGCCTCAAGGAATCCCTTGACGAGCGGTACCTTGAGCATCGCACCGGGCAGGTGGCGTACCTGACCGAGGGGATCAGGGAGATAGGTTGGGACGTGATGTGGCCTCCCGGAGGCCACGCCGCCTATATAGAGGTCAGCGAGGCCTTGGCGCACATACCCAAGGAGCAGTTCCCGGCCCACTCCCTGGTGGTGGAACTCTACCGCAGGGGGGCGATAAGGACGGTGGAGGTGGGTAGCCTAATGTTCAAGGACGCCGCCAGATACGAATTCGTACGGTTCGCCATCCCGCGCAGGATGTACTCGCGTGCCCATCTTGACTACACCTTGGATGTGCTGCGAGACATATACGCCTCCAAGGGCAACCTGCGGGGGTTCCGCATAACGTACGAGCCTCCGCACCTTCGCCACTTTCTGGCGGAGCTTGAGCCTATCCTATAGCCTTACCCACGGCCGAGAGGAGCAGGAACCAGAGCAGGAACGCGAACATGAACTGCATGGTGCGCCCCTCGCGGGTGCATTCGTACGCGCTCCACATGAAACCTATCGCCAAGATGAACACCTGACTGACGAACATTATGGCGAAGAAGGCGGTGCTCCCTATGCTGATCACGTTGGTTATGGCCCCGACCGCGAGCGCTATATCCAGAGGAAGGAGCAGATTCCTCTCCAGAGGGGGCATCCGCAGGGCGTAGGAGACGAGGAGACATATGGGGAAGAAAGCGGCGGAGACGGCCGCCATTATGAGGGCCGGCTGAAGGAGACGTCCATCCACGACGGCGAAACTCAAAGAGTAGAGAACCAGCAGGAGCGTCAGGAAGAGCTCGTGCCTGTATCTCATCTTCGGAGGTACCCGTTGGCGAACTCCTCGGCGTTAAAGGGCCTCGGCTTTCCGGCCACCTTCAGCAGGTGTATTCGGGCGGCGCCATCGGAGCATCCCAGCAGCAGGAGCCTGTTTCTCCTGTCGTAGTGAAACTCCCCCAACGGTACGGACACATCTCCGGAGTGCGGGGACGCCTTGAGAAGTTTTAGGTCCAAAACTCTCCCTCCCCTGCTCCAACGGTAGCGGGCACCCGGCGCGGGCGACAACCCGTTTATCCGGCCCACCGTGCGCATCACACCCTCCTCCGGTTTTATAAACTCATCCTCCGGTCTGATCTTCGGAGCGTAGGACACCTCCCCCACCTGCGGCCTCGGCTCAACCGAGCCCTCAAGGAGCATGTTGGCCCCCTCGTACAGGAGGCGAGCCCCCAGAGCCGCGAACAGGGGCAACACCTCCCCCCTCGTCTGGTTGCAAGGGTCAATCTCAAGCGTCTCCTGAAGGACTATGCGCCCGGCATCTATCCTCCTCTCCATGATGAACACGCTCACACCCGTGAGCCGCTCGCAGTTGAAGAATGCATGCTCTATGGGAGCCGCCCCACGATACTTCGGCAGGAGGGACGGGTGCATCCCCAAGGGAGCCACCCTCGGGACGTCCAGCACGGCCTCCTTGAGTATGGCCCCGAAATCGGCGAGGAAGATGAAATCCGGCTTTAGCGTCTTGAGGAAATTCACGAATTCGGGAGCGTTGGGGGACTCCGGAGTCGCAACGGGCAGGTTCATCCTCTCGGCCTCGGCCTTCACGACCGTTGGTGATAGGATCCTCCTCCTCCCCTTCGGTCTGTCGGGCCGGCTAACCACCAGCACGGGAGGGGCGTAGCGCACGAGGCTCTTCAAAGTCAAACGCCCCAACTCCCCACTGCCGAAGAATACGTAGCGCACGGCAGCCAATTCTACGCCGGAAGACGACTAAACGCTGTCCCTCTCCTCAACCCGGAAGGCCACCAGCAGGACCACCTGGTACTCCTTGACCTTGCCGTCCTCAATTGATCCCCGTATCTCCTTCACCTCGTACCAGGCCAGATGCTTGAGGGTCTTGGACGCGCGCTCTATGGCGCCCCTTATGGCATCCTCAATGCTATCCGTGCTTATGCCGATGAGCTCTATCTTCTTATAGACCTTTGCCATACCTCGTCAATTCTACGCCCGAAGGAGCATCCCAACGCGACCAAAGGGTGGGAATGCTCGCCATTTTAGTGCCATAGCGTGAGCTTTTGGTGAGAGTTTGCAACCCATCTCCCGCCGTATAATACCTTTGATTATGACGGAGAAACCAGTCTATAAACGTGGCGGAGGATTTCTCCTTGAGGAGACGCCCACGAACGAAGCATACACTCCCGAGGACTTCACGGAGGAGCAGAAGATGTTGGC
>JAADDJ010000053.1 GCA_013153965.1 Thermotogae bacterium
AGAGGAAAGCGGAGGGTGAGGGATTCGAACCCCAGAGGGGCTTACGCCCCCAGCGGATTTCAAATCCGCCGCCTTCGTCCGCTCGGCCAACCCTCCGAAGGAGACAATTCTACGGGCGTTCAGCCCTCCACCGTCCTCGGCGGGGGCTTGGGGGCATCCGGAGGGGGAGGGGCGTTGAAGTCTATCCTGTGGAAGCCGGCCTTCTTCTTCTCCCTCTTTAGGCCGAAGGTGTAGAGGAATATCTCCTTCTTGAGGAGCTGGAGAGCCATACCCGGGTCCACACCCTTGGGACAGGCCTCCGAGCATGCCCCCACGAAGTGGCAACGGAAGACTCCGGAGACTATGTCCGAGACCACCTCCCGGTCAACGATGTACCCCTCGTCCCGGGTATCAACGGCGTATCTGTAGGCTTGGGTAAGGGCTTGGGGACCGAGGAAATCCTCATTTCCGGATACGACTGGACATGCGGACAGGCAGGCTCCGCACTTGATGCAGTACGTAAATTGAAGGAACTCCTCCAACTCCTTCGGGCTCTGAAGGTACTCTCCCGTGGGGTCGTTGAACTCCTCCGGATCCGAATAGCGGATTATGTAGGGCTTCACCGTCGCGTGCTTCTGGAAGAGGGGGGTGAGGTCGGGGACGAGATCCCGTATCACCCTGTAGTTGTTGAGAGGCTCCACGTTCAGAACGTCGGAGTTCAGCTTCAGTATCTGCGTCTGGCAGGCGAGGATGTGCTTCCCGTTGACCTTCATCGCGCATGAGCCGCACACCCCCATGCGGCAGGAGGCTCTAAACACGAGGGTGGGATCGTGATTCTCCTTTATGTAGAACAGACCCTCCAGAACGGTCATTCCCTTGACGACGGGGACCTTGTACTCGGCCCATCTGGGGGAGCCCGTCTCCGGGGAGTATCGGAGGACCCTAAAGACGACGTCCTTAACCTTCTCCATAAGACTCTATTCTACCTCGGAAGTCCCGGCACTGCCGCCTTAAAATTGCCACCTATGGTTCTGCTGTCGGAGATTGACGAGCTCTTCAAGGAGTACCAGAAGATAAGGGGGTATCTTTGACGAGGAGAGCCTCACAAGACGCATACGGGAGATAGAGGAGGAGACCCTAAGGCAGGATTTCTGGAGCGACAGGAAGAGGGCGAGCGAGCTGATGCGCGAGCTGGCCATCCTCAAAGAGCGTCTGAACGCCTTTAGGGACATCGGCGAGAGGCTCAACTATCTTAAAGAGGTGTATGAGTTGGCCGTTGAGGATCCCGAGATGGCCGCGGAGGTGGATAGGGAGTGGCGGGAGGTCAAGAGGCTCCTTGAGGACCTGCGGATCAAACTCCTCTTTGAGCGCAAGGAGGACTACCAGAACGCCATCCTTGAGATACATCCGGGGGCCGGAGGGACCGAGAGTCAGGACTGGGCGGAGATGCTCATGCGGATGTACGTGAAGTGGGCCGAGAGAAACGGCTACAAGGTGAGCGTCCTTGACTACCAGCGAGGGGAGACGGCCGGCATAAAGTCCGCCACCCTCCTGATCCAAGGTCCATACGCTTACGGATACCTGAAGGGGGAGAAGGGAGTCCATAGGCTGGTGCGCATATCCCCCTTTGACGCGAACAATCGGAGGCACACCTCCTTCGCGGCGGTGGGCGTCCTCCCGGAGATGGAGGACGTTGAGGTGGAGATAAAGCCGGAGGATTTGAAGATAGAGACCTTCCGCTCGTCCGGAGCCGGAGGGCAACACGTGAATAAGACGGAGTCGGCCGTCAGGATCACCCACATACCCACCGGCATAGTCGTGGTGATGAGGAGCGAGCGCTCCCAGCACCAGAATCGGGAGAATGCCATGAGGGTCCTGAAGGCCCGCCTCTACGACTACTATCGTCGCCAGCAGGAGGAGAAGCTGAAGGAGCTGGCGGGTCCCAAGTCGTCCATAGAGTGGGGGCATCAGATAAGGTCCTACGTCCTCTATCCGTACAAACTGGTTAAGGACCATAGGACGGGGTACGAAACTTCAAACGCCGAGGCCGTCCTTGAGGGGGAGATTGACGAGTTTATAAAGGCCTACCTGTTCCACAGGAAGGGGGCATCCGTAAAATAACCTTTCTGCCCCATGAGACGTTTCCTTCTGGTGGTGGGATTGTCGGCCATCCTCGTCGGGTGCAGGAGAGGGGGGCATACCCTACCCTACGGAGAGGGCTACACGTTCGTGAGTCAGCGGGGGGATACGGTGAGGCTGGACAGCCTGCGGGGGAAGTTCGTGGTCATGACCTACATATACACCCACTGTCCCGACGCCTGCCCCCTCACCATAGACAATCTGCGGAAGCTCTACGCCATGATTCCGCCGAAGTTTATGGATACCGTCGTATTCGTAGCCATCACCTTGGACCCGGAGAGGGATACCCCCGAAGTCCTGCGGGAGTACGCCCGTCTCCAGAAGGTGGAGCATCCCAACTGGCTCTTCCTCACGGGGGAACCCAATACGATTAAAAAGTTCATAAGGCGGATGGGTGTCATAGCCGTGAAGGAGAAACCCAGAAAGCTGGAGAACGGCAAGGTGATATACTTCATCACCCACACCGACTACGTGCATATAGTCTCCCCCGACGGGCGGGTGCTCTTTACGGGGGACGGAGACCATCTGAACGTTGAGGAGGCCCTCCGGAGCCTGAGGTCAAACCTACCTTAGAATAACGGGGAGGATGTTTGCCCTTGAGTTCCTGAACTTCACCTACGACGTGGAGGATTACATCTCCAAGGCCACCCCCTTCGTCCAATCCGTGTATAGCGATGTGATACCCTCCAGAGGTTTCGGAGTGGGTCTGGCATCCGGCGTGGTGCCGGGGGACATCTTCGGGGGAATGAGTCTTGGATATACCCCCTTCCGCTTTTCCCTGAAGGCTTACAGGTCGGGTGAGGTCCTCATAACCACCCTACCCGACACCGCATCCCCACCGTCCGAGGACAATCCCCCGCAGGTTATAGATAGGGTGAGGTTCGGAGCCTACGAGATGCGGGGAGCCGCGTCAAAGGATATATCTCGGACCCTGAGGGGGAGCGTCGCCCTGAAGTTCATATACGCCTCCGCCGGGAGATACGGATGGGGGGCAGGCGGAGGATTGGACGCCTCCCTGCTCTACAGTCCCTTTCGGATTTTGAACGTATATGTGGGGGTGAAGAACGTTCTCTCCTCTCCGGTCGTGTGGAGTACCGGCAGGAAGGAATTCGCTCTCCCGATGGGGGACATACGTCTCCGTCTGAAGCCCACGTCCGGTCTCTCCGTCCTCGTCGGTGGAACGTACTCGCCCGACGGAAGGGGCTTTAAGCCCCTGAGGGACGGCTTTCTGACTTTGCACGCCACCTTCTGGAGGATGGCCGTATTCGGGGGATTCGTTGAGGGTACCGGCCGCCTCGGCTTATCCTACGCGACCGGGAGATGGAGGATGACCGTGGGCACCTCCTACCACATGGACTTCGGGTACTCCTTCGTGGGGGACGTGTCCTTCAGGATGTGATGCGATACTTCGGAGTTCTGGCGGAGCTCTTCGCCCTGGCCAAACCCTACTGGCTTCCCTTCTCCGTAGCCTTCTTGGGCTTAGTTGGGGCGGCCGTCGTGGAGGTTTCCATACCGCAGGTGGTGCGCCACACCATAGACAGGTACATAGTACCCCGCTACGCCCCCGAGAGGGGGACCGGCAGGATGATAGACATTACCACCCTACCCAAGTGGGAGGTGGAGAGGCGGGTCCTACCCGAGAGGTATTACAGGACGCCCGAGGGGTTCGTGAAGCCCGAGGAGCTCTTCAAGCTCCCCAAGGCCGAGATACTTCGCCTCCGCGCCGAGGACCTGAAGGCTATAAACCGCATGTTCCTCGTCTTTCTTCTCCTTCTGGTTTTGCGCTTCGTCCTGAACTTCTCCTTCATCTTTCTCAGCAGCTACGTGGGTCAGAGGATAGCAAACGACCTGCGTCTCAAGACCTTCTCCCACGCCCTTCGCCTCCCCGTATCCTTCTATGATCGCACACCTCTGGGTGTGATAATAACACGCCTCACGAACGATATAAACTCCATAGTTGAGACCTTCACCGGAGGATTCCTCAACATCCTCCAGAATACCCTGATGTTCTTCACGGCTCTGGCGCTCATGTTCGCCTTGAGCGTTCGCTTAACCCTCCTCGTCCTCCTGCTGATCCCCGTCATACTGCTCCTGTCCTACGTCTTCGCCGGCCTGTTCGCCAAAGCTTGGCGGAGGGTGCGCACGGGTATAGCCCGCCTCAACGCCTTCGTTCAGGAGACCGTTTGGGGTCTGCGTACCATCCAGAATCTCCTCGCGTACGACATCGTCAGGCGGAAGTTTGAGGAGATAAACGACTATCTGTACTCGGCCTACATGAGGGTGGTCTATATAGCCGGCGTCTTCAGGCCCGCCATACATTTTATAAGCTACGTGGCCATAGCCGTGGTGGTGTGGTACTCCGCCGGCGGTATCGTCAGGGGGGACCTGACCTTCGGGAGTCTCGTGGCCTTCCTGAGCTACATAGACATCCTGTTCAAGCCCGTTCAGGAGTTCGCCCAGAGGATCCAGACCATCCAATCCTCCGTCGCCGGATACGAGAAGGTTAAGGCTTTCCTGAGCAATCCCACCGAGTACGATATACATAAGGGCAAGGAGCGGGGAGAGGAGACGGAGGATGTGATCGTATTTGATAACGTCCATCACACCTACGACGGGAAGAGGTGGGCCCTTAGGGGGATCTCCGTCAGGATACGCAGGGGGGAGAAGGTCGCCCTCGTCGGCAGAACGGGCTCGGGTAAGACCACCTTCTTAAACCTGACCCTCGGCTTCTACGCTCCCGTGAAGGGGGAGGTGCGCATCTATGGGATACCTACGACCCGCTGGGACATAAGGTCCCTGCGCTCCCTCTTCGCCCCCGTAATGCAGGACCTGACCATATTCGCCGACACCATACCCATAAACATCACCTTGGGCTATCCCCTCAACTACCTTGAGGTCCTTGAGGATTTGGGCATATCCTACCTGCTCAAGAAGAGGTACAACGAGCTCTCCGCCGGGGAGCGACAGCTCATCTCAATAGCCAGAGCCTTGGCCTTCAACCGTCCGATCATAGTCTTTGATGAGGCGACGAGCAACCTTGACCCCATAACCGAGCTCAAACTGCAGCGGATACTCATGGAGAAGTTCAAGGACAAGACCCTCCTGATAGTGGCCCATCGGCTGGCGACGGCACGGATAGCGGACCGGATAATAGTCCTTCACGATGGGAAGGTGGCCGAGGAGGGCTCCCACGAGGAGCTGATAGCCAGAAAGGGGAGGTACTACGAGCTTTACATGCTCCAAGAGGTGGCATGAGATTTTTTCTCTTCGCTCTGTCGGTCCTATTGATATCCTCATGTGCCGTATATACCCTCACGTTGCCCTCCGGGGATGTCTCCATCCTATCGCCGAGGGATGGAGCCTACGTCCCCGACACCTTCACCCTGACGTTCAGGGCGTTCGGGAGTGGATTCGGATGGGAGAGTGAGATAACCCACGGCTTCCCCGATGGGCCGGTGTCCCGGAGCCGCCATCCTTCCTGCCATAGGGTTGAGGCGAAGGTCCTCCTAAACGGGAGGGAGCTCTTCAAGACGAGCGGATGCGACACCATCTTGGGGAAGGTGAAGGTCGGGCATTCGGGGGCATCCGAGTTGGTCGTGAATGTCGTGGTCGGGCGACGCAAGGCCACGGCAAGGTACCACGTTAAGCCTTCGTACTTCTACACCCTCCGATTCGTTGAGAGGGAATCTCCATCTCCCCTCCCTCCACCCGATGGATTGAGGCCCCTTCGCCGATTTTCCTTCGGCTCCTACGACGTCCTTTGGGTGTGGGAGGGGGAGGGTGCGGCTTATCTGTGGGACGGTAAGAGGCTTTTGAAGATAGCCTCGGGTTATGACATTCGGGCCTTGGAGGTGGGGGATAGTGCCCTGGTCGTGGTGGTGGGGAATGGTGTGGAGTACATCTCGGTATCGGAGAGGGGGGTGGTCGGCAGGGGAAGACTCTCAGGGAGCCCCGACCTCGCCGGTACGGAGATGGTGGGATGTCGCGATGGAGGAGGTTTCCTGCTCGGGGGCATTTGGGTTGAGGTGGAAGCCGATGGGAGGGCGCACTTTTACGACCTGCCGGATAGGATGGCGGTCTTGGGGTCCGGGTGCGTTGATGGGGATCCCCATCTGGCGGTGCTCGCCGATGGCGAGGTGCTCATCGTCGGCAGGGCCGGATTTAGGTTTCCCCCGTTTGAGGGACACCCACTACCCCGGTTGGACTTCTACGGCTACGGCGGTGATATCCTGTTCCTCCTGCGGGATGGCGGATTGGAGCCGTGGCTACTGCACAACGGCAGGTGGATTCCCACGTACTTCCCATGGGAGCCCGTACAGACCGAATGCAGGTCGGCGGGGTTGGGATGTGCCCTCGCCTGCCCACTCCCACTGGGATTCCCCTTCTTCGTGGGCTCATCCTGCGTCTCCTACCCGCCGGATATAGAGGCCGTGAAGGATGGGTTCGTCGTGGGACGCAATCTCGTGGAGGTTGAGTTTCACCGGTGGTAGAATCCCCACCTTATGGAGTTCTCCTTCACCGTGATAGCGGAGAGTAAGCGACACAGGGGCCGGGTCGGAATACTCAGGACACCCCGCGGCTCTCTCATAACCCCCGCCTTCATGCCGGTGGCGACTTACGGGGCCGTGAAGACCCTCACCCCCCACGAGTTGTACTCGGTCGGCACCCGCATAATCGTGGCAAACACCTACCACCTGCACCTTAGGCCCGGCGAGGAGCTTATAAGTCGTGCGGGAGGACTCCACGGCTTTATGAATTGGAAGGGGTTCATCCTCACGGATTCGGGAGGTTTCCAAATATTCAGTCTCTCAAGGCTGAGGCGGATAACCCCCGATGGCGTCATATTTCGCTCCCCCATAGATGGGCGGGAGGTTCATCTTACGCCGGAGAAGGCCGTGCGCATCCAGAACGCTCTGGGGTCGGACATAGCGATGGTCTTGGATTATCCGGTGGAGCTGCCGGCCACGAGGGAGGAGACGGAGAGGGCGTTGGAGATAACTACCGCTTGGGCCCGAAGGAGCCGTGAGGAGTTTTTAAGATTGGGGCACCCCTACCAGCTTCAGTTCGGCATAGTTCAGGGAGGACTCTACGAGGACCTGCGCTTGAGGTCCGTGCGCGAGCTCGTTGAGATAGGATTTGAGGGGTACGCGGTGGGAGGATTGGCCCTCGGCGAGAGCCGCGATGAGAGGAACCGCATACTGGATATCACCCTCCCCGCCCTGCCGCGGGATAGGATCCGCTACGTGATGGGTGTGGGTCTGCCGGAGGACATACACGATGCCGTGGTCAGGGGGGCGGACCTCTTTGACTGCGTTCTGCCGACGAGGAATCCTCGGCGCGGGACGGTATTCACGTCCGAAGGCAAGATAAATATAAAGTCGGCCAAGTACGCCGAGGACTTCTCGCCACTGGACCCCCTGTGCGACTGCTACACCTGCAGGAATTACACTCGCGCTTACCTGCGCCACCTCTTCAAGACCAACGAGCCCCTGGCGGGGCGTCTGGCCTCACTCCACAGCATATACTTCTACAACCGGCTCCTAAATGACCTGCGTAGGGAGATATTGGCGGAGAACGGTCTAACTCCCGAAGATGTGATGAGGTGGGAGGGGGCTTCAGGCCCCCTCCCCTACGACTTAGACTAAGAATTTGAACTCATCACCCTCGGCGGTTATCTTCACCACGTCGCCCTCCTTCACCTTGCCGGAGATGATGAGCTCGGACAGCTTGTTCTCTATCTCGCGCTGTATCACGCGGCGAAGAGGCCTGGCGCCCAGAAGCGGATCAAAGCCCTTCTTCACCAGAAGCTCGTAGGCCTTGTCGTCCAGCTCCACCCTTATGCCCTTGTCGGCGAGGCGCTCGTTGAGCTTCTTTATCAGGAGGCGGGCTATCTGGAGGACGTGGTCCCAGCGCAGAGGCTTGAAAACGACGATCTCGTCTATGCGGTTGAGGAACTCGGGCCGGAAGTACTGGCGCACAAGCTCCAAGACCTTCTGCTTGGCCTTTTCAAAGTCCCTCTCAAACTCCTCCTCCAGCTGCTTCAACTTCTCCTTGAACTTGGGGTCGTTCTTGTCCAGCTGCTGGTAGGCACGGTTGAAGCGGTCTGCGACCTCACGGATGTACTCGGCACCGAGGTTGCTGGTCATGATTATCACGGTGTTGCGGAAGGAGACGGTGCGTCCCTGACTGTCGGTGAGGCGCCCGTCGTCAAGGACCTGCAGGAAGAGGTCAAACACCCTCGGATGGGCCTTCTCTATCTCATCAAGCAGCAGCACGGAGTAGGGCTTGCGACGGACGGCCTCCGTGAGCTTGCCACCCTCCTCGTATCCCACGTATCCCGGAGGGGCACCGATGAGCTTGGCGATGGAGTGCTCCTCCTTGAACTCGGACATGTCCAGACGGATCAGGGCGTCCTCATCCCCAAAGAGGACCTCGGCCAGGGCCTTGGCCAGCTCGGTCTTACCCACGCCGGTGGGGCCCAAGAAGAGGAAGGAGCCCAGAGGCCGCTTGGGATCGGCCACGCCGGCTCTGGCCCTCCTTATGGCCTCGGCCACCTTCTTGACGGCCTCCTCCTGATCCACTATCCGCTTGTGGAGCTCCTCCTCCAGCTTCAGGAGTTTCTCCTTCTCCTCCTCAACCAACTTGGAGAGGGGTATTCCGGTGATGTTGGATACCACCTCGGCCACGTCCTCGGCCGTTATGGTTATCTTGCTCTTGCCCTCCTTACGCTGGGCCTCCAGATACTGCTTCTTCAGCTTGAGGAGCTCGGCGTTCTTCTTCTCCCACTCCTCAATCTTGCCCTCCTCCTCCAGCTTCTTGACCTCCTTCTCCAGCTCCTCAATCTTGCTCTTGAGGGTGGAGAGGTCATCCCCCTCCCCCTTGTCCTTCTCAACCTGCTTCTTCAGATTCTCTATGTGCTGCTGTATCTGCTTGGCGGCAGCCTCATCGCCGCGCAGCTGGGCCCTCTCCAGCTCCGCCTGCAGCTCGGCTATCTTCTCCTGTATCTCCTTCTCAAACAGGGCCGGAGAGGTTATCTTGAGCTTCTTGCGGGCCGCGGCCTGATCCAGAACGTCTATGGCCTTATCGGGGAGACGACGGTCGGGCATGTACCTGTAGGTGAGTTTGACGGCCGCCTCAAGGGCGTCGTCGGTTATCTCCACGCCGTGGTGCTTCTCCAGCTTGGGCCTGACGGCCTTGAGCATGAGCAGGGCCTTCTCGGGATCCGGCTCATCCACCCATATGGGCTGGAGACGGCGCTCCAGAGCGGCGTCCTTCTCTATGTGCTTGCGGTACTCGTCGGCGGTCGTGGCGCCTATCACCTGTATCTCTCCGCGGGCCAGAGCGGGCTTGAGGAGGTTGGCGGCGTCGGCCGGGGCACCCTCCGCCTTGCCGGCCCCCACTATGTTGTGTATCTCGTCTATGAAGAGGATGACGTCGTCCCTGTTCTTCAACTCCTCAACCAGCTTCTTCAGACGCTCCTCAAAGTCTCCCCTGTAGCGGGTTCCGGCTATGAGGGACCCGGTGTCCAGCGAGAGTATCTTCTTGCCCTTCAATCCCTCGGGCACCTCTCCCTTGACTATCCTCTGGGCCAGCCCCTCAACTATGGCCGTCTTACCTACGCCAGCCTCTCCTATGAGGACCGGATTGTTCTTGCTGCGGCGCAGGAGCACCTCCACCACCTGCTGGATCTCCCTGTCCCTGCCGACCACCGGGTCAAGCTTACCCTCCTCCGCCAGCTTGGTCAGGTCGGTGGTGAAACGCTCAAGTGCGCTCTTCTCCTCTTCTCTCAAATCTTCCATTCTGTTCATGCCTTTACCTCCTTCTGGAACTTTGACGGTCAAAAGTTGGTTCAGTATGTTCCCGGCGAAGCTCCCGTTGCCCATGAGGGCCTCCAGAACGTCCGCCGTGTCTATGCTGCCCTTCTCCTTCTCGGCCGCCCGGTTCAGGGCGTTCTCTATGAAGTAGGACCATACGGGCTCGGCCTCCGGCTCCAGACCCATCCTCTTCAGGATGGAGCGGGCCACCCTCCGGGGGTCAAAGCCGCTCTTGAGGAGGTTGGCGAAGGCGCCGGAGAACTTGTCGTATATGTCGGCCAGCTCGGCCAGCAGGCTGTCGGTCACCTTGCCGCGAAGGTCGTTGTACAGGCTCTCGGGAAGGGACACGTAATCCTCCGTGTAGGACCAGCGACGGCCGGAGAAGAGCCCTCCGAAGCCCTCACCGAAGAATTCCCTTATCAGCCTCTCCCACTCGTCCTCAATTGAGGGGGCCCAACGCCGCACCCTCACCCGCACCATCTTCTCATCCTTCTTCGGCAGGGCCGCGGCGCGTATCACCTGCGCCAGGAAGGGTTTGACATCTACGCCGTAGTCCGCGGATAGGCGGTTGGCCAACTTACGCAGGGTATCGTAGTAGGAGTTCTCTATCTGATCCAACTGGGCCCAAGCCTGCTCAAGAACCTTCTCAACCTCGTTCTTGGCCGCCTCGTAGGGTATTCCCCTCTTCTCCAGATACTTGGCGAACGGACCCTCCTTCTCCGAGAATAGGGCCGCGAGGAAGTGATCGCTGTCGGCGTAAAACTCCGCCCTACGCTTTGCTATATCCTTCGCCTTACGCAGGTAAAGCTCCAAACCTTTGCTCAAGGGTTTTCCTTTCCAATCCATAAGTTGCGATTTTAAGGCCGAAAACGTGGAGAAAAAGCGCGCCGTATTATAACATGGAGACCTCGTGCCACTCAACGCTCAGAGGGGGCCGATGGGTTGATGAGAGGAAGACTTGCCCCTTGAGGCTGCGCACGACTCCCTCCATCCCCTCCCTATCCAGATAGACGAAGGGCTCGTCCAGAACCATCACCGGAGGGTCCTGCAGTTTCTCCTCAAGGAGGTCCCTGACGAATATGACTATCCCCAGATGTATCCGCCTCTTCTGTCCCTCCGAGGCGAAGTACCTGACCGGTTTGCCCTTGAGTAGGAGCTCGTACCGGTCCCTGTGGGGGCCGAAGGCGGCGATTCGCCTCTCCATCTCCACCTTGGCCAGCTCCAGAATCCGGGAGCCCCGCTCAACGTTGGGCCTGTATAGGATGTTGAAACCCTCGGGGACGAAGGAGTAATTGACCCCGGCGTTCAAGGTGGCCACGAACCGCCTGCGCCTATCAATCAGATAGTCTATGTGCGGAACCATAAGGCGGTTTATGGGTGTCGGGTCTATTCCCCGATGGAGGAAGTCCCGCTTCTCCTTGAGGAGTTTGCGGTACTCGGCAAGGTGGGTGTAATACTCGGTATCAAGGAGCGATAGGGCCCAGTCAAAGAACTTCCTCCTCTCCGATGGGGGACCGTCTATGAAGGAGTGCTCCTTTGAGCTGAAGGAGAGGACCACGAAGGTGTTGAAAACGTCCTGATAGGTTCGCAGGAGCCGCCCATCCTTCTTGAAGACCTTCTTGACGGTGTTTCCCCTCTCGTCTATCTCAACGTACGCGGTGAGCGTGAGGGGCGTCTCCAGACGCACTATGCGGGCCTCCAGAAAGAAGCTTCTCTCCCCCCAGCGCACGAGGGCGTAATCCCTGACGCCGCGGAAGGACCTCGGTACGGACAGGTATGCTATGGCCTCAAGGAGGGAGGTCTTTCCCACACCGTTGGGCCCGAGGATGAGATTTATCCTCTCGCCGAAGACGAACTCACCCCGCAGATTCCTGAAATTTATAACCCTTAGGGAGTTTATCCGGATGGGCCACCTCCTTTAGGAGGGTATTCTACGGTCGTGCGTAGAATGGATGGATGGCTCCCGACAAGAGGCGGGTGGAACGCATGTTCTCAAATATGCGCCTTTATGAGGCCCGGAACGTGATATTCTCCCTCGGCCAGAATCTCGTCTGGAGGAGGTACCTCATAAGGGAGGTTGAGGGGAAGCTTCTGGACGTGGCGACGGGGGAGGGAAACGTCCTGCGCCTCTATAGGAGGGGCTTCAAGGTGGGGGTGGATATAGCGATGGGGATGCTCCGGAGGGCGAAGGGGAATCTCCTCCTCGTTCGGGGCGATGCGGAGAATCTTCCCATAAGGGACGCGACCTTCAACACCGTGAGCATAGCCTTCGGGCTGCGAAACGTACCCGACAAGTTGGCGGCCCTGAGGGAGTTCAACCGGGTCCTCAAACCCGGTGGGAAGGTGCTGATACTGGAGATGAAGGTAGGCGACGGAATCCTATCGTGGCTCCAGATTCCATACGTGGCCATCGTCATGCCCCTTCTGGCTCCCCTCTTCGGCGGAAGCGTGGGCGATTACATTTACCTGTTTCGCAGCATCCTCAACTTTCCGGGGCCTCGGGAGATGGAGGAGCTCCTCGTCGCGAGCGGATTCACCTTGGAGAGATTTTACCACTTCCATCTCGGCTCCTCGTACCTGTACGTCGGAAGGAAGGTCGGGGAGGTTAGAACCTGAGTCGCAGGTTTATACCCACGCCGTAGCGGGTTCCCTTGGGATCCTGTATCCTCTCTCCGTAGATTGAAAAGCGCGGCGTCACGAAGTACAGGGTCCTTATGCTGTTGTAATCTCCCGTGGTTGATAGGACGGATTTTAGGTATATGCGGGGAGTTATGTACGTCCCGAAGAGGAGCTGGTAGCTCGTGGGCGTCTGCTGGATTGAGAGCTCGGTCACGTTCAGACCCCATCGGAGACCGCGACTTAGAAATCCGAGGACGTTGCTTCCACCGACGATGAGGGCCAGTATATCGCCCGTGGCCATGTAGGGTTGGCTCCATATCCTCACCGTGGGCTTCTCCAGCTCCCCCTCTATGCTCACGAAGACCTTGATGCTGTCGCTCTCCCCTTGGGGCGTGATGCGCGGGAACGTGGCGGACGAGAGTATGCTCACCGTTCCGGATGTCCCGTAGAGGTTTATCTCCCCCCTGTCTATGTTGAAGACCTTATCCACAATATAGACCCTCCCCTGCAGGAAGGTGAGGTTCCCAGATACGGTTGATAGGGTGGGCGATGACTTCTGGAGATTCAGGTCCGCCGATAGCTCGGCGTCTATCTCAAGCAGGATGCCGCTCAAGGCCTGCGACGTGAGGGTGCTGTTTAGAAATATGCGTCGGGGAGCATATACGTGTATGTCGTAAAGGATGACCGGCTTGCCCACCGACGATGTGGCGCCTCCACCGGACGCCATCTCGGTCAGGGGCTTGAAGAATTCCATCTCCTCCACGAGCACATCGCCGGTGGCCATGAGCTCCCTCCTCAGGTCTCCTCGCACCTCTATCCGACCACTCAGAATGCTGTTTATATCGGGGTCCAGCTGGATCTCGGCCCCCCTCAACTCCACGATGAGACTATCCAAGAGGAGATCCGTCCCCACCTCCCCCCAGAACGACACCTTACCCCGACGAAAGCGCGCCACGTTGGTGTCCCCCATGGACGGCAGCACTATCCTGTCCCCGTAGGCCACGGCGTAGAGGCTGGGCCTTCGCACGAGATTGCCGTTAATGTCTATTCCCTTGGCCCTCCAGTACAGGTAGCCGAGAACCTTGGGAGAATCCACCTTCCCGGATACGGATAGCTCAAAACTTACGGCCGAAGAGTCCGGAAGCAGGAAGGGAAGGAAACGGTCCGTGGGGAAGTTCTCGGTGCGCGCCAGAACGTACAAGGTGCTGTTGGCCATGTAGTAATTACCCACGCTCACCTCCACGGGCACCCCGTCGGCCCAGAGGAAGGCGTCGGATAGGCCCACCACATCCTTGCCTACCCTGTAGAGGGCCCGGACCGAATCCAAACCCATATCCCCGTAGGATGGATTCTTGAGATAGACCTGACCCGTTATCTCCGGCTCCTCCACGGTCCCGCGGAAGAGGGCGGTCAGGTCGGCCCCATCCACCAGGACGTCCCAGTCCTCCAGAAAGGCCCCGAAGACGGGTGAGGGGTCAATCCCCCTTAGGGAGATGGCGGACGAATCAACGAATCGGTATCCTGCGGAGTCCCGAACGAGTTTGACCTCCCCCGAGATCTCACCCCCCAGAAGTGGATTCTTCGGGATCAGGAGGGCGATGGTGTCCCGATTGAGGAGGGTTATGCCCTTTAGAGTGGCATCCAGAGCTTCCTTCACGTACCTTATGGAATCTACGGATATGCTGTCGGGAATACGTCCCCCCAGCGAGACGGTCAAACTCCCGTACTTCCTCCCCATCACATCTCCGGCGACCTCAAACCTGTCGGGCCTGTACATGTACGTGGCCCTGAGAACCGCCGTATCCACCTGCGAGTGGAAGGCGACCACATCGCCGCTCACCTCCGACGACCGCAGGTCCTTGAGATTTACCTTCGCGATGGTGTTGCGTAATATTAGGCTGTCAATCCGAAGGGTGTCATAGACCAAGAACCACACCTTAAGGGAGGGAATCTCAGCCGAGAGCTCGTCCTTCACCTTGACCACCCGTCCCCTCGCCGAGAAGGTGTAGAGGCGCAAGTCCCCGTAGGAGATTCCGGAGACGGGTCTATCCACGTTGAACTCAAGGTATCCCCTATCGGCCGATACGTCGTAGGCTCCAAAAACCTCCGTAAATTCTCCGAGGAGATTGAAATCGTACCTGCGGAGGTCCCGACTCTCAAGGCTGAAGTTCATGTCGTTTATCTCCAGCGATGGCTCGGGGATGCGGAGCCGTCCTATGTCGCCCGCGACTATGACGGACGAATCCTTGAGGGAGACCCGAAAGTACGCGTCGGCGCTAAGGTCAAACAGACCCATGGGCTTCATACCCCGCAGGTACGCGTCCCCACGAAAGACCTGAAGGCTCTCTACGATGATGTTGGCCCGGAATATCCCCCCGTAGATGCCGCCCGACAATCCTTCCAGCCTCAAGCGCTCGGGCAGGCTATCCAGAATCGCCCCTCCCGTCGGCCGCAGGACCACGAGAGTATCCTGAATTGTGAGCCTGTCGGCCGAGAAGTCTATCCTCCCCGGCGTGTCCTTCAACCTCCAGAGGGCCTTCAAGCCGCTCACTTTGAGCGACAGCGTGTCGTCCCCGGCGGAGAATTCCCGAATGCGGTACTCCATCAGTACGGTATCCCCCTCCTGCCACAGGCTCATCCTTCCGTCGTTTAGGGTGAGGGAGTACTTCGCGTACTTGCCCGTGGCCTTGAGACGCACGTACAGGGTATCGCGACGCATTATAGCATCGCCGAAGGCCCTATCCACCTCAAATGAGGAATCTATGTCGGTCCGGAGCTCCTGAATCTCGCCGTCGGTGATTCGCAGAGTGTTTCCACCCATGGCGAAGGAGAACCTGCCGGCGAGAACGTCTATCCGTAGGGACTCCGTAGGGTACAGGGTGGCATCGTAGAAGAGGACCTTTCTAACCTTGAAGGGGGGGTACGATGTGGGTCCCCGCCTTCCCCCACCCTCACCCCTCTCCCCTCTCTCGGAGAAGTCCTCCAGGATGCTCGGCACGTCTATCCGCACGCCGGAGAGTTTGGCCACCTCAAGCCGCCTCTGGAGTAGGAGGGCGTCCAGGTAGAAGGAGGCGAAGAGTCGCCTGACGTATATACCTCCACCGACCTGCAGGTCCTCAATCAGCAGATGGCTCGGGGAGAAGGATATGACCTTGAACTTGACCGGTACCCCCACCAACCTTGATACCAGACGCTCGGTGAGGGTGTTGTAGTTGAGGGCGACGAACGAAGCCCCGACTATGAAGATGAGATAACCTAAAAACCACCAACGTCTCTTCGCTACGTACCTCCGGACGGGGGCGAGTCTGCGCTTGAAGTACTTTATAGCACCTTGTATTTCCTATAGCACTTCGTACAGACGCGGGCGACCCTGACGGTTCCGTTGATGAGAACCTTCGCCTTCCGGAGGTTGGGATAGAACTTACGCTTCGTTAGACGGTGGGAGTGGCTGATGCGGTGCCCCGTCATGGGACCCTTGCCACATATCTCACAGACCCGAGCCATAAGAGCGGCCGACGGGACTCGAACCCGCAACCCCCAGCTTGGAAGGCTGGTGCTCTACCAAGTTGAGCTACGGCCGCCTGAGGCGGATATTATACTGGCGAAAGCCGTCTCGGTTGTATAATGGCTTCGGCATCATGAGGGTTCTGATAACCGCGTCCCGTCCCGGGAAGGCGAAGAATTACGTGAGATATTTGGAAGGACTGGGAGAGGTGGAGGTCATAACACCGAGCGATGCGAAGCTGCCACCGTTTGACCTTCTCGTACTCTCGGGGGGTGAGGACGTTCATCCCAAGTTCTACGGTGAGGATATCCGGTATCCGGACCTTCTGGATATATACGAGGCCCGCGACAGGATGGAGCTCACGCTCATCGGCAGAGCCCTGAGGGATGGAAAGCCCATCTTCGGGATATGCCGCGGCCTTCAGATTCTGGCCGTGGCCCTCGGCGGCACCCTCTATCAGGATATCGGTATGGAGGGCTTTAGGGCCGAGATTCACAGGGCCGAGGAGGGCGACGTGCTGCACGGTGTGAGGTTCTTGGGCGATTTCGCCGACGTCTTCGGGGAGGGAGGGACGGTCAATAGCAAGCACCATCAGGCAGTAAAGACCCTTCCGGACGGGGCGAAGATTCTGGCCGTGGCGGAGGACGGCCTCGTTGAGGCCTTCCATCTGAAATCCGCGAAGGCTCTGGCCGTCCAGTGGCATCCGGAGCGGCACGGGAGTCCCCTATCGGAGGCTCTTCTGGACTATCTGAGGGGATTCATCGGATGGCACCCAGCTTCCTCATGAGGAGTTTGTAGGTGCGGTACCTCTCCGGGTGAATGTACCCCGGCTCCTCCGATATGTGCGCGAGCACACCGCACCCCGGCTCGTGCAGGTGGGTGCAGTCGGAGAATTTGCACGGAAACCGTCCGAACTCCCTGTAGAGTCTGGGGAGCTCCCGCCTATCCACGAAGTGGGATATCTCAACCTTTGCGAATCCGGGGGTGTCGCACACGTATCCCCCGAAGGGGGTCCTTATGAGTGTGATGTCGGTCGTCGTGTGTCTGCCCCTACCGTGCCGCCCTATCCGTCCCACCTTCAGATTCAAGTCGGGCATGAGGGCCTTTATAAGGCTGGTCTTTCCGGCTCCCGAAGGTCCGGCGAGGACGACGGTCTTCCCGGCTATGCGGTCCTTCAGGGTATCCAAGCCCTCACCGGTTATGGCGCTGATGGTTATAACGTCGTAGCCGGCATTCGTGTATATGAACTTCCACCTCTCCCTATCCTCCGGCGGTGCTATGTCGCTCTTGTTGAGAACGATGAGGGCATCTATCCCATGCTTCTCCAAGATGGCGAGGATGGCGTCAAGGTGCAGGTTGTCAAGGTCCGGTAGGCGTAGGGAGAATACGACGAGGGTCAGGTCCACGTTCGCCACCTTGGGCTTGGGAAGTAGATTCCTCCTCTCATACACGTCCAAAATGCGCACGTGCCTGTCGTCCGTTATCTCAACTTCAACGAAGTCCCCCACGAAGACGTTGCCCTTCAGTCTCTTCCTCGGCAGGGAGATGTATATCTTACCTTCAACCTCCACGCCAAGGTGCGGCCCCTTCTTATAGACTACGTGTCCCTTCAAGGGTCAATTCTAAGCGGGAGCGCCACCTTAAAATTTCTCCGTGATGTGGCTTTTGGTGGCTTCGGCCGATAGTCTCATCTTTGAGAGGGCTTTCCGGATACATCCCCGCTATTCGGTCTCCCTCTCCCTCAAGGTCCCGAAGGATAAGGTTCTGGTCCTTAAGGTCTCGGGCGTGAAGGTGGGGGACTACTCGGTCGTCCTCTTTGACGATAGGGGTTTCCGATACTTCAAGAGGGACGGGGACTCCAGCTGGAGCATGCACACGGTTGAAGAGGATAGCACATTCACGTGCATGTTGAACAGGTCGGGTACCATCCACGCGGTCGTGTGGAATAACTCCTACGAGGAGCGGTGGATAGAGCCCACCATTCGGGTGTATCTGCGGGAGGGTACGGATACCCTCCCCTGCTTCGTGGAGTACGGGGAGTGATCACAGGTTGGCCCCGACGCGAAGGCCAACCATACCGCTGGCCGAGACGAACATCTGAAGGTTCGCTCCGTACCTCAGGAATAGGCCGTAGGCCCATCGGGGCTCGTACCCCGGGCGCAGCAGAAGGTCGCCGAATGGCCCCACGGATAGGATGCCGTGGCGAATCAACGGCACGTCCAGACGTGCCACGGCGAAGTTGCTCTCCGGCGGCACCGTGGTGGGCATCTCCCTGAATCTGTCCATTCCCCCAACTCTCTCCCTCCACGTTCCCACCCCCTTGAAGGCGAAGAGGGCGAGCCATCCGTAGTGCGCTCTCAACCTGTACCCCACCTCCCCGGCCCCGTAGAGGATCTCCAGGCGGTAGCCGGGACTCCCCACCCTCTCCCACAGGGCTACGGCCACGGGAGCGGACGCCCATCCTACCCCTATACCCATCCTTTGGGGGTACCTCCAGACGTAGGGCAGGAGTTCGTGCGCGTAGGAGACGGTATCCCCCACCCTCTGGTAGTATCCCTCCGCGTGGAGGCCGAAACCGACGAGCGGGGGGAGCTCGGTCGCCGCGGACAGGTACATGTTCAGCGAGTCGTAGGAGGCTCTCATTCGGACGGTTATCCCCAAGGAGAGCAGATTCTCCGATGTAATGCCCACGTCGCCGAACAATCCCTCCCTACCTCCCTGCAGGCTCCCGAATATCTCACCCCCGCGCGATGAGAACCTTAGGACCACGTTCCCGTCCCTCCGCATCACCTGCACCCGTACCCCATAGTACTCGGCCAGGGCCGCGCGCCTTCGCAGGGCGGACAGATTGAAGGCCTTACCGGCCAATCCCCTCAGGAACCATCGCAGAAGCGGGGTTGAAACCTTACCCTCAACCTCTGGGGAGGACAGGACGTAGAAGCGTCCTCGGCTTATGAGGGCCAGATATTCGTCCCTATAGACGAACACTCGGGCCGACGCGAAGGGGTAGCCGTGGTCGGCGAGATCCTCCAGCGTTGAGAGGACCATGCTATCCGCCTCCGGCAGTGTGGCGGTACGACACAGGAAGGAGTTGGCGAATATCAGGCAGGCCTCAATCAAACTTTCCCCTCAAGGAAGTCCTTAACTTTGCGGGCGAGCTTAACGCTGAAGCCGGGCAGGGAGGCTATCTCCTCCACCGAAGCCTCCCTAATCCTCTCAACGGAGCCGAAGTAGGAGAGTAGGGCCCTCTTCCGCTTGGGACCGATGCCGGGAATATCGTCAAGGATGCTCTTGGATAGCCGTTTCTTCCGCAGATTCCTGTGATACTTGAGGGCGAACCTGTGGGCCTCATCCCTCACCCTCATGAGAAGGCGCAGCGCGGGGGAGCTTATGGGCAGCTGTATCACCTCGCCGTCGGGAAGATGGAGCGTCTCCAGACGCTTGGCCAAACCGACCAGCGGGACGTCCAATCCCACCTCCCTCATCGCCTTGAGCGCCGCCCTAACCTGCCCCAAGCCTCCATCTATCAGGAGAAGGTCCGGGGGTGCCCCTCCCTCCTCCTTGAGGCGGCGGAGTCTCCGCTTAACCACCTCGTACATGGCGGAGTAATCGTCAATTCCCTCCGTCTCCCGTATCCTGTACCTGCGGTACTCGGCTCGCAGGGGCCTGCCGTCGTAGAAGACGACCACCGAACCCACGCGATGCTCGCCGAAGAGGTGGGATATGTCGTATCCCTCAACACGTCGGGGAATCTCCGGCAGCCGCAGGACCTCCCGCAGGGCCATCAGGGCCGGATTGACCCTCTCGCGCCTCTCAATCACGCCCTCAAGTCTCTCCGACGCGTAGTTGAGCAGAGCCTTCAGGATCCCCTCCTCGTCCGGTCCGGGCGCCCTCAACGGTATCCCATGGACCTCCGAATCCTCCGGAGGGGGCCACGCCACTATCTCCTCCGGCCTGCGAAGGTTCCGCTCGTAGTACAGGTTCAGAAATTCCCGCAGGGTCGCCCCGTCCCCCTCAACGGAGGGTGAGACGTGGAAGGTGTGGGCGTCCGTTATGTTGTCCCCCACCATGGTGTAGAGGGCTATGACGGTGTGGCCCTCGTAGGAGCGCACCACCCACATGTCCCTCGTCCCCTCCCGCCTCCTTCCGAGAACCTCCCGGAACGTGCGCAGCCTATCCCTCCACACGGCGGCCATCTCGTAGTTGTACCTCTCGGCCTCCCGCTGCATGTTCTCGTAGAGGAAGCTCAGGACCTCGCGGCTATCTCCCTTTAGCAGCTTGCGAAATCCCTCAACGGCCCGTCCGTACTCCTCCCCAACGTCGTAGGCGCACGGTGCGAGACACCTGCCTATGTGATACTCCACGCAGGGGGGCCGTCTCCGTTTGGATGGGAGTTTCAGGGAGCAGTTGCGTACGGGGAACATCCTTCGGGCGAAACGCAAGAACTCCCGCAGGTGCTTCCTACGGAGGAAGGGGCCGTAATTCTCAACCCCCGGAAGAGGCTTTCTGCTGACCACGACCCTCGGATACCTCTCCGAGGTCAGCGCCAGATAGAGGAAGGGATTGCCGTCCTTCAGCCTCACGTTGTAGGGCGGCTGGAGTCTCCGTATCAGATTCGCCTCAAGGACCGTCGCCGAGACCTCATCCTGCGTCGGTATGATCTCCAGCGAATCCGCCTTGGAGAGCATGGAGGCCACCCGCTCCGCGCGGGGCTTCAGGTAGGACATCAGGCGCTTCCGCAGATTCTTCGCCTTGCCCACGTACAGGGGAGAGTCCGAGCGTTTGAAGATATATACACCCGGAGATTCCGGCGCCGAGAGGATATCCTCCCGCAACCTACCATCCATAACCCACGTTCATATACACGAGTGGAACCGGAATTACGGAGAATCTTCCGGACGCCACCATCGGGTAGGCCGACACTATGACCCCACCCTTCAGGACGAACCTCCCCAGCCTCCTCACGTACCCTCCCTTGACCGATAGACCCATGTACCCCTGGTCCTCTATGGCCAAGGCGCTTATGCCGAGGCTGGACACCGTGTAGCCTATGGCCACCTCGTAGCTCCTCACGTAGGCCCCCAGATAGAAGGTAGATGTCAGGAGATTGATGTAATGCTCTCCGGTGCGCATCGTGAGGGCTCCCATCTCAAGGGAGGCGTAGGAGTTGTCCCCGGAGGCCACGCTCAGGCTCATGACGGGGAAGGCCACCACCTTGGGTAGGACGTCGGAGGCCATACCCGGAAAGGTCGCCTTCAGGCCGAGACTAAAGAGCAAAAACTCCATGCGATACCTCCACTCCTACGGATATAGCCTTGAGCGCGTGGTAGTACGTCAGGGAGAATCTCCTCCCCAACCTCCCCATACCCACCCCAACGTAGGGGCCCCTGTCGCCACCGGTGTGGAGATAGCCCAAGGTTATCGCGGGCCTCCACCTGCGGGCGAACCTGTAGGATACGTAAGCCTCTCCTCCTACCTCCGTATCCGACGCCTTGGTGATGTATCCCCTGCCGAAGATGGTGAATTCTCCCGAAGGGTGGAAGGACACGTAGCGGAGGGAGGCGGAGGTTATGGGAGGACGACGCAGGGAGAAAACGTCGCTCGGCCTCATCAGAAAACCCACGTACAGGTGCGCGTACAGGCTCCGCTTACCCATCACGAACTCCCTGTAGATGTCAAAGGAGAGCTTGGGAGGCAGGAGGGTGCTGCCCCAGAATGCCGTCTGCCTGAATGTCAATTGGGTGCTTCCGAGGAGTTTCTTAAACTCAACGAACATGGGGACCAGACCGTCAAAGGATGTGTAGGCGAAGCCGCTCGTGAAGTTGTAATCCTCGCCGTAGTGCGTGAAGCTCATACCGAAGCCGTCCCGGTATATCCACTCCTCGTAGAAATCTACTATGGCACTCCCCCCTCCGGTATCCACCGAGTAGGAGCCTATGTGCGCGCTCCTCTGGAAGTGGGTGTAGAAGGCCTCAACCCCAAATTCTCCGACGGGCGTATTCTGGGATACGACGCTCAGGGAGATGACCTCGCTCCTGTAGTCCCCCACGTAATCCCGGAAACTCCCCCAAACGCCCCCTTCAAGCTGGACGAAGGTACCTCCGAACTTGCGCCCGAAGGCGAAGGAGGTGGGAAATACGAAGGAGGGCGTGCGCATCTGCATTATCCCGCAGGAGTACTCGTTCGCGTTGGAGCCGACCGAATAGTAGTAGTGATAGAAGAAATCGTAGCGACCCATCAGGTCGGCCCTCCCCACCCACGTGGCCCGGTTGAATACGCTCTCCAGACTGGTCGGATTCTCCAAACTCACGTACCCACCCACACTCACCGAGTAGAAATACAGCGGCAGAGTTTGAAAGTACAAAGTGGCGGCGCGGGGACTTGAACCCCGGACCTAGGGTTTATGAAACCCTCGCTCTGACCGGCTGAGCTACGCCGCCATCCGAGGACGATATTATATACCCGGAAAGTGGGCGGGATGGAGCCGAGGCATCATCCTTAAAATTACCCTGTCGGATGCGCGTCGTAGATAGATACATATTTGCCGGCGAAGTTAGGAAGGCTCTGAAGGTGGCCTTGAGGAACTTCAAATTCCACCCCAACCTCATCACTTTCGCCGAGCTCATGCAGGGTTTTATGACGATGCGCAGGATAAGGTCGGCCCGGAAACTCCTCTCCGATAACCCGGAGCTGGCATCCCAGTTTCGTACGGTCTATCCCTCAACGGTCGCGGCCGTCAGGTTGAGGAGCCTCAACATCCCCTCACGGAGGAGTCTGCTTGAGGGGTTGCCCCCCAACTCCCGAGCGTGGATTCTGGCGACTATGGGGGATGTGAAGGGGGCGATGAGGACGGTGGAGGAGAACGGTTTGGATGGATTCATCAGGGATTACGTTCTCATACTACGAGGTAGGAGGCCGAAGCTTGAGGTACCCTTTCCCCATCGGATGAGCGGTATATACAACGACTATCTTCGCGCCCTGTACATGGTGGTCTCCGGCCGTCTGGATACAGGCCTTCAGCTCTTGGGTCAGGTCGCCGCCACCTCCCTGCGGAGCGGATACGTCGGATGGGGGGGAGATACCCTGATGCTTCAAGGACTCGTGGAGCCGGACCCGGCCAAGATTGAGGCGGCGATGGAGATATACCGGAGCTTGGGGGACAGATTCTCCCTAAAGCTCGCCCAGGTCTTCGCCCTGCCCTTCAGGCGGGAGGAGGTGAATGTACCGCCCCTAAAGAGGTACAACATCCAGCTCAAGTACGCTCGCGCCATCGCGCGGAGCGAGAAGGTGATACGGGCTCCCAACGACCCCTTGGGGTACTACGCCCTCTGGTGGTACGCCTCCAAGCGAATTCGGAACATAACGTACCTGTCCTTCGCCGGCCGCCTCCGTATAATGGAAGGCGGGAGGGAGCTCAAACTCCCGCGCTACGAGAGGAGCAGGATAGTTCTGGCCTTCTACAAGCTCTTCGGGAGGGATGGGAAGAATTTCGCCCATCTGATATTCCCCGGGAGCTCAGCCCCAAGGAGAAGGTACGAGGAGTACCTCAGCCGGGTAAAACACCTGCGGGCCTGTCCCATGGATGTGGGTATAACCTTGAGGTACGGCACCTTCCTTCAGGATGAGAGCGAGCCTTGGGCCCTCTTCCTTAAGGACAGACTCTTGCCAGAGACGGGCAACGTGTAGGGTGGTCGGCCCCTCGTCCGTATTACATTAGTCGTGTTATGAGGAGATTGTTCGCGGCGACGCTGATGTTGGCGGGGGCGTGGAGTGTCGCCTTCGCCCAGACGTGTCCAACCGGGTGCGACCTTATAACCAGCGGAACCCAGACGTTCTGCCGGTGTCTCATCTACACCACGCCCGACGCCTCGGATCGGGTCCAGATGGTGACGGACAAGTCGGTCACGATAGTAGATGTGGATGGCGACGGCCAGAGAGACATACCCTTCGGCATTTGGTACTACGGGCGCGTGGGGACCTACATCCTGCGACAGACGACCGTGGGCATCCCCGGGGCCTTTGAGGAGGTCAAGATATCGGATACCACCACGTACGGTCTAACTCCGGTGAGCGACATCAACGGCGACGGGTACATGGACTTCGTGATAACCACCCACTCATACAGCACCTATCTCCTTGAATCTCCCGGCGCGCTCGCCGCCTACTCCGTCACGTCTATATTCTCCGATCCCGCCGCCTCACCCAACTCCGTGGCCGCCTCGGGGGACCACATATTCTTCAGCGATTACTCCGGTGCCGTGGCCCGCTACGACATATCAAGCGCCAGCCTGTACAGACGCCTTGACACCGAGATGTACTGCGGGGATGGGGTGGCCTACGCGGACTTTGACCGGGACGGGTATCTGGATGTGGCGTGCTCCAACCACGACGGAGGAGCCTCCAGCAGCTTCAACGGCATAGTCGTATATCCCTTCAACGGGATAGACTTCCTCACCCCCGAGATAATAACCACGGACCCCTACCAGGGCATCATAGCATACGACTTTGACAGGGACTCCAATCCGGACATAGTGGCGGCCGGTGCGAGGTTGAGCATATTCTACAACGAGGGGACCGGATGGACGGAGGTGGTGCTGGATAGCGATTTCTCCGCCTACGGCGCCGGCTGGAACCGGGTGAATATTATGGATGTGGATTGCGACGGGGATATGGACGTGGTAGCCTCCACCGCCTGCCCCACATCCGACGGGGTCATACTCGCATGGTACGAGCATCTGGATACGACGGCCAGAACGTGGGCCCGACATCCCATAGAGGATTCCGGGAACAACTGCAGCGGCTCTGCGCCCTACCCCTACGGCGTACGGGTGGGCCTTCTGGACGAGTACGATTCTCCCCAAGGCAGGGGGGATATAGTGATAGTCAGGAACGCCTCCAACCAGATATGGGCGTACTACAACGTGACGCCCGGAACCCCGTTATGCGAGCTGGGGCAGGATGACGAGCTTGATATATCCGAGAGGTACTCGTTCGCTCCCGACGGCCCCATATCCCTCTATACGAAGGATGGTCGCCTCCTCTATCGGGGCGCCCGCGAGGGTATCCCGGAGCTCTCCGACGGCATATACTTCATAGTGACCGATAGAAAGGTTGAGAGACTCGTAGTTCGCTGATGGATGGGGGTGGGGGGAGCCCCACCCCTCTCCCGTATCAGTCAAGCATCTCTATGGCCATGGCCACCGATCCTCCACCTCCCAAGCATAGGGCGGCGAGACCCCTCTTCCCGCCCGTGCGCTTGAGGGCGTTCATGAGTGTGACCAGTATGCGGGCGCCGGAGGCTCCGATGGGATGCCCCAAGGCTATGGCCCCGCCGTGTATGTTGAACTTGCTCCAGTCCC
>JAADDJ010000061.1 GCA_013153965.1 Thermotogae bacterium
TCTATACCTAATATCAACTGGCCCCATCTCACGGTTTGGTTGCCGTAGAGCTCTTCCACTATCCTGTCGGGGATCCTGTCTATCTTTGTGCCCAGACTCTCGCCGAGGTTGTCTATCTTGTTGCCGAGACTGTCTATCTTCGTGCCCAGACTCTCGCCGAGGCTGTCTATCTTACTGGCGAGGCTCTTCGTTCCCTCCCTCACCGCTTCAGTGAGAACATCCCGAAAGGTCTCCCCCTCTTCCAGCCCCATAGCCTCCCTAAAGGCTATCTTGAGGGCAGCAACAAGCTCACCGTTGGGGGTGCTCCCCAGACGCTCTTCCTTCTGTGGATTCTCCTCCGGAACGTTTTTCTTCCGCGGAAGCCGGCCCATTACTAACCTCCTTCTTGAAATTTTAAAGCCGTCAAAAACGCGCTTTGTCATCGTGAAAGTGAGCAGGACTAAAGTTGCTCCTTCAGATACTTCTTCAACGTCCTCGCGGCCTCCCCTCTACTTACGACCACCAAAGGCTCAAGGCTCCTTATGAATCTCCGCTGCCTGCGGGCCAGCACCTTGTCCGCCTTGGCCTTCTTGCGTATGGCCGTCTCAAGGTCGTACTTACCTTCAATGTACTCAATCGCCTGCCTGTATGCTATAACCTTCTTCCCCCACTCGGCGAAGCAGGGATACATCTCCATGATCCTCCGGGTCTCCTCCACGAGACCCTCCTTTAGGAACATCCGCCTCGCCCTCTCCTCAATACGCCGATATAACTCCTCCCTCGGAACGTCAATATAGACGAACACCCCCTCAAACCTCGGCTTCTCCCTTTGGCGTCTCCACCAGGAGATGGGTTTGCCCGTCGCCATAAGAACCTCCAAGGCACGGGAGATGCGATAAACATCGTGGGGATGGAGCTTTCGGGCGGTCTCCGGGTCCTCCCGAAGGAGGATGGCGTACCCCTCTCCCGATGCGGCCAACTCCCTCGCCTTCAAGCGCACATCGTCGGGTATATCCGGCTGCGGGAAAAAGCCCACGAAGAGCGCCCTCAGGTACAGGACGCTCGCCCCTTCAAGGAAGACGGGACGACCCCCCGCCAAGGCTCCCTCTATCTCCCTCTCCGCCCTCCTCGCCCAAGCGTGAGCCGAAAAACTTTCGCAGGGCTCCAGTATATCCAAGAGCCTGTAGAGATGACGCCTTTCCGGTGGCGGTTTTGCGGTTCCAACATCCAGATGGCGGTAAAGCTTGCGGCTGTCGGCATTTACTATTATCGCTCCCGTCTCCTCCGCCACACCTACGGCTATCTCCGTCTTTCCACTGGCCGTAGGCCCAACGAGGACGGGGATGGGCCTCATGCCTTCAGCTCAAATCCCGGGGGGAAGTCCAAGGCGAGCCTGCCCCCGAACATCCTGAGTATCTTGTTGGCATGCACATTGACCAGGCTTATGGCTATATCCATTATCCGGTCCAACTCCTCCTCCGTCAGGTCGTTGTCGGTGATGGAGTGCTTGTATATGAGGGTACCGTCGGAGTATCCGAAGGCACCTATGGGGATGCTCAGATTCATCTGGAGTATGGTCAGGAGGACCTCCGTTGTGGTCGGTAGGTCCACGACGGCCGGAGAGTTGAGGACGACGGCGTAGGGTATCTTCTCCAACCCCGTGGGGATTATGTGAATGGAGAAGAGAACATCCTTGGCGACGAACTGCACGCCGAACATCTTCCCGTCATCCACGAGGACCACCGGCGAGAATCCCTTCCTCTTCAAAATCTCCAAAAGGAGACCCTTAAGATTCTTCAGCATCGCCGAGATATTCTACCGCAGGATAACTTTGAAAACCCTCCTCTCGCGGGAATCGGAGGCCATGAGCATATAGACCCCCTTGGGCAGGTGGCCGAGATCAAGCGTTAGATTTTCGTCGCCCTCACCTCTGGCGATGAGACGTCCGGCCACATCGTAGAGGCGCGCCTTCACCGCCCCCCTACCCGTGAGCGTGAGCCTCCGACCCTCCAGACGGAAGCGCAGGGGCCTTTCCGGTGAGCGCACCTCGGCCACGGAGACGGGAACCTCGTCGGGGAGAGAGACGGCGGGGGAGCTGGTAGCCCACCTGTTGGCAAACTTGTTGCCCCAAACTTCCCTACCGTTCGTCCTCCACACGTAGAGAAGGTTGGCCTCCGTGGGGCCGTATATGTAAAGGTGCCCATCGTAGGAGTAGGCCGCCGGCGATATGACCATGGAGCTTCTGAATCCGTTGCCGTCGGAGAGGTCAATGGGGAAGCCGGGTAGATCGTAAAGGTCCCAACCGTAGGAGTGCGCGTGCAACTTGCTGCGGCTGTCGGAGAGGAGGAACTCATCCCTACCGTCCCCATCCACGTCGGCCGATATTCCGAATTTAACCCGGGTTCCCAAGGTCTGCGATGTGGTAAATAGCGGGACCAACCCCGTATCCTGAACCGCCCATATGCCCACCTTGGTATATACCGGACTGTAGAAGGCCACGTCCGCCCTACCGTCCCCGTCGTAGTCCAAAGGCAAGCACCGGTAGTTGGGATAGTACGCGTTGTCGTCGTACAGGCGTTGGGTGCCGTCGCTCTCGTACATGAAGTTTCTGTGGCCGCACAGGAAAATCTCCATCGCCGAGTCCCCGTCCATATCGTATATGAAGAGGCCGGTGGTGAGGGCCGGCACATAGACGGGGAAACCGGGTTTAGGGGTCAGGTTGCCTCCGAAGACCCAGAGGCTATCGCGCACCTTATACACGACCTCCCAGTTGCCATCGCCATCAAAGTCGTACGTGGCCGGAGGGGACACCCTCACCGTGTCCCTTATGTCGTACGCCGCCACGCTGTCAAGCCTGTAAGCCACCATCTCCCCACGGCCGTTGAATAGGAAGGCACTTCCGTTCCGACTGACCATCAGGATGTAGGGGGTGCTGTCGGCGAAAGGTTTGGTGGCCATGAGGAAGAAGGGGTGGGGGAAGGAGTCGGCCATCCCCGGGAAGGTGGGTATGGGAACCTGCCATACGATGGAGCCGTCGTACCCGTGAAGGGCATAGATGGAGTAGGTGGTGGCGAATACCACCTCGTATATGCCATCGTCGTTTATGTCCGCCACGACCGGGGGCGTCTCCATCCAACCGTCGGTGTAGGTGTCCCATATGATTCTCCGCGCGTCGTAGCTCATGGCCACTATCCGGTTGTACGTGGTCGCCACCACTATCTCCGGCTCGGCCGTGTAGTTAAGGAGTTGAGCCATCACGGGGTGGGAGTTCTTCGTATAGACCGGAGCGCTTGAGAATCTCAAAAGCTCAACGTACGAGAGGCTGAGGAGCTCGGGTTGGGGCGCCATAACCGTTGTGAAGAGCGGAGGACCCTCAACCCCATCTATGACGGAATATACCACCACCGATTCCCTACGCAGGGGAGCGGACCGTAGGGAGAAGAAACTGCCGTTTAAAGGCTCCGTGTTGAGCGTTCTATCTCCGCTCCTGACCTTCCACGTTATTTTAACATCCATCGTATCCGCTATAAAGTAATGCCAGCGGAGGATATCCTCCCCCTGACCCGGCTCGTGCCAGTAGTCCCGGAGGGTCGGCAGAGGTATGGACCGCCGCAGGACTATTGAGAAGGTGTCGTACATCACCGCTCCACCGTAGAGCCTGAACCTTATCCTCTCCCCGTCGTAAGGGACCCCCACCAACCTGACGCCGAGGGAGTAGGCGGTCGTGGCCGAGGGTGGGAGGGTGTCGTACCTGCCCACATGGAGAACGCCGAGGGACGTACTGTCGGGTACCACCCTCACGTCGTAGGCGGTGTCCGTCCCCGCGTTTGCCACATCAAAGAAGATGAAGACGGTATCGTAATGGGTGTGCCATGTGGCCGATATGAAGTTCAACTTGGGGTAGGCCCAAGACACGTAGAAGGTATCAACCAGCGATGGGGCGAAGAGTCTAACCTCCAAGGTCGGGGATGACAGGTACGGTGAGCGCACGATGACCCAATCGTACCGGGTGGTACCTCCGGCGGGGATGTCCCTCGCTCCGGGTGAGGACAGAACGTAGAAGCCCGTGGATGTGATGAAAGGGAGGATGCCGACGGCGTTCGCTCCCCCCCGATTGCTTATCCAGACGCTCAGAGTGGCCGTGTCGCTCGCCGAAGATATGGAGGCCGAATCCACGACCAACCTGTAGCGTGTCGTGGAGACGTTGAGGGTACCGACCCTTATAAGGGATGTGGGATACCACACGCCCCAGAGCATCCGACCGCCGGGCATACGGATGCTTCCCCTACCCGACGCGTCCGTGTATGCCGGGCCGAAGGCCACCCTCCCGTCCGTAGCCCCCAGACGGGCGAACTGCAGGGGGGCGAGGGTGGTTGAGTCCATAACACGAAATTCCAAGGTGCTGTCCGTGGCCCATACGTAAGCCTCCACGGCCCTTCGGGGTCGGTTGAAGACCCTAAGGAGGGGGTCGCCGATGATGTTATACGTGAAGAGTAGATGCCTGTAGAGGATGGAGAACTGCGACATTATTGCTATCCCGAATCTGGCCGTATAGACCATATCGCCGAGGATGGGGAATCCCGGGCTGGCGGCCAGAGAATCCACGAGAACCTCCCAGAACATGGGGGCGGTGATGGAGTAGTCGGCCTTGGCTGCTCCGATGGAGGCTATGGATTTACCGCGACGCACCATCTCCAGACCCACGGAGTTGTCGTAGGGGTCGTTGATAAAGCATCCTATCCATCCGCTTATTGACATTCTCGGGGGGGAGAGCTGCTCAACACGCCAGTAGTCAAAGGCCGAGTAAGCCGAGCCCGTATTTTGGGTCATTATGAGGCGATGGTTGGAGTGTCCCACGCCGAAGATGAAGGTCGGGCCGAATGTGTTTATGCTGTCTCTGATCTCGGTCGGTGGGCGCTCGCACAGGTACCGCGTATCCCCGAAGGACACCTTGTCGCCGAGGTCGTACGTGATGAGGCATCCGTCGGCGCTGTCGGGGTCAAGGGTATCGCCGAAGAGACTGGAGGCCATGAATAGAAATCGGGGCTCGTCAAAGGAAGTCGCCGTCTCGTACTCATACACGTGGGAGACGTAAGTACGCACATCCTGCGGACTCACGGCCGGATACCTTGAGACTATGACATCCGGAATCAGGTCTATGAATCTGTCCCACGCACCCTCCATATCCCCCTCCCAAGCGTCCGAACTCGGATTCCAGTCGCCGTCCAGAGCCGCGTAGTAGTAATCCGTCAGCTCAAAGTTCTGGAAGTAGCGACCGTAGAAGTTGTAGGTGGTGTCGGAGAAGGATTGGAGGTAGGTCCGCAGAGGGGGCACATCCTCGGCCGAAGCCCCTATGAGGACGTAGGTAATGCCCCACGTTCTGTAAGCGTACCGGAGAAAGTTCCTTATCCTCTCCTGTAGGGTCTTCCCGGGGAAGTTTGAGCCTATCCACTCCACGGTGAATATCTCCGTTCTTATGCCCATGGAGTTGCGCAGCTGGGCGAGGGGCTCCCAAGCATCCCGCAGGTCCTCGGTGGTTATTATCACGTAGTCTATACCGCCGTGGGGCACGTACTCCCGAGGCTCGGCCAACCCCAGAGCCGAAAATATCTTTCTCCAGACGGGTAGATGGGAGCCGGCGGGCACGTCGTAGGATATCCGCCTGTGGCCCTTCACGATGTCAAACTCCACCGTCTCGTTCAGGTACGTTTGCCCATCCTCAAGGGTTATGGCGCTGACGACTATGAAGGCCAAGTTTCTGCCCCGCAGGAAGCCCTGATTTCCCACCCAGGCGACCCTCTGCGGGTACCTCTCGGGTGTTATCCGGATGGGACGATAGTTCCCGCCGGGTGTGTCTATCACCTGCGTGTAGGTTAGGGAGTAATCTATGGCTCGTCGCGTGAGCCCCTTGACCCGCACCTCCCGAACGTACTCGTCCGGAGCCAGCTCCAACGCCACCACCTTGACGGGCACCTCCGGATAACCCACGGATGGGCTGTATTTCATCAGAGAGTTCAATTCGGCCTCACCGAAACTTACCGTGTAGGCTCCCACCCAGAACATGGACACTCTTATTCTACCCCCGTTGCGTGTGCTTTAAAGGGAGTGAGCAGGTCCGGAAGTGTTAAGGCCGATTCAAAAGGTCGTTTAGATGCAATTTCACGCCCTCTAAGAGTTCCACCTCCTCGCCCCAATCGTAAATCGTCGGCCTCTTTCCCTTCTCAAATACGAAGACTTTCCTTGGCCTGGTGAATATCCAAACTACCTTTTCAACGCCGCTTTCAAGTAGCTGCTCGCTCTTCTCCCAAACGTACTCCAGGTCGCTCTCCACCTCGGCCCTAACGTCTATCTCTACGACCAAAACAGGCGGCACGTCTATGTACTCGTCGCTCTCAAGTCTATCCTTCACGTCCTCGTACCTGAATACGGCCAAGTCCAAGCTCCTCCACGTCTTCCCCCTCTCAACCCAGTAGCCCAACTCACCACCTACTACCCTATAGGCGCTTCCAAGCTCGTTTTTAAGAAACCAGATCAAGCTTGCAAGTAAATCGCTGTGCCAGAAGC
>JAADDJ010000047.1 GCA_013153965.1 Thermotogae bacterium
CCGGAGTCATACAGGTGGCAACCAAGGAGGGGACCGACAAGTACGAGTTCTCCTTCCAGCTCTTCTCGTCCCTCGGAATGGGCGGTTTCTTCAACACGAACGTGGGCGACCCCTACATGAAGTACTTCCAGCCTCCCTACTTCTACGGTGGCGATAAGTACAAGCTATCCTCCGGAAGCACCGGAGAGGAGTATTGGAACTACCTGATGGCCTTTGACAACGAGAGGGCCCAGATATATCAAGAGAATTTGGCAAACTTCGCCGCCAAGGATCCCTACTTCAAGGACTTCGGAACTTACTTCGTAGGTAAGGATTACTTCAAATATCCCTGGAGGGAGAATTACCTTAGGCCGATAATCGGTATAGGTGGCCCTCTCCTTCCGTTCTACGATGCCCTGAGATTCTACATCTCCTACGACTACACCCGCACCGACGGGACCTTCCAGAACGGTATCCGCAACGAGGGCTCCTATCAGTTCAAGCTCTCGTGGTTCGCCACCCCCAAGCTCAAGTTCTTCTTCGGAGGGGTGGGTACCGACGGAAGGTACGCCTTCGGTTTCAACCCCAACTGGAGACTCCTGATGGCCCGTATGCCCGCCATTCTATCCAAGAACAGGCAGTTCGCCGCGGGCGTGAACTACGCCCCCTCGCCCAAGTCCTACGTGGAGCTGCGCATAGGGTACTTCAACACCTACCGTCTCTATCTGCCCTTCATTGACATAGACCGGGATGGGATAGCAGACTTCACCGATAGGGACGGGGACCTCCTGGTTGAGGTTGACCCCGACATGCTGCGTCTAATCGGACGGGCCCTTGACCCCAACCTGGTACATGAGGAGAACGATTACTGGGTGGAGCTGAAGAACTTCTGGTGGGAGACCCCTCCGCAGGGGTACTTCCCCGTCTTTGCGAAGGGAACCAAGCGCCAGAATTACTATCTTGGCGTCGTTAAGGGGACGGGCGACACCGTCCTCATAGCCTACGGTGATACCCTCTACGACCTCGGCGGAAACCCCGTTGAGGTGGATACGGTGGTGAATGTCAAGGACTGCTACGTGCCCGCCGAGGGTACCGTCAGGTCCTGCACCACGCGCATGGTCTTTTCTAACATATACACTCCCGAGCCTTACACCTGGCCCCGGTGGATCTTCTACAACAGGAATACCAAGACTTGGAGCACCCGCTTTGACTTCCTCTCGCAGGATCCTCTGAACCTGCGGGGACACGAGTTCAAGACGGGGTTTGAGTTCTACAGGTACGACATCAAGCAGTCGGATATCTACTACGCCTCCGGTGGGAACATCTACGTAGACCTCGTAGATGCCCAGCCCGTGAAGGCGGCGTACTACATCCGCGACAAGATGGAGTTTGAGGGCTTCATAGCCAACGTGGGATTCCGATTTGACTACTACAATCCCAACGCTTGGGTGCCCGAGAACTTCCTTGACCCCGTCAAGAGCATAACCATGGCCCAGCAGGGTCCCATATTCACCCGCGATTCGTCCTGGTGGTATACCGACAAGACGCTCAGGGATACCTTCTTCCTTAAGAATCCCGTCAGGGTCAGCCCCACGTTCTACATAAGCCCCCGTATAGGTATATCCCATCCCATATCGGAGATGGACGTTCTGCACTTTACCTACGGGCACTACTTCCAGATCCCCCGTCTGAGGTGGATGTTCGCGAACCAGTACTGGTTCTTCACGGGAGCCTTCAACGTGATGGGTAATCCCAGCCTCAAGCCCGAGAAGACGATCTCCTACGAGGTGGGTATAAAGCACGCCTTCAACCCCTACACGGTAATAGACATAACCGCCTTCTACAAGGATATAGCAGATCTGGTGCAGAGCAAGTGGATATACATCGGAAACACCGGTTGGCAATACACCACCTTCGTCAACCAGGACTTCGGTTCGGTCCGTGGAGTTGAGGTATCCTTCACCAAGACTCCCGGCGGTAGCAACCCCTATCTGCGCTTCCTGACCATCAACGTGGCCTACACCCTCCAGTTCGCCAAGGCCAGCTTCGCCAACCAGTACGCCCTCTACTCTCTGACTTGGGCCGGCATAGCGCCCGAGTACGCGGAGGAGCATTACGTTGATTGGGATCAGAGGCACGTTATAAACGCCGTTATATCCTACGATGTTCCTCTGATGGCCAAGACGATGACCACTCAGATGATGACGGGCTACGGTATAGCCCTCATATACTCTTACGGTACCGGCACTCCTTGGTCTCCTCCCCTGCGTAGCCCGAGGGACGTGCTTGAGAGGATGAACAGCCTGCGTATGCCCGCCGTCCATAACGTGGATATGCGCCTGTATAAGAACTTCGGTCTGCCTTTCGGGGCCACCCTGCGCCTGTTCGCCGACATATACAACCTCTTCAACGACCGCACCATCGTCTCCTACGCCGATAACAACTACTTCTACTACTTCGGCGACCCCGAGGGTCCCTCCAAGGATCCGACGGTGTATAAGCGTGGCAGGCTGACGCGCTATGGCTTCCAGATAACTTGGAAGCAGAAGTAAGGAGGTGAGAAAATGAAAAGGTACGCTCTGCTTTTAGGCTTGGCGGCCTCCCCCCTCTGGGGGAGGTCCTCCATCCCCGAGGGGAACGTCGGGGATTTCCGCGCTCTGGCTGTGAGCGATAAGCAGTACGTCGTCTCCGTGGGTGATGTATGGACGACCTTCACCAACTTCGGAGAGCACGGAGACGCGAATACTATCCTTCCCGGCTACAGTCGTCCCGGGAATACCCCCGGTCAGAACGTGTATTACCTGTGGGATGGGAGAATTTGGGTGGCCACCTTCTTCCAAGGCAAGAAATACGTTACCCACTACGACTATGGACAGAAGGAATGGACGCCGAGCCCCGATAACGGGCCTACGGGTTTCGCCTTCATCGGGGCCGATAAGTCCTTCCTGGACGTTGAGGCTCGCTATCAGGACTTTAAGAACGATACCCGCAACAGCGGGCGCCACACCGGGCTCAAGGTTATAGAGAGGTTGCTCTCGTGGCCCCACGATCCCTACAACCAGTTCTTCGCGTACGAGTTCGGTATAACCTACGTCAAGGACTCCTTCGGCATATCCGATAGCAAGCCGGATTCTCTGGAGATATACGTGGGTTGGCAGTACGACGCCGACGTGTGCGGTGCCGATAACCTGGCGAACCACATAGATGACCTGGTGTATTACGACGGCGCCCCCGAGGATTGCAACATCACTCTGCTGGATTACCCCATGGGTTGGGAGGACAGCGTGAGCGTTCTGCTGGATACCACCATCTACACTCCCGACAACATCCCCGACGGCTACACCATATGGGGAGATGATCCCAAGGAGAAGGAGATAACCATAGCATACTACGAGGCGCGCTTCGGCGCTGGAGCGCGTCCCGACTCTTTCATGCTCGTACGTCCCAACCGGGAGAATCCCGACGAGATGGATACCGTATATTACTACTACCTGATTCCGAGAAATACCTCTCTCATTTACGACTGGGATAACCCCACGGAGGCCGGGGATGACGTGGGAGATAATGGCATGTGTAAGGGATACATCGGTATGAGACTCATATACGCCCCTCCCACCGATAACGACATAACGGCCGACAACGGAAGGAGCGCTGGCTCCATGTGCAGTCCCATAACCTTGGCCCGAAGCACGGGCGCCGATGATACCGTCCGCTTAATTTACCCCAAGGCCCATCAGTGGTGGAACTGGGAGAACGACCCCGGAGACGATAACGCCCGCTACGACTACATGGTGGGAGACCATCCCTCCACCCGCCCGTACAAGTTTGCCCCTCACCCGTTTGACTTCGGAGCCACGCAGTTTGACTACCGCTTCCTGCTGACGAGCGGTCCCCACTGGATAAGGGATGGGGACACCCTGTGGTTCGTCGTCGTGGGGGCTGTCGGTGAAGGTTTGAACGGCGATACCAACAACTACTGGTACGGTGGAAACTACAAGTTGGGTCTCAGGCAGCTGGTAGATTACGCCCTGCTGGCGTACTACACGGGCGTCGCCGGTCAGTGCGATCCCGCCCACCCCTGCGGCCCTCAGGAGGCTCCCCACTGGAAGATACCCATACCTCCGATAACGCCCGCCCTATCCTACGGCGCTGCCGGCGATAGCGTGGTGCTCGTGTGGGATAAGAGCGCCGAATACACCCCGGATCCCATAAAGAAGGAGATAGACTTCATGGGCTACGCCATATACCGGGCCAAGTTCGGTCCCAAGTTCAACGAGCCGCCCGTGAAGGTAATCATAGACGCCAGCAAGGCCGACACCCTCCGCGCCAAGGTGCGCGAGTACTGGGTGAATTACTGGAACAACGCAGCCGGCGTGGATATCAGCGACCGCATAGAGGAGAGGGAGCTAGTCGGCCAGAACGTCTTCGTGGATAACGCTCCTCCGAAGGGCTATCCGCTTTACTACGCGGTGACGGCCTTTGACTGGGAGCAGAGCATAAACGCCAGCCTTGAGTCCTCCAAGAACAACTACCTCAAGACGCCCGACGGTGCCCCGAAGCCGGTGTATGTGGGTGGAGCACCCGGTGGGGACGACTGGACGAAGAACATAGTGATAGCTCCCAACCCCGTATATGGCTCCACCAAGTGGGCGGCCACCAGCATAACCCCCGAAATCAAGTTCTTCAACGTGCCGCCTTCGGCCCGTATAGACATATACAGCTTTACGGGGGATCACATAAAGACCCTGTACAACAACCTGCCGACCACCGGAGCCGTCTCTTGGAACCTGCTGACGCCGCAGGGACGTATGGTCTCGCCCGGCATATACTTCGTGCGCATCGTGGATGACAAGGGGAACACGTACTACGGCAAGTTCGTAGTACTTAGATAGGAGGTGGAAAATGATCCTATGGTTTTTGCTCTCACAGTACGGCGAAGAGGCCTACAACCCCTTCGCCAAGGTGGGTATAGCGGGAAGTAAGTTCCTGCAACTTTACACCTCACCCAAGGTGGCTGCTATGGGTGAGGCGTCCGTCAGCTACTTCACCGATGATCCGCTCCTTATGATAAATAACCCCGCCTCGGCCATGTTCATGAACAGTAAGGCCGTAGGTGTGGGATTCATGCCCTATTGGGTCAGCACCTACGTTAGCGATGTGGCTTACATCCATCCGATGGGTCGCTTCAAGTTCGGCGGGTATATCCACGGAGTCACCTCCTTAGGTTTTAAGCACACGGTGGTGACCGACTACGGATACGAGGAGATGGGCACCTTCAACTATACCGGTCTCGCCGCCGCGTTCGTCATGGGTGCCCGTCTGACGGATAGGTTCTCCGTCGCCTTGGCGCCCAAGCTGATATACGAGGGGTACGGCTCATTCGCCTCCACGTACGCCTTCGCCGTGGATGTCGGAACGGTGTTTGAGACCGGATGGAGGGGTGTAAATATAGGGATGGCCGTTCAGAACTTCGGAACGGATCCCGCGTTCTCCGGGACCTACACCGTCTACACCTTCACTGGAAACGAGGTCGTGACGGATACCGTCCCCTTCAAGTCCTACAACCTGCCCCTCACCTTCCGTGCCGGTCTCTCGTTTGATGTCTTCCGGAGGTCCTACCATAGCCTCATAGGTATCCTTGAGGTCAATCACCCCAACGACAACGCCGAGTCCTACAACCTCGGCTTCCAGTATAACTACGCGGACATGTTCTTCTTCCGCCTTGGGAAGAAATTCCGTGGAGGGTTCAACTGGATATCCGAGTCCCACGACGAGGTCATGGCTCTGGGGTTCGGGCTGAAGTTCGCCAACTTCGGCTTTGACTACTCCTACACGATAAACTACCGCATGCCCGACGTGAATCGCCTGGGGCTGGTGTATATCTTTTAAAGGAGGTAGGAGATGAAACGTTTGGCTCTTGTATTTGGCTTGATGGCCGCAACCCCCCTGATGGGGGTTGATAGCGTGGAGGTGTATCTACCCTCCTTGAAGCTCATATTCTCCGTAGACGAAACGCCCACGAAGATACCGGTTTTAGACTCCACCGAGTACGCATACATCGCCCTGCTCAAGAAGAATATCGCCTATAAGAACATCGTTGAGATCATATCCTTCAGGGACTTTCCTCCCGTAGGTTGGTACGCCGACTCCGTCTGGAGCATGAAGTTTGAGCAGGTTGGAAACTCCTACATATATCCCGCCATCGTATATACCTCCACACCGGGCACTGGGGATTTCTCCCTCACATCCGGTGAGATTGATCTCTCCGAGACCGATGTGCCCGTACCCGACTCCCTCATCTTCA
>JAADDJ010000043.1 GCA_013153965.1 Thermotogae bacterium
GTACGAAAGCCTCGTAGGCCTTCAGGCGAATCTCGCGCATCCAGTTCGGCTCCCCCTTTATGTGGGAGATCTCCTCAATAAGCTCGCGCGATAGACCGGGCCTTCCGACGTACCTGTACTCTATATCGTCCCGGAAGCCGTACCTGCCGTAGTCAAACTCCAGATGGGGCTTCATCGGGGATATTCTACGGGAGAATCTTGACCGATTAGGTCAGAATTAAGGATGATCCCGCCCTATAATAGCGACTATGAGGTACGCAAAGTTGAATGTGGTCGTGGGGTTGGCCCTCCTGGTGGTCTTCATGCTCTCGGGTTTCCTGTTGGTCTTTCTCCACGATACGGCCGCGGGTCAGGCTATTGTAGAGAGGATAGGCGAGGAGAACTATCACCTGCTCGTGGTCGCCCACACCCACGGCAACATGTTCGCCCTAATCAACGTGATAGTGGGTCTCGTCGTGAGTCATTTCGGGCTGCAAGGTGGCACCGTACGCTGGGCGAGCATCTTGGCCCTCCTCGGCTTCCTGATGCCCGTAGGGATCTTCCTGAAGGTCTTCGTCGGATTCCCACCCCCTTTGATCCTACTCGGAGACCTGAGCATGCTCTCCGCCGTCGCCCTCCTCACGTGGGCGGCATGGAGGGGTGGATCACCGGATTAGGACCTTGCGAGTTTTCCCCTCCTGCAGGAGGAAGTATATCCCCGGCCTCAAAGGTACCAGCTTGGGGGTGGTGGGATTTCCCGAGGCCACGAGACGGCCGGTCGCGTCGTATATGCGGTAGGGTCCGAAGATGAGAACTCCCCCGTCGCCTACGAGGGTCTTGGCTTCCACACGCTCCGGCCTCTCCGCCACATCTACGAGTAGATTCTGCAGGATCCAAAGGCCCCCGGAGCGCATTGGCATTATAACGTACGGACCCACCGGACGGACGTTCAGGGATACGCTCCAAAGGTCGGGACGATAGTATGCCACCAACTCCGGATTGGCGGGGTCGGAGACGTCAAACACCTTCAGACCCGAGTCGGCGGCGGAGACGTAGAGGAAGCTGTCCTGAAGGGCCACGTGATAGACGTAGTTCCCCACCGTATCCACCCTCACGAGAGTGGGGGATGTGGGGTCAGAGACGTCTATGATCTGCAAATCGTAGTAGTTGGCAAGGTAGGCGTAATCACCCGCAACGACCACGTCGGAGGAGTAGGGGGCACCGGAGTAGTATCCGACCTCGGAGATGGTCGCGGGGTCGGAGACGTTGAACACCCGCAGACCTCCGGCATCCGCCACGAAGAGTAGAGTATCCCTCTTGAAGAATTCCCTCACGGAGGCGGTGGCCGTAGCGAGAAGGCTCGGATTCTCCCTGTCGGATACGTCCAGAACCATCACCCCCATGCTGCTCTCATCTACGTAGAGCACGTCCCCATCCAAGAGGAGGTCATCCACCTGCCCGGGTGTGGTGTAGTGGCGCACGTACCGGGGATGCTCCGGGTCCGAGACGTCTATTATGGCCACGCCCTCATTGACGTCCGAGACGTACGCGTAGCCGTCGGGCGTGATGGCCACGTCCAAGGCCCAGGCGAGGCGGAGGCTGGAGACTATCCGTGGCTGGGAGATGTCGGATATATCCACGACGACGAGACCCCAATCCCAGTCGGCCAGATAGGCGTAGTTCCCTCGCACCTGAACGTTCTCTATCCACGTGGGAAAGTCGGCCGCCCCCACCAGCAGCGGGGAGGTCGGGTCCGAAACGTTCAGGATATAGACGGTGGAGTCGGAGGCGGCCACGAAGAGATAGTCCCCGTAGGCGTGGAGCTCGTAGGTATCGTCCCCGGCGAAGTGATAGACCGACTCAACGCCAAGCGTCGCGGGATTCACCACCAGGAGGGAGTCGTTGTAGAGTAGCACGTATATGCGGCCCCCGTATCCGGCCACCCGCCGGGCCCCGTCGTCCGTCTCCAAGCTGTCCAACTCCACCGGAGACGTGGGGTCGCTTATATCCACCACCCTCAAACCCTCGTTGTAATCGGCCAGAAAGACGGTGTCCCCCGATACGTACAGGTCCAAAGCCCAGGCGAAGAATCCGGCGGTGAATCCCGATATCAGGCGCACGTCTGTCGGCTCCGTCGCATCCAGAATCAGCAGGTCGTAGAGGTCCCCGCTCGCGATGAAGACCGTATCGTTGCGCACGACCATGTCGTATCCGACGCCCCCGGCGAAGGTGTCCAAAAGGGTGGGGTTGGCGGGGTCGGATAGGTCAAAGACGAAGAGGCCCTGATTCCTCTCTATGGCGAAGAGCTTCCCGTTGGAGACCTTAACCACATCAAAGGATTCGTAAGGCCAAGGGGGGCGGTATTTGCCGACGAGGATGGGGGAGGCGGGAGCCGAAACGTCTATGATTGCTATGCCCTCGTGGTAGGCGGCCGCGTACAGATAGTTTCCGTAGCCCTGCACGGAGAAGACCACGTCCAGAGGTATGGAGGCCAAGAATACGGGGGACGTTATATCGGATGCGTCGTATATGGCCACGCCGCCCAACGCTCCCACGTACATGAGGTTCCGGGTCGTATCCAGATACACGCACTTCCCCCTTCCGGGGAAATTGCCCAGCAGCGTCAGATTCAACGAATCCGCAACCACCGGCAGAACGCCCACGAGAAGCCCCGTCATCGTTAAGATATTGTAAGGTCGCTCCGAGATTGATGTTCGGTCGTATAATAGGTTCCTCATGGCAGAGGTCAATCTGCAAAGGCTGCAAGAGGTATTTGAGCACCTCAAGGAGAGCATGGGGGCGGGCCTGCTGTCCGCGGACATCTTTGACAAGCAGAATCTCGTCTCGCTTATAGGTTTCAACTCCAACCCCGTGGCCTGCGCCCTCTTCGGGAAGATATACTACTTCATAAACGAGGCGGCGCAGGAGGCCGGTTTCCCTCCCATGAACAGGTACTACCTGATAGACCTGAAGGGGGACAAGGCCGTCGTGGTGGTAGATCTTCACGAGAACTATCTGCTGGGGATGCTGATTGACCTGACCAAGGTCCAGATAGGCGTTCTCCTCAGCGTCGTCATACCCCGTATCATAAAGGACTTCAACGAGAGAGTCGTCTCGTAGGGTAAAAGATGGAACCTTGGGAGGTGCTTCTGGCCTCCTTCAACGCCTTGAAGGAGGAGTTTGGGGATGTGCTGGTGGGGATGGGGATAGTGGATTTGCGTAAGGGGCTCATACACGAGGAGTCGTACGGGTTGTCGCGCAACTTCCTCCTCGCCCACGCCAGCATTCTGAATCTGATGCTGCGTCTGTATATGGAGGACTTCGGCTCCTACTACCTGTATCCGATGGGTGAGGGGGACGACGATAAGGTGGTGGTCGTCTTCAACGTATCCCACCTATACGCCCTCATTCTCGTCATACAGCTGGGCACGATCCAGATGGGCGCCGTCCTGAACGTGTTCGTCAAGGAGATTCAGGACATACTGGAGACCTGTTGCAAGCCCCAGATAATGGAGAGGGTGATCCGGATCCGCAAGCTCATCTCCCTAAAGTAGGTGCATGAGGCTCCTCCAGTACCTGCAGCAGTTCTACGGTTTTTCCCGTAGGAAGGCCTTCAGATTCATACGCAAGGGGAAGGTGCGGGTGGGCCCGCAGGTGATAACCCAACCCCTGTACGAGGTGCCGGAGGGGGCCGAGGTGCATGTGGAGGGCTATATCCCCGGAGGTCTCCGCAGGATGATGTACGTGGCCTTCCACAAGCCTCCGGGGCTGGTCGTATCGCGGAAGGATCCCCACAACCCCACAATATACACCATCCTTCCGGAGGAGTTTCGGAATCTCAGGGCCGTCGGAAGGTTGGACAAGTACTCCGAGGGGCTTCTGCTCTTGACGAACGACGGCCTCCTCCTGCACAGGCTCACCCATCCGAAGTACGGGGTGCCCAGAGAGTACATCGTGAGGACCGACCCCCCACCCGACGGGGAGGTTATAGAGGCGGTGCTCCGGGGGATTGAGGACGAGGGGGAGCTCCTGAGGGCGCACGAGGCGGATATAACGGCGGATGGGCTCCTGCGTGTTGTCCTAAGGCAGGGCAAGTACAGGGAGATACGGAGGATGATGGGGCGGCTCGGTCGCAGGGTGAGGATGCTTCGGCGGATATCCTACGGGGGCGTGAGGTTGGACATACCTAAGGGGGAGTGGAGGCTCCTGAGGGATGAGGAGGTAGCGTCCCTTAAGGAGATGGTCGGCCTTTAGGGAGGGCGTATAATACCCACCTTGAAAGGGAAGGTTCTGATAACGGGGGTTGGAGGATTCATAGGCTCTAAGGTCGCCGAGGTATTCCTGAGGGAGGGGTACGAGGTGGTGGGTATGGACAACCTTGACCCCTACTATCCCCCGGAGTACAAGAGGTTGCGTATCCGCGCCCTGCACAACTTCCCCGGATTCACCTTCTACGAGGGGGATTTCACCGACCCCGAGGACGTCGCCGCCGTCCTCACGGAGGACCTGGAGGGCGTCCTACACATAGGGGCGAAGGCCGGAGTTAGAGCCAGCATAGAGGATCCGGAGGCGTACCTGCGGGCCAACACCGTGGGGACGTTGAGGATTCTGGAGGGTATGCGCAGCCGGGGGATAGGACGGATAGTCATGGCATCAACATCGTCCATATACGCCGGACATCCGGCCCCCTTCAGGGAGGATATGAAGACGGACCGGCCCATATCCCCATACGCCGTCAGCAAGAAGGCCGCCGAGAATCTCCTCTACACGTATCACCACCTCTACGGGATTGACGCGTTCGTCCTCCGATACTTCACGGTCTATGGGCCCTACGGCAGGCCCGACATGAGCATCTTCAAGCTCCTCTACGCCGCCCTCTCGGGTGAGACGTTCCCCCTCTACGGCGACGGCAGTCAGAGACGCAGCTTCTCCTACGTAGATGACGTGGCACGGGCGACCTATCTGGCCTTCCAGCGGGTTGAGGGATACGAGATAATAAACGTGGGGAATCCGGATGATCATCCTCTCTCCAGCGTCATATCCCTGATTGAGGAGCTGTCCGGCAGGAGGGTGAATCTGCGCAGGTACCCCTTCAACAGGGCCGACATCCCCATAACCAAGGCGAGCATAGAGAAGGCCCGTAGGCTTTTGGGATGGGAGCCGGAGATATCGCTCCGGGAGGGTCTTCGTAGAACGGCCGAGTGGTTCATCGGCAGTTGGGAGACCATCAGGCGGATATTCCCGACTATGCCGTCAATCTGATAAGGGCGCGCGCGAGGCGTGCGATGCTCTCCCCATCCCAGCGGGCGGACACCTTCAGGCGTGCGCCGTAGAGGTGTATGAGGAGATAGTCGCTCGCGAAGGCCATCGGATACCCCAAGGCGTCGGCCAGAGCCCTCGCGAGGGCTTCGCTCTCCCCGCTGGTGTGGTAGTAGGATACGCGCGGCTCCCCCCAGTCCAGCAGGATCGCCGTTCCCCTAAAGCCGTCAAGCCTCAAGGTTATGTGAAGGTCCCTCTCCTGCATACTCATCCCCGTGTGTATGTAGGTAGCCCCCCACTCCCTCGCCAGATATAGGCCGTACCAGAAGGCCCTGCCGTCGCGCAGGATCACGACCCTGTCGGGGGAGACGGGGGTGTCCTTCGGATACTCAACGGCCGTGGGCGTGGTCCTACGGCCCGGTCGGAACGCCCACCTTCCCCACGCCCATCTGGGATCCGGCCGGGATACGGGCTCAAGGGAGGCGAATCTCCTCAGGGCCCTCTCCATAACCTCCACCTCCACCTCCATCTTCCTGCCGTTCATCTCCCGAGCGAAGAATAACTCCGTCAGGAGTTTGACTGGGGCGGGGCCGAGGACGACCGTGTAGGTTGAGGGGAGGGGAGGGAGCATCCTTCTGCCGGGCATCAGTCTTCCCAGCTCGTCGTACATGATGTACGCCAGATCATAGGAGGGGGAGACCACGCTCCAACCCACGTATATCTCGCTGCGATCCTCCACGTGCATCTCGTGGGCGTTGTGATGTATGCTCAAAAACACGTCGGGCTTGAGCTCCTCCTGAAGGCGCACCCTATCCCGAAGGGACAGGTACCTGTCGTCATCGCGCGTCAGCATGACCTCCCAATCTTTGAGTCTCTCCCGCAGGCGCAGGGCCACCTGGAGATTGATATCCTTCTCGGGTACGCACCCCTCGGTGGTCCCCAGGGAGTGTCCCCCGTGGCCCGGGTCTATCAGCACCCTCATCTCACGATGATACGGTGGAGTCTACCTCCGTACCGCAGGAACCATACCCCCCTTCTCAGGCGCACAGTCTCGCCTCCCGACGCGTGGCCCTCGTCGTAGAGCCGGCCATCGCGCGAGTATATGGCGTAGTCGCCGGCTTCGTTGAGAATCAGGACGTTCCCCCTGAGCGTGAAACCGGGACGCCTCTCCCTCTCACTCTCCCGAAGGCCCAGCTCGTCGTCCTGAGCAACGGGGCAGGGGTCAACCGTGAAATACACCTCGTAGTCGCCGCTCACGTCCGACGACCAGACGATGTACCAGTGATCATCGTAGTAATCCACGCTCACGGCCCCGTCGTGGGCGGAGTTGTTCGTCAAACGCTCAAGGGCGCCCCAGCTGTCCCCCCAGTCGGTCGTGATCTTGCACACCACCTCCCAGTCGCCGTCAAGACTGTCCATCCAGTAGAGACGAGCCTCCCCCGTCGGCGCCGCCTCAACGTACGGATTCCAAGACTTGGTGGGCGTACCGGAGAGGTTGGAGGGACCGAGCCACGTGCTACCCCCGTCCAAGGAGCGCTTGTACATTACCTCCTTGTTCCCCGTCCTCTCATCCACCCACATGTAGTATATGACGTTGTTATAGACGGCCATACTGCCGATGGGACGATCATAGGGGGTGGAGCCACCCGCGTCGTACCCGGACATATCAACGGTGGAGGACCACGTATTCCCTCCGTCCGTGCTCCTCTGGTACTTGGCCCTCTTCTCACTGGTGTTGTACGTCATGAACCACAGGTGCAGTCTGGAGCTGTTGGCTGGGTCAACGATGAGGATGGGCGAATCGGACAGGTCCCGACGGTTGTCGGAGGTCCATGAGGAGCCGAGGGCGACCCCCCTCTTGTAGTATATGTTGTAGAGGGGAAGGAGGAGGTAGGGGCGGTTGTCCGCCCACGCCATGTGGATCGTGGAGCCCACTATGTCAAACGTTGGAGCCTCCTGATTGTAGGTGATGTATGAGGTGATGGGGGCGTACTCCCCGCTCCAAGTCGCTCCGCCGTCCTCGGATACCTTGTACCTTATATCCACGCCGTTGTCGTCCGAATAGACCTCGTACATGATTATGACCGTATCGCCCTTGCAATCTATCCACAGCTCCCTCCAAAAGTCCCTCGGACCCACCAGGGCCACCTTCGGCTCCCAGTTCAAACCTCCGTCAAGGCTCCGCCGGTAATAGAGAACTCCGGTGTGGGACCACGTGGGCGAGTTGAACCATGCCACATGGACCTTACCGTTGCATACGGCTACGTTCTTGGTACTCCTCTCGGTCGGATGGTTCCAAGTGTCCAGATACGGACGATCCTGCAGAGTGTCTTCGCTCAAATTCACCGGCTCCAAACACCCGCAACTTCCGAAAATTGCGCTCAACATCATAGAGTCCGTATTTTACGGTCAGGAGGTGGGCATATTCCATCTTTAAAATGCTACGATGTACCTTCTCGTAGCCTATCTGGTCTGGGACGTGCGCATTGACGGGGCGGGCGAGGATGCCTGCTACTCCATGACCCTCTCCCCCTCCGGAAATCCCGTGATCGCGGGGAATTACGGTGTCGCCCTCTACGCGGCGGAGTTGGCCGCGGCGGATGGCTCCTTCCTCTGGCAGTACATATTTGCCTTCCCGGGGGACGGACGCTCCAACGTGAAGAGGATCCTTTTAGACCCATCGGACTCAACATTCGTGATGGGGGGGACGGTCTATCCGTACTCGGGGGATGACCTTCCGTGCGGTTTCGTCGCCAAGATGGATTCGGCGGCCACCGTCTGGATGTACGTTGATTCCGCGGACGGTTGCGGGCGTCGGGAGGGATTCTCCGGCGTGACCATAGGGGATGATGGCCACTACTACGCCTACGGGACCGACTATGAGACCTACAGCGCCGACTGGCTCACCCCCAGCCGCAGGTTCGTGCTGAAGTTGGAGCGGAGTACGGGAAGCAAGCTCTGGAGGTACGAGCCCGGAGGGTACTCCTACACGGATGCGGCTCCCTCTCCCGGAGGTGGCGCGGTGGTCGTAGGTTTCGGGGCGGATGGGGAGGTGCAGAGGGTTGATGCCACCGGAAGCGAAGTTTGGAGCATAACCCCGAGCGACGCCAAGCTCTGGGGAGTCGCCATATCCTCGGGGGGACATCCGGTCGTGGTGGGCAGTAAGGATGGGGACTTCTACGTGGCCCAACTGCAGATGGAGACTGGAGGTACCCGTTGGAGTTTCTCCCGCAACGGCTCGGCCAACGCCACGGATGTAGCCTTCGCTGTGGCCACCGACCCATCGGGAGGCGCCTACGTCGCCGGATACGTGGATAACGGGTTGAACGGCAGGGATGCCCTCGTGGTGAGGTTGGATTCCGTGGGAGCGGTCATGTGGGAGTTCTCCTACAACGGCCCCTTCAACTCCGATGACGTCTTCACGGACCTCCTCCTGACCCCCGACGGGCGCCTGATGGCCGTAGGATACTCCATAAACGCCGGTACGGGCCGGGATATGCTCCTTGTGAGCTTGAATCCTGAGACTGGGGATACCCTGTGGGTCCTCACGTACGACTCCCCCTACTCTCTGGACGATGAGGCGACGGCTGTGGCGGTGAGAGGCTCATCCGTATTCATCTGCGGGAACTCCTACAAACTCCCCACCGACAGGGACATAGTCCTGCTGCGCTACGAGGATCTCACGGCGGTGGAGGAGATGAGCGAAGATGCCCCCCTTGAGGTGATCGTGGCGGGTAGGGAGGTGCGGGTCATCTCCGAGGGGAAGGTTGAGATATACGACGCGGCCGGAAGGAAATTCACCGAGGGCCTTGGACCCATGAGGGTGGTCCTAAGGAGAGGCGTATGGTTCGTCAAGGTCGGGAGGAAGGTTCGGAAGATTCTCTTAAGGTGATTTTCACCCTCTGGCCGTCCTTCAGGGTGGAGGCCCCGAAGACCACCACGGTGTCCCCGAAGTCTATCCCATCCAGTATCTCCACCCTCTCGGCCGTGGTCAGACCCAACTTTACGGGTACGTACCTCACCTTGCCGCCCCCATAGACGAAGACCCCCTTACGTACGCCCCCCACGAGGGCGGATGCGGGGAGGACCTTGACGCTGTCCCTCCTCTCAACGACCAACTCCACGAGGACGCTCTGGCCGGGTATGAAGGGCCCGGATACCACACCCTCCACGGGGAGGGTTCGGCTCTTGGGATCAAGGACGGGGGACACGGAGGACACCCTCACCGGGATCCCCTCGGCGTACATCTCGGTTCCCCTGCGGATTTTGGAGGCGTAGGCCTCCGGCACCGCCACCGACACCTTCAGCCTCCTCTTTGAGACTATCCGCATGAGGGGTTTGTCCCGTCCGACGGTCGTACCTACGTCCCGAACGAGGAGTTGCACGTATCCGGAAGCCGGCGCTATGACCGTCAGCGGTTTGACGTCAAATCCCGGAGCGGAGCGGTCTATGAGGGCCACCACCTGCCCCCTCCTGACGTACTGTCCCTCCCTCACGTTCAGCTTGAGAAGACGTCCTCCCATATCGGGGAATACCAAAGCCTCATTCTCTCCCCTCACCGTGCCCACCAACCTGACTCTCCTCTCTATAGTTGATGGTCTTACGACTTCGGCCTCAACCGTCCTCACCCAGTCCCTCTCGCCCTCCCGTGAGGGTTGGGATGTCCCCCTACACGAGAGCAGAAGCAGAGGGAGAAGAAGGGAGATGCGTCGCATCGGTAGGGTATTATACGGGTGGCTTGAACGATCGTTCAAACTCAGGGTAGTAGGTCCTCCAGATCCTCCTGCGTTATCCTCCGAACTATGACCTTGCCCTCCGGGTCCTGATAGGGATTGTTGCACAGCATCAGATTCATGACGAGATCCTCGGGGTTGAAGGTGATGTCCGCGGCGAGTATCCGGGCCACCTTCAGAGCGAGCAGCGCGGGATTCTCCGTTCCGCTGACGGAGGAGAGCATCTCCTCCACGGTCCCCGGATTTACGATCCGCAGGAATGAAGGTACCTCAACCAAGGTGTTCCCCCTAAAGACGAATCCCAACTCCTCAAGTCGCTTGGAGATGGGCGGCTGAACTTCCTCAACATCCACGGCCATCAGGAGTCTCCGCCTCGGCACCGGCTTGGATGTCAGTCTCTCGTATATTATCCGGAATACGGCCCTCCTCTCGTGTATCAGGAGGAGGTCCTCATCCAGAGGCTTTATGACGTACCTGCCGACCCTCAAGGTCTCCCCAGAGCGGGATCTCAACGTATCTCCTCCGAGGAGTAGGAGGCCGCCCACGCTCCTCTCCCATCCGGGGACCTCCTCGTAGAGCCTCAGAAGGACGTTGAAACCCTTCGGCTCGTCAAGTCGCAGGAATCTCCCCGGGAGTAGAGCGAAGCGGCGGGTCGCCCGCAGGACCCTCCTGTAGAACATTCCCCCTCCGGGGACGTGCGCGTAGCTCCAGCCGTACAGGTGGGAGGCTCCCCTCTCCTTGAAGCTCCCCCTGAACGTCCTCCTCTTCCTGCCGTCAATTATGGAGACCGTTCCCACGTCGTACAGGATGGCGAAGGCCTCAACCGTCCCCCGGTACCATCCGAGGGATGTCTTGAGATGGACGGCGAAGCCCAGCGTGTAGAAGCTGGCCTTCCGCTTCGTGCCGTCGTAGTACTCCCCGCAGCACTCAACCTTCTCCCCCTCCTCCAACTTCAACCTATCCCAAAGCCGAATGACATCCGTATCCTCGCCGAAATTTCCCTCAACGTATATGGCCGAGCTGTTGAAGTTGAAAGTTATCCTGCGGGGACGGAGGGATACCACGAAGGATAGGAGCTCCTCAAACGAGATTCTCATCTACGGGCACCACCCTCACTCCCGTCCCATCCACGACGGCGAGGATGAATCTGACATCGTAGCCGTCAAGCCCCATCTCGGACAGGTACGCTTCCGCCGTCATGAGCATCCTATTCAACTTTCCGTCGTCAATACGCTCAACGGCCCTGAAGGTCGGATTATCAACCTTAACCTCAACGAAATATACGGTGTTTCCCTTGCGGAGCACCAAATCTATCTCGCCCGAGAGTTTCCGGTAATTCCTCGCCACGACCTCGTACCCGCCGCGCCGGAAGAACTCCTCGGCCAGCCTCTCTCCCTCTCTACCTCTTTCCCTGATTCTCACGGATTATCTTTAGGCGTGCCGCCCGTCCGACCTTATGGCGCAGGTAGTAGAGCTTGGCACGGCGCACCTTGGCCCTATTCACGATCTCCAACTTCTCCAGATAGGGCGAGTGTATGGGGAAGATCCTCTCAACGGGGACGCCGTGGCTTATCTTACGGACGACTATGCGGCGGTTCAACCCCTTACCCTGAAGGGCTATGACCACGCCCTCAAAGACCTGAACTCTCGTGCGCACATCCACGGACTTCGTCTTCGGGTCCTCCTTGAACTCCGTTATACGCCAATGGACCCGTACGGTGTCGCCGGGCTTTATCTGGGGGAGATCCTGCCTACGGTAATCGGCCTCAACCTTCCTTATTATCTCGTCCATAACCGGCTATTATACTGCCGGGGAATCTTTCACGGTGCGAAAGTAGAACTCCGACAGGGCCCGGGACACGGCCCGCGGGAATTCCACGGGGGCCATGTGGGAGGCGGGCAGGACGGATACGGATGCCCCGGGCACCCTCCGGACGCTCTCAGAGATCACATCCGCCCCCACCAACCTATCAAAGCTCCCTCGGAGGAACAGGACGGGTACCCCCACACGGTGGGCGTCGCCGAGCAGGTCGTAGGCGGCGGCCCGCATATCCGCCCTCAAAACCTCATCCGGGACTTTGGCCAGCTCCCTCACGCAACCTCTTCTAAAGCGTGCGCCGAGGTATATCCGCCGGCATAGGCTCTCCCGGTCCATATCCGGAGGCAGGAGAGGCATTCGCAGGGCCGAATTCACGAGAACTATGCCCACCACATTTGACGGACGGTTCAGGTACGTGGCCACCGCCACGCCACCCCCCATGGAGAGACCGACCAGAAGGACCTTCCCGTAGGGCTCAATCGCCTTTGAGAGGGCGTGGGCGTACCCGTAGATCGTCGGCGAGGGGCGGCCCGGAGCGCCCCCATGACCGGGTAGGTCTATGGGTAGGAGCCGAATCTTCCCGTTGAGGATGCGTCCGACACGGGACCACACCCTGCCGCTTCCCCCCACCCCGTGTATGGCGACTATGGGGATGGAGGCGCTCATTCGGTGGGCGAGTACTTGGAGTATCGGTTCCGGAGGTATATGGCGATGAAGTTCAGGGAGAAGGTCAGGGCGAGGAGGACCACTATGGCGGCGGCAGCGTTGGTCGCGAACTCCTTCTGGGGACGGGAAACCCAGTTGAATATCTGGATCGGAAGGACGGTGAAGGGATCAAATATGCTCTCGGGTATGAAGGGCACGAACGTTAGGGCGCCCACCATTATGAGGGGGGCGGTCTCTCCGAGGGCCCGGGACATGGCCAGTATGGTACCCGTGAGGATCCCGGGCATGGCTGCGGGAACCACCTGATACAGGACCGTCTGGTACTTGCTGGCTCCGAGAGCGTACGCGGCCTCGCGGATGGAGTAGGGAACGTTCCTTATGGCCTCCCGGGAGGCGATTATTATCATGGGAAGGACCAGCAGGGCGAGTATGAGGGCACCGGAGATTACGCTCTTTCCGAGATTCATAGCCCTGACGAAGAGCTCAAGCCCCAGTATGCCGTATATGACCGAGGGAACGCCGGCCAGATTGGCGATGTTTATCTCCAGAAGCTCCGTTATGAAGTTCTTCGGAGCGTACTCTTCAAGGTATATGGCCGTGGCGACCCCCAAGGGAAAGGATATGAGGGCCGTGAGGATCCCTATCCATATGGAGCCCACCAGAGCCGGAAGTATCCCCGCATGCTCCGGATGTCTTGAGGGGTAGGATGTGAGGAACTTGATGTTCAGTCTCGGCAACCCATCAAGGAAGACGTCTATGACCAACGTAAATAGGACGGCCAAAGCGAAGAAGGTTAAGAACAGACCGAGGGCGACCATCAACCTATCCTTCCAGCTGTTCAAGAGGATATTCTAAGGCGTTCGTACTCGCCCTACAGGCCTATGAAGACGGCAGTGGCCACCGCGGCCGCGAGGCTCAAAATTATCTTGAGATCCAGCGGTGCCCTGCGTGTGAAGCGCCCGAAGAAGTAATACGCGAGGAGGGTTCCGGCCGTCGCCTCCGCAAGGAAGGCGAAGACTCCCCCCTTCGTTCCGAACAGCCTTATCAGGAGATATCCGCCCAGCAGGGCTATGGTAGCCTTAACCGCGTGTATTATGAAGATCCTATCGCTCCTCCCCTTGGACAGGAGGAAGACCTTGTGGGTTGATGAGGCCGAATTGACGACGTAGGCCAGAAGGACGGTAGCCAGTAGTGAGGAGGCGGCCTCGTATCCCTTGCCGAAGAATCGGAGGATGGGGGGACCGAGCAGGACCATGAGGGTGCCGAGAGCCAACTCCAACGATGAGATGTAGAAGGCGAACCGTCTGACCTCCGGTATGACGTCCCTACCCTTGGCTATATCGCCGGTTATCCTCGTAAATAGGACGCTAACTATTGAAGTCTCCAGCATATACACGGGGGACAGGAGCAGAAAGGCCACCTTGAAGACTCCCCCCTGTGCCGCCCCTTGGAGAGCTCCAACGAGTACGTTCTTGGCGTTGGATGAGAGCACCGACAGGGCGTATCGCCCCCATATGAATATGCTGTACCTGATCCACTCCCCAAAGGCGTATTCGGCCTCCGCCATCAGGTCCGACACCAGCGATTTCCACGAGGCGAGCACGTTGAGGAGGAAGTTGGATAGGAACTTCACGACCAGCGACACGGTCGCGACCACGGAGCCGTGGCCCCTGAAGGTGGGTAGTCCCGCCCCGAGCACGCCGACCCGCAGGACCGTCGGTAAGGTGAGGTCAAACATCCCCACCCTGCCGAACATCCCCTTACCCTTCATGTAGGAGGCGAGATAGGAGGCGAGGGTTATGAACGGCACGGCGAGGGCGTAGAGTCTCAAGTACAGGGCGTACTCCTCCCCCCGCAGGATATTGACGGCTACGGCCTCGCCGAATATGAGGAGGCCGAGGGCCACGAGGGTGGAGACGACGAGCCCATATCCCAAGGAGAGTTTGAGGAGGCCCGCCAACTTTCCCCTATCGCGGGAGGCGGTGTAGAGGGCCGAGTACCTCTGGAGGGCATTGACGAAGAAGGAGCCGCCTATGAGGGTGAGCATATTGACGAAATCAACGGCGACGGCGTAGGAGCCGTACTGGGAGGCCGTCAGATACTTGAGTATGAGGAAGCTGGCGAGAAGGTTGAGGAGGGCCGAGATGGAGTTTCCCGAGAACAGGTAGAGGATGCTCCGGAGCATGGAGCCGTGCATTCTAAGGTGGGGAGCATCGTCCTTACAATTACCGCCGTGTTTTTAATAAGGTATTCGTCGGAGATCTTCACGAAATCCGAGGGGGTGAAGCGCCAGTTCATACACCGGTTGGCCGACAATGTGAGGGAGGCTCTCGCCAGATTCGGGCATTCGGGGAAGGTACGGAGGGACAGGGACCGGATATACGTTGAAACCGAGGAGGACATATCCCACGTGCTGCGTAGGATCTTCGGGGTGGCGGCGTACGCGAGGGCGGTGGAGTGGCCCTTTGAGGGCGTTGATAGGTTGAAGGAGCGCCTAAGTGAGGTCTTCGCGCACGCCGTCAGAGGGAAGAAGTTCGCCGTCAGGGTGAAGGTCCGGGACAGAACCTACTCCTCCCAGCAGCTTGAGAGGGATCTCGGGGCCGTCCTATATCCCCACTCCGCCGGCGTAAATCTGGAGTCTCCGGAGGTTCAAATAAACGTTGAGATAAGGGGAGAGCGCGTCTTCGTCCATCACAGGTGGGAGAGGGGGCCCGGCGGTCTCCCCGTAGGTACGCAGGCGAGGGCCTTGGCCCTCGTATCCGGCGGTTTTGATTCCCCCGTGGCGGCATGGATGAGCCTCAAGAGGGGAGTGAAGTTGGACTTCGTCCTATACGACTTGGGCGGTGAGGAGCATATCCGGGGAACGCACGCGATACTGAGGAGGCTGTACGAGGATTGGATATTCGGATACACCCCGCGATTCTACGTGGTGGATTTCTCCCCCATACTTGAGGCCCTCTTCTCCGTTAAGAGGGAGCTGCGTCTCGTCGTCCTCAAGAGGATGATGTACAGGGCGGGGGAGATCATGAGCAGGAGCGTAAGGGCCGAGGCCCTGATAACGGGGGAGTCCATAGGTCAGGTATCCACCCAGACGCTTCCCAACCTCCGGGTGATTGAGGAGGCGGTCAGGATACCGGTCATCCGCCCTCTGGCCACCTACGATAAGGAGGAGATAATAGCCAAGGCGAGGGATTTGGCCATATACGACCTATCCGCGTCCATACCGGAATTCTGCGCCATAGCCACATCCTCGCCCGTGAGGACGAGGTTGCGCGAGGTGAAGGTTGAGGAGGAGAAGGTCCTACCGGCTCTAACACGCGCGATGGAGAATGTGCGTCTTCTTTCGCTTGATAGCGATTACGATGAGGCGGACCCGCTGCGGGCCCCGGAGGGTCTGGAGGGGAAGGTCGTCTATGTATCTCCCGAGAGATTCGGGGAGGTTCTCAAGGAGAGTGAGGGCTGGCCCAAGGATGGCACCTACATTCTGGTGTGTCGCAAGGGCAGGTTGAGCCGCCAGCTGGCCAAGATCCTGAGGGACAGGGGATACGACGCGTACTACCGTTCCCTCTCATAGGCCTTCAACCCTCCGCCTGTGCAGGGCGGCCAAGCGGAGGAGCGGCTCGGGTGGAGGCCCGAATATATCCTCCATCTCCCGAACTATGGCATCTACCTCGTGGGGGGCGTTGGCCTCGGCCAGTCTCACGTAGTACTCCACCCGCCTATCGGGGTCGGCTATGTAATCGTCCGGAATGTGCGCGTACCTGTCTTCGGGCTCCCGCACGTCCCCCTCAAGGCCCATGGCCCTACGGATGAACTTAAGGTAGAGCTTAAATCCCACTTTCGCCACCCTACCGTGCTGCTTTATGCCCAACAGCTCCCCCATACCCCGCAGCTCAAGGTCCCTCAGGGCCAGCTTGTACCCCTCACCCAAAGAGGAGTACATGGCCAGATACTCCAACCGTTTCCGCGCCTGCTCGCGCAGCGGAGGCCTGTACAGGAAGTGCGCGTAGGCTTGAACGGTCCATCTCCCCACTCTGCCCCTAAGCTGGTGAAGCTGCGCCAAACCCATAAGCTCCGGCCTCTCAACTATCAGGGTGTTGGCGTTCCGAAAGTCCAAACCCGCCTCCACTATGGCCGTGGATACGAGGACCTTTATCCTATCATCGTAGAATTCGTCCATCACCTTCCGGACCTCCCGCTTGGGCATGCGGCCGTGGAGCATGGCTATGGGAACACCGGGAAGCAGTTTCCTCAAGCGCTCAACCACCCTCTCCAGCCCCTCCACCCGGTTGAGAACGTAGAAGACCTGACCTCCCCTACGAAGCTCCCGGTTTATGGCCTCAACGACCAGTTCGTCCTCGTACTCCCCTATGTAGGTTATAACGGGCAGTCGCCCCGGGGGAGGTGTGCGCAGGTAGGAGACGTCTATCAGGCCCTCCAGTCCCATGCCGAGGGTTCTGGGGATGGGCGTGGCCGAAAGGTACAGATAGTCCAGCTTCGGGTTCAACCGCTTGAAGTGCTCCTTCTGGAGGACACCGAAGTGCTGCTCCTCATCCACTATCACCAAGCCCACATCCGGAATGTCCGCCCTCAAGAGGGCGTGGGTGCCCACGTAGAGGGCCGGTCCCTTGCCCACCTTCCTTGAGAGCCTTGATACCATATAGACGGGGATGTTGAACCGCCGCAGTCTCGGCTCAATATTGCGATAGTGCTGGTACGCGAGGAGGGTGCTCGGAACGAGCCACACGACGGACTTCCCGTGGGCCAGAACCCGGAAGGCCGCCCTCAAGGCTACCTCCGTCTTCCCGAAGGCCACCTCTCCCACGAGAAGCCTGTCCATTATGAAATCGCCCTCCAGATCCCCCAGTATCTCCTCTATGGCCCTTCGCTGGTCCTCCGTCTCCCCGTAGGGAAACGTGGCGGCGAAGGCTCTCTCCTCGGCTACGGGAGGGTAGTTGAAGCCCCTCGGGACCTTACGGCTCACGATTATGTTCAGAAGCTCCCGGGCTATCTTGGAGCTCTCAAGGAGGGCCTGAGCCTTCTCCCTGTGCCACGTTCTGCGACTCAGGGATGAGAGGGGCGGGGTGAAACCCTCGGGTCCCACGTATCGGGTGAGCTTGGTGGCCTTATATACGGGGACCGAGAGCCTCCCATCCGAGTACTGGAGCAGGATCACCTCTCCCACATCCCTCCTCTCCAGACCGAGGAATATGCCCACGCCGTAGTCCTCATGGACGATGTAATCGCCGGGCTCCAGATATCGGGGCGTCTTAACCTTTATCTTGGAGATGAGGACGCTCCCCTCGGTAGGCCTCGCTCCAATTATCTCCCACTCTCCCAGATACACCTCCCTTCGCTCGTCGTCCGTGAATCCCTCGTACAGGTTCCCGCCTATCGGCTTGACACCGAGTCCCGAGAATAGGGCCAATCTTATAGGATTGCCGGCGAACTTCACTTCGTACCCTCGCCGCCTCATGTGGCGCACGTACTCCAACGCCCGGTTGAAGTCCCCGAAGGGGGGGTTGAATCGCACCCTATCCCCCTTCGGGAGCTCCAGAACCTCCCCCGGCAGGGTGTCGTCGGAGGGAAGGAGGAAGGTAAAAGTGTCGTATCTTTCTCCCGTACTCAACTGGGTGTAGGGGGAGAATTCCCTTATCTCCTCAACCTCATCCCCCAGCAGAACCACCCGGAGCGCCCCATTCCTGAAGACTATATCAAAGATTCCACCCCTCACGGCGAACGTTTCGGGTTTCTCGGCGAAATCCTCCCTCCGGAAACCAGCATTCACCAGTTTGCGGCTTATGCTCTGCAGGCTCAACTTTCCTCCACGGCGTACGGTTATCCTCTCCGCCCTCAACTCCCTCGCCCCCACCACCACGAGGCTCTCATCGGCTCTGGCGACCCATAGGTGGAAATCTTCCCCCGGCACGGCGGGGACTTTGAAGGCTTGAAGCTCCTCCAAGACCGCCCTCGCCCTACCCTCAACGGGATAGTACATCACATCCCCCGCCCGCTCCTTCAATCTCTTGAGAGCCTGCAAGGTCAGGTATCCGGAGGGTAGGGGACGCATACGGGAACAATTCTAAGAAGGAAAGGAGAGGGACGCCCAGCGGTTTTATCATGCATAAAATGGAGGGTAAATGGAAAGGATGATAGCTTTAGGCGTTTCCCTTTGCGTGGCGATGTGGGGTTATATGGCCCTTAAGCCCTACGAGGCTGATGCCGCGACCCCCACATACTCCCTCGCGCGATGCTCCTACGGAGGGAGGGAGTACGCCTACGACGGGAATTCCCTGATAGTGTCCGGAGGGGATACCGTGCGGCTCTCTCCTCCCCCTTCCCCCGGCAAGTATAACTTTCTGGTAGGGTGCAACGACGGGTTCTTCGTGGTGGAGTGGTACAGGAGGAGGGTGCGGTACTACTCCCCCGACGGCAAACTCAAGGTAAAGTTCCTCATAAGGTCGGACCACACCCAGCCCTTGCAGGTCTTCAGGTACAAAGATAAGATCCTGATGAACGCATCCACCCCGAGGCTATCCTATGGCTCCCGCACCCTCAACTACGGCCACTACGTCCAGATATACACCCTCAACGGCATATACGAAAGGTCGGCCTTCACCATGCCCGAAGAGGTTGATAAACTCGGCTACAACGACACCTACACCTTCATGTACCTCAAGGGAGATACTTTGTACTACGCCTTCCACTTCTACCCCTGCGTGTTCAAGCTGAAGCTGCCGGAGGTCAAGCTCGTAGGGAAGTCCTGCGGATTCTTCCCCGTACCTGAAGCGGGAAAAATCACTTGGATTAAACGGGGTAGGGACAGCATACCGCGGTGGCCGGAGTACCCGGACAGCCTCCCGTCAATAGTGGAACTTTACGAGAGGGCGGGTAGGATATACGTTAAGGTGAGCGATGGGACAGAGGTTAAAGAATTTCCCGTTCGTTAGCGTCCTCCTCTTTCTCTTCTCTCTTTTCCTGCTGTGGAGGGTCAACGTGCTCAAGGAGTGTGAAATCTTTGAGCGGGACCTACTCCACAAGGTCCCAGCCCCCGTAGTGCTCCCATCCTCCGGAGCAGAAACTTACATAGCATACGTACATCCTCCGACGGCGTGCATAGTCTCCCCGAAGGAGTGGGAGGTCCTAACATCTCATCCGGCGACCATCCTCGTTCTACCTCACGGGGACGCCGAGGAGAGTCGCAAGTGGATAAAGAGCATGAGGTATGGGGGAAAGGTAATCTTGGATACAGATATGGTGTTTCTCAAGTTCTTTGAGATATTCGGCGTGAAGGCTCCTCCCCTAAAGCTGGTTGTAAAGAACGGCCGGATAGTGTTCTACGAAGCCGGGCCCTCCGACGGCCGGAGCGTGCTGCGGGCTTACAATTTCTATTCCGGGAGGTGAGTATGACAGTATTTGGAATGGTTTTAGTCAGCATTCCGGATAGCACACTCCCCATCCCAAAACTGCGGGATATTAAGATTGATGGGCATTTGGAGGAGGTTTGGGATTCCGCCTTAACCTTTACGGACTTCAAGCAGCAATATCCGGAGTTCAACGGTGAAGCTCCCTATCCGACTACGGCCAAAATCTTCTACACTGATAAGGCCCTCTACGTCGCCTTCGTATGCGAGGGCAGGAGGCCCGTCCTCCAGAGGGGTAAGAGGGGCTCCCTGTCGCCGGATAACGTCCAGATAGAGTTAGACCCTTACGATGGGAGCGGGAGGAGGTATTACCGCTTCTTCGCCGACCCCTTCGGCAACAGGGCGGACGTTGAGGTGAATTCCGGACTCTTCAACTCCCAGTGGGACACGGAGTGGGACGCGGCCGGCACTCTGACGGAGGACGGCTACATAGTGGAGATGAGGATACCTTTCAAGGCATTCCGTTATCGCAGGGGTACGGTGTGGGGAATAGCCTTTGATAGGGGTACGGGGGACGGCTACAGTCTTCGGACGCCCCTCAATCGCCGGGGAATATTCCCGGACATGCACCGCGTGAGGCTCTCCCCTCCCCTCTCATGGGCCTTAAGCCTGATGCCCTACGGCACGTATCGGAGGGACTCCCTGTACAACCCCTGGATAGCCGGGTACGACCGGCTGGAGCGCTTTTACTTCGGAGGGGACATACGACTAACCGTTGAGGATAACTTCGCCCATCTGACCGTAAAGCCCGACTTCTCCAACGTGGAGTCCGACCCCTACTACATAAACGTGAGCCGATATAGGTATTACCTACAGGAGAGGAGACCCTTCTTCACCCACGACAGGGACCTTTTCACCCCGAACTTCAACGACTTTTTACCCTACATGCCCCTCCTCTACACTCGCAACATTGGTATGGACGAGTATGGGAACGAGATACCGATAACCTTCGGCCTCAAGGGAGGGGTCTCCATCCGGGGGGCGAACTTGGCCCTACTAACCGTCAGGACGGACTCCAACCAGATGTGGAGTCTCCTACGGACCAACTACAGGAACGAGAACATCGCCTTAGGCTCCTTCTTTGGCAGATACACCGGTCAGCACCCCTATCCTGACCTCCTCAATCCCGGGAACTTCCTGTCTGTGAAGGACACCAACATCTTGGCCGACCTTGATTTCACCTTCAACTACGGCTACCTTCAGGGGGGCGCAGTTCTGATGCATGCGGACTATTACGACGAGCTCTCGGGGTGGAGGAGCGGCTGGAGTAAGGCTTTCGGTTTCGGATACTCCTCACAGGAGTGGGATGTGGGTGTGTCTTACAGCCAGATAGACTCCCTCTTCTACGCCGAGCGTATAACCTTCATGCCGGCCGCCGGCTCAAGGGACATGAGCTTTACCCTCCACCGCACCCTGTACAACGTATGGAAGTTCAACTACGTGGGCCTCGGAATGGACTTGGGGATGGGTCGCGAGCAGGGGGAGCCTTACTCCAAGTATGTAAGCCCTTCCTTGGGGTTAGGCTTCGGCCAGGGACACAGAATCTACATGGATGCGAGTCTTGGAGATGCGTACAGCTACGACCCCTTCAGGGATACCCTGGTACATTATCTAAGTAGGGACGTTAGCCTGTCCTCCCTCTTCAACGTGAATGCGAACTACTGGTCTCTGTGGTTCTCCGCCGGGAATCTGTACAACTACGCCACGGGTGAGCTCGGAAATTACACGACCGTGAGTTTGAACTTACCGTGGCGCTTTTCGGAGTTCGTCAGGTTGAGCAACTCCTTGAGGGTCTGGATGTACCCCGGCCTCGCACCCACATACTCCAACATCATGCGTCTAACCCTCTCGGTCGGAAACATAGCCACGGCCCGCATGGGCTGGGAGAAGGTCGTGGAGCATCCGGATGCCCTGGTGGGCATATACGATAGGGTCTGGGTCTTCCTCTCCTTTGAGAGGGGCCTTACCGGCCTCTACATCTCCCTGAATGCCAAGCTCTACCCTACCGACACCCTCAATCTCAACCCCATCACGTACCGCAAGGCGGACTACATCTTCGGCGTAAAACTTAAGGGGTACCTTAGAATATGAGAGAGCTGCTATTTGCTTTAGCGTTTGGGGCTACGCTCCTGCTCGGCAGCCCACCCGTAGATGCGAGCGGAAGGGCGGATATGGACTTGGGAATGAAGGTGAAGGTTAGGGTGGGCGACAGTACCATCACCGTGTGCCGGTGCCCGACGAACTACGGCGACTGTTTCTGTACGCACGACGGTATGGTTGATGAGAGGGAGGTGGGGAGGTAGGCGGCAGCGAATGACGCGCGATAATGCCGATGGGGGAGACGTCTTAGAGGGGCGAGTCTTCGGGCATATAATCATCCGTTCTCTATGCTCTGGATGATGGCAGCCGGGGGCGGGGGTATAAGGGCCATAACCCCCAAGGGCGACACCATAGACTATCCCCTTCTCTGTCCCTCCGGCACTCCCTGCGACACCCTCCCCAAGCGTAGGAGAAGAGCGGCCTTCGGCGAATGGTTCTCGGAGGGCTTAGGTATAAGGAGGGACACCACACCGCCGAACCTACCCCGCCTATCAAACTGTAAGTGGAAGGTTGGGAAAGCCACTACCTTCATCTTGGACACCTTTAGGGTCGGAAACACGGCCGTGCCGGCCGGAGGCGTGATAAAGATAATCTTGGATTCCACCCAGCACTACGGGAGCGAGAGGCTGAGGTTCTACGTGAGGACTAAGAGAGCCTTCATCATGGACATGTGGGTGTGGAATAAGAGGAGGGGGCAACTGATGAGGGGGACATGGCGGTTTGACCCGGACCCTAAGGGTAAGGCCCGGTTGATAGAGCGGGACTACAGGAGAGGCCTTAGGCCCGGAATGTACGTGCCACCGACGGCCCCCGTTCCCCCCGACTTTGAAAATGGCAAACTCATAATCACCATATTCGTACCGGGCAAGTACAGGGGCGAGGATGTCCGTACCAAACTGGAGGTGTCGGAGATATGCTTGGAGTGATACGACCATGATTTACGTCCTTTTGAGCCTTGATCCTCTTGAGATGGCGGGATACAGTATGGGGCAGGTGAGGATTTACAGCTTGGGAGGGGAGTACGCCGGTCAGGAGAGGGACAGCGTAATTACCACCTTCACCACCGGATTTGATTGCGTCCTCCCCGCCGGAAGTCGGGTCGTGAGCATACTGACCATTAACCCAGATTCTCTGCAGTCCGATACGGTGTATGCGTACTACAACACCTTCTACTGGGTGGAGTTCTACGGCAAGAGATTCTTGGGACTGCTGGCTCACGCTTGGAATCTGAACGTACCCGTCAGGTCCCTGCGCTTTCCCATGCTGCTCAACGACAGATGGCCCGCCTACGACTGGTGTGGCCCCACCGTGGGTGAAACTCTGGATGTAGGATTCTACGACTCCGACTACCTTCCCGACAGCGCCGTACTCTTACCCTCGTACATGTCCTACACCCACATAAGCCCCGACACCGACACCATCATAACCTCCGGTCTCCTCTCCTACTCTATCCTCCTAAGTCGTTGGGACACCCTAAGATACGACAGCGACACCTCCTACCAGATCCTGCGCCAGATAATCCATACCTACAACGACTTCGTGCATTTTACCTACGTTCGGGGTGTGGGATACGTGGAGTACGCCGTGGATTCCTCGTACCACACCGTCCATAACAGGATATACTGGAGAAATGGCTCCCTGGATGGATACACGCTCCTGTTCGTAGGGGCGGATACCAGCAGCTCCCCCCGATACGTTCGCCGGCTGGAGGGCCTCTCCGTAGCCGAGAGGAGAACCGGAGATGGGGCATCCTACACCTTAAACGGAGACCGCCTGACGCTACGCTGTCCCGGAGGTTGCAACTTCGCCCTCTACGACGCCGCGGGCAGGCGCTTAGGTGGGGGTCGTCTGATAGGGGAAAGAGACGTGTCGCTAAGGGGAGGCCTCCTATTCCTGCGTCTCAACGGCACCACGTACAAACTGCTCATCAGATAGCCGACGCGCACCGGCGGCGTTTCACCCTTATAATACCCACCGCATCTGGATGATAGATTGAGTGGAGAATCATCCGCAGAGGGGGGTACTTGACAAATTCAAGAACACCCCCCATTATTCTGTGCTTCTGTATGAGAGCCGAGTAGGTAGGGAGGGGAGGGAGAGAAGAACGGATTTTACCCTTCAGGTAGCATTTTCTGTGCCTTGGAGGGTTTGATCCTGGCTCAGGGCTAACGCTGGCAGCGTGCCTTAGCCATGCAAGTCGAGCGGGGAGGTCCCCTTCGGG
>JAADDJ010000039.1 GCA_013153965.1 Thermotogae bacterium
AACTGGCGGATGGTCCAAGGCCTACCGCGGTACATGTTGTAGTAGGGCCCGCGGGTGTAGGGGTACTCGCCGGGGAACCCGAGCTTCTCGGCGTAATCAAATCCGGGGATGTCCAGAGGGGTGTATAGGTCCTTTATGGGTATTCCCGATATGGTCAAAAAGCTGTCCTTGCGGTCGCGAGAGCGGGATTTGGCCCTCTCCTTCCACTCCCGGTAGACCTCAGCCAGATCCTTCGCCGTCTTGGTCTCACGCATACCCCCTATTTTACGGTCGCCTCGTCTCCAGTATAATACCCACCTATGTCCATCACCTACAGACCGTCCAGACGTAAGAGGAAGAGGACCCACGGCTTTAGGGCCCGCATGCGCACTCCGGGAGGCCGTAAGGTCCTGAAGCGTCGTCGCAGGAAGGGGCGCAAGAGGCTTTCGGTATAGGTCGGCTCATATCACCATGGCCAAGAAGGGTAAGGGTAAGAGGGAGAAGGTTGCGGAGTACGACCTGTCCAAGATACGGAACATAGGCTTTATAGCGCACATAGACGCGGGCAAGACGACGACCACCGAGCGGGTCCTGTACTACACGGGACGCACCCACAGGTTGGGGAGCGTTGATGCCGGCACCACCATCACCGACTGGATGAAGCAGGAGAAGGAGAGGGGAATAACGATCACCTCGGCGGTGGTGAGCACCTACTGGAAGGGGCACCAGATAAACATAATAGACACGCCCGGACACATAGACTTCACCGTGGAGGTTGAGCGCTCGTTGAAGGTCCTTGACGGTCTCGTCGTCATCTTCAGCGCCGTTGAGGGAGTTGAGCCCCAGAGCGAGACGGTATGGCGTCAGGCCAACAAGTACGGGGTGAGCCGCATCGTCTTCATAAACAAGATGGACCGCATCGGTGCCAGCCACGAGCGCACCCTTGAGGGCATGCGCAAGAGGCTCGGCATAGAGCCCCTTCTGATAACCCTGCCCATCGGCATGGAGAAGGAGTTCGTGGGGGTGAAACACCTGCTGGAGCTCAAGAGCTACATATGGGACGTGGATGAGACGGGGGAAGAGTACAGAACCGAGCCTCTGGAGCTTACGGACGACATCCTACCCTACTATGAGGAGGTAGTCTTACGTCTGGCCGACTACGACCCCGAGATTCTGGACGAGTACGAGGAGAAGGGACGGGTAGCCCCCGAGAGACTCAAGGCCGCCCTACGTCAGGCGGTGATACGTCGGGAGATATTCCCCGTATTCGTGGGAGCCGCCTTGAGGAACAAGGGCATCCAGCCCCTGATAGACGCCATAGTTGAACTCCTCCCCTCGCCTCTGGACGTCCCCCCGATAGTGGGGACTCTCAACGGTAAGGAGGTGGAGATACGCACCGGCGAGGGGAATCTGGTTGCCCAGGTATTCAAGATACAGCTGGACCCCCGGGGAAAACAGAAGCTCTTCTACGTGCGAATATACCGGGGCGAGATATCCTTCATGACGAAGATATACAACCCGAGGACCGGCGAGACCATGCGGGCGACCCGCATATACAGGATGTTCGCGAACCGCAAGGAGGCCATACAGGTGGCCCACGCCGGGGATCTGGTGGCTCTGGTGGGATTGAGCGACAGCACCCAGACCGGCGACACCCTCTCAAGCGAGGAGGAGCCCGTCATCCTCCCCACCATAGACTTCCCCCAACCCCTCGTATCCGTACGGGTGGAGCCGAAGTACTCCAAGGACGCGGAGAGCCTTGAGGAGGCCCTCCACTACATGGAGGTTGAGGACCCCTCCCTCAAGGTGAATAAGGATGAGAATACGGGCCAGATAATCCTCACCGGGATGGGGAAACTCCATCTGGACGTGGTGATGGACCGCATAAAGGAGATGATGAACCTTGAGGTGAGGACGGGCCGTCCGTTCGTATCCTACAGGGAGACCGTCGGCGCCAGAGGGGAGGGGTACGGCGAGTTCAGTCAGGAGACGGCCGATACCGTCCATAAGGCCAAAGTCAAGGCCGTCGTGGAGCCGGCGGAGGGGAACGAGAATCATCTGGAGATAGTGGGCGTGGAGATGGGACCGGTTGAGGAGGCCCTGAGGAGCGCCTTCGGCGAGGCGATGGATTTCGGACCCCAGCTCGGCTATCCCCTCATAGGTGTGAAGGTGCGGTTGGAGATCCTAAATCCAGAGGAGACGACCCCCCTGGCCGCGCGCGCCGCGGCGGTCAAGGCTCTCAATCAGGCCCTCGCGAACGCCTCTCCCATCGTACTTGAGCCCTACGTTGAGACCGTGGTTCAAACTCCGCACGAGCACCTAAGTGATATTTTGAACATACTGCGGAGCATGGGGGGCGAGATAAAGAGCGTACATGAGGATCTGGGCTACCAGGTGGTTGAGGCGATAATGCCTCTGAAGAATACGTTTGATCTGGCGGACAAACTGCGCTCCGCATCCAAGGGGCGCGCCACCTACGACATGAAGGACATAACCTTCCGTCCCGCCGAAGATTCGGACTTCTCATGATGGGCTCCCTCCGGCTCACCCTGAAGAAGCTCAAAGTCCTGATTGAGGTCTATTATGCTTACATGCTTGAGTACCGGGCCGAGATAGTCCTCTGGATGCTCTCGGGTATCCTCCCTTTCATCCTGATGGCCGTGTGGATGAATGCCGCCACCCGCTCCGACTTCGGATACTCCCCCGTTGATTTCGCCCGCTACTTTCTGGCGGTCTTCATCACCCATCAGATGACGACGGTCTGGGTGATATGGGAGTTTGAGCATGACGTCCTCAGGGGACAGCTCTCGCCGTACCTGCTCCAGCCTATGGATCCCGTCTGGCGGTACGTGTCCTCCCACGTGGCCGAGAGACTATCCCGCTTTCCCTTCCTGCTCCTGCTCGTGCTTCTCTTCTTCCTCCTCTACCCCCGAGCCATATGGATTCCTTCACCCCGAGAGCTCCTACTCTTCTTCCTCGTGGGCAACTTCGCCTTCGCCGTGAGATTCCTGCTCCAGTACAGCTTGGCCATGCTCTCCTTTTGGATTGAGAGGGCCACCGCCTTTGAGGAGTTGCACATGCTCCTCTTTCTCTTCCTCTCCGGATACGTGGCTCCTCTGGAGCTCTTCCCGGAGGGGGTCAGGAGTTTGATCCTATGGACGCCCTTCCCGTACATGATAGACTTCCCCGTGAGGATACTTTTAGGCGGGGAGGTTGAGCTGGCCAGGGGCCTGACGGTGATGGGGGTGTGGTTCGTCGTTCTCCTGCTTCTCAACCGCCTCCTCTGGAGACTCGGATTGGCGAAGTACTCGGCGATGGGAGCCTGAGGCCTTCCGGGTGTAGAATAGCAGTATATGTTCCTCTTCACTCTGGGCGCGATAGAGGTAAGTATCCTGAGCGAGGGAAAGGTCCTCCCCAAGAGTACCCCGTGGGTCCTGACCTTAAGATTCTCCCTAAGCTCCTCCTCCGACCCCGTCTCTCACGTTGAGATATACCTCGGAGACAGTGCCACATTCTCCTCTTACACCACCGACGGTGCCTTCAACTACGCCACGGTCAGCACCACCCCCAACTCCATAGTCCTCTCGTCCTTCACCTTCCCCGCCGGGGGCGATGCCTCCCTGTCCTTGAGGGATCTCGTATTCTCATCCTCCGAGGGATTGAAGACAATTCAGGTGAAGCTGGGAAACTCTACGGATACCGTGGAGGTGTCCGTACCCGTCGTCGTAATAAGGGAGGATACGACCGTACCCCTCAAGTTCTTCCACAATCTTTTAGCGGAGAGGCCGGTTCTCCTCAACGAGGTGGTGAGGGTTCGGGGGGTGGTTAGCGCCGTATTCGGAAACAAGGCTTACATTCAGGACACCTTCAGGGATACGGTGGCGGGTCTGGTTCTCTACGGTGAGGTGGGAGCGTATCCCGGCGAGATGCTGGTGGCCGAGGGGAAATTCTCCCCCTACCGGGGCTTGGAGGAGATATCATACCCGACCATACTCCGAAGGGAGTTCGTCGGGGTGCCGGAGGCCACGGTAGTTGATGGTCTCAACCGGGCCCGGGAGAGGTACTCGGGTGTCCTCGTACGTATTGATAGCGTCAGGTTTGACACGACCCTGATAACCGTACCCGTGGGGGAGAACGTCCCCATAACCGACCGGTACGGGAATACGGGGGTTCTGTATTTGGACCGCTACGGCGAGGTGGAGAGCTTCGCTCCACCGGATACCATATTTGACCTGGTGGGCGTGGTGGATGAGGATAGCAGTAGCGCCGGCATCGTCTATCGTATAGTACCCCGCCGTCCATCCGACATAATCTTCTACAACTCCGTCATGGTTGATGGTATGGCCCCCCACTTCGCCCTGAAGGGCGACTCCTCCAGCTGGAAGATAGCCCTAAGATCCTTCAATCCGGTCGCCAAGTTCAAGGTGTGCGCCCCGGATTGGGGCATATCCCCCGAGGAGATGTCCGCCATCCTCCTCGGCTCCAGAGCCCCCGATTCAACCTTCACCCTGGCGGATACCGTCTGCTCCCTCTTCTGGAATCCCCTCTTCAGCGAGGATACCCTGCGGATAACCTTGGGACCGAAGGAGGTTGATTCGGTCGTCCTCCTCCTCTACTCCTCCCTGGACACCCTCACGACATTCAAGAGGTCGGTCTTCTCTCCTCGCCTGTACTTCACCACCCCCATATCGGAGGTTCAGCGCTACGGCGACGATTACTCCTCGGTGATGGTGGGCCAGAGCGTGGTGGTTGGGGGAGTGATACTGGCCGACGCCTTCGCCTTCAGCAGCACCAACACATCTACGTACATATACGACGGTACGGCGGGGGTGAATCTATACTCGTCCAACTTTTTGGGACTTAAGGAGGGAATGATAGTGGTAGCCCTTGGAACGGTTGCCGAGTACAACGGTCTTACCGAGGTCATATTCTCCTCGGTTAAGGTTTTGGGGCAGGATACGACCCCGAAACCCCTAAAGCTGAAGAGGGGCGAGGCGCTGGGGGAGGACCTGGAGGGCTCCCTCGTGCGTCTGGATACGGTGATGGCCACATCCCCACCCTCCTACGCGGGAATAGGCAAGTCATTCACGGTGAGCAACGGCACGGCCCCCATAACCGTCTATGTGTATCCGAACACCGGCATAGACCTCTCCCAGATACGTCCGGGAACCTACCTGAGCGTGGTGGGTATAGTCGGTCAGTACGACAACACCCCCCCCTACACGTCCGGATACCAGCTCATACCCCGCAAGTCGGCCGACCTGATGGCCGTTCCCGACGAAGGTTATACGTCCGAGGAGCTCAGGGTGGCCATAGCGAAGAACGTCTTCGTGGCCGGAGAGGAGACGGCCCGCATAGAGGTCTCGGGCCCGCCCGGAACCTACTCGCTCCGGATATACGACGGGACTGGACGCCTCGTCAGGACCATAGTTGAGGGTGGATCGGCGGGCATATACGAGTGGGATGGGACCAACGACGCGGGCCGCCGGATGCCTCCGGGAATATACGCCCTGGTGGTCGTCGTGAATACGGCCGACGGCAGTCAGAAGGCCGTGAAACCCATAGTCATAGTGGCTAAGTAGATAGGGCCCTGTAGAGGCTGACGAAGACTTTAAGGCCGTCGGTGCCCCCCAGTAGAGGGTCGCTCGCCCTCTCGGGATGGGGCATCGTTCCGAAGAACCTCCCATCCTCCGATATGATGGCTGCTATATCATCCTCCGAGCCGTTTGGATTGTTCAGGTACCGAAGGACGGGCCTCACGGACGCACCGCCCGAGACGAAGCGGCCGTCGGAGTGGGCGATGGGCATGCGTATGATCTCCCCCCTCTCGTACGCGTTCGTGAAGGGGGTGTCGTTGTTGGCCACCACCAACTCCTCCCACTGGCATATGAATCTCCCCGACAGGTTCTTGGTGAGGGCTCCGGGGAGTATGTGGGCCTCGGTCAGAACCTGAAAGCCGTTGCATATGCCTATGACGTAGCCCTTGAAATCCCCTAAGGCCTTGACCACGGGGGAGTGGGCGGCCAACGCACCGGGACGCAGGTAATCGCCGTAGGAGAATCCCCCGGGCAGGGCTATCACCTGATATGCTCGCAGGTCAGTCTCCCTGTGCCACACGTAGGAGGCCTCAAATCCGGCCTTCTCAAAGGCCCAGAGGGTATCCCTGTCGCAGTTGCTTCCGGGGAAGACGACCACCCCGGCCTTCGGTCTCCTCATCGGGCGAGATTCTAAGGTCGTACTTCCCTCCGTAGAATTCACCCTTGAGGCTTCTGGTGATAAACTGGCAGGATTGGCGGCACCCCATGGCCGGAGGGGCGGAGGTGCATCTGCGGGAGGTATTCACGCGCGTGGCGGCCCGGGGGGTGGAGGTGCATGTCCTCTCGTGCAACTTCAAGGGGGGAGAGGAGTACGAGATTCTTGAGGGGATACACATCCATAGGGTCGGAAGTAGGCCCACCTTCAACTTCTTCGTCCCGAGCAAGTTGCGGGAGCTGGAGAGGAGGTTCCGGTTTGACGTACTGATTGAGGACCTGAATAAGCTACCCTTCTACACCAAGTTCTACAGCAGCATCCCGAAGAAGGTAGCCCTCCTGCACCACCTCTTCGGCAGGACCATATACGAGGAGACGAATCCGCTGGCGGCCACCTACGTCTATCTGCAGGAGAGGCTGATCCCTAAGCTGTACCGGGACATGCCCTTCATCGTGGTGTCCGAGAGTACGAAGGAGGAGTTAGTGGCCGGAGGGGTTCCGCCGGGGAATATTCGGGTCATATACAACGGCATAGATACCGAGTTCTTCCATCCCATGAAGAAGTACGCGCAGCCCACGGTCCTCTACATCAATCGTTTCCGCCGATACAAGCGCCCGGATCTGGCTCTCAAGGTCTTCGCCTCCGTAAAGCGGAGGATGCCGGAGGTTAGGTTTCTGATGGCCGGCAAGGGCCCCTTCCTGCCGAAGGTGAAGGCTATGGCCGAGAGGATGGGGGTACGGGTGGATTTCCTCGGTTTCGTCTCCGAGGAGAGGAAGGCGGAGCTCATGGCCCGCTCTTGGGTGGTTCTCAACACTTCGGCCAAGGAGGGATGGGGCTTGGTGAATATGGAGGCCTTCGCCAGTGGAACGCCCGTCGTCGGCTTCAGGGTCCCCGGGATGAGGGATTCGGTCAGGGATGGGTACAACGGATTTCTCGTGGATTATCCGGATGTGGAGGGAGCCGCCGAGAGGCTTCTAAGGCTCCTTGACGACGAAACTCTGCGGATGGAGATGTCAAGGAATGCCCGGGAGTTTGCCGAGAGATTCACTTGGGACAGGGCGGCGGAGGATACCCTCCGCTTCCTCAAGGAGATAGCTTAGAATATCGGCTGTGCTTTTCGCTCTTCCCTTGGTCGGATTCTCCGCCGGATTCGTCGGCTCTCTCTTGGGTCTGGGCGGCGGCGTGATAGTGGTACCCTCCTTGATCCTCCTCGGCTTTCCGGTGAAGTTGGCCGTGATGGTTAGCATATTCGTCACCATATCCACGTGGGCGATGGCGTCGGAGAAGTACCTGCGCTCCGGTCTGGTGGATTTCAGGGTGGCCTTCCTGCTGGGTCTGGGGACCTCTCTCGGTGCCTTCGTCGGCTCAAGGCTGCTCACCTTCCTGCCCGATAGGGCCGTTATGATGCTCTTCTTGGGTATGCTGGGGTTCGTGGCCGTCAGCAACCTCCTCGGCAGGGACTTCACGGAGAGGGATTTCGTGCTATCGCCCGTTAGGGGTGCGGGAGCCTTCCTCTTTATGCTCTTCGCTGGCGTGATGTCGGCCCTTCTCGGTATAGGGGCCGGGGTCTTCAAGGTCTTCGCCATGGACAGGATCCTACGCATGCCCTACCGCATGGCCACGGCCACGAGCATGTTCCTCATAGGTATCACCTCTTCCACCTCCGCCCTGCATTACGCGACCCGTCCCGACTTTAATCCTAAGGTGGCATCCTTCGTTGCCGTGGGAACCATGGTGGGAGCCTTCGTGGGACCCCGCGTCATGCTCAAACTGCCCGTCAGGGTCCTGCGGCTGATATTCACGTTGGTCGTTATACTTCTGGGACTTTCCCTCCTGTGGAGGATGGGCTAAAGGAAGAGGGCGGAGACGGATCCCCCACTGTGTATCCTCCTTATCGCCTCGGCCAGAAGGCCGGAGATGTCCAGAACCTCCGTGCGCTCCGGCAGGGCCTTCTCCCTGCGGAAGACGGAGTTGGTTATGAGGATCCTCTCTATGGGGGCCTCGCTCAGGACCTCCCGCGCCCTTCCGGAGAATAGACCGTGGGTCGCCATCACCATCACCCTCCGGGCCCCTCTATCCACCAGAGCCCGAGCGGCGTTGGCTATCGTGTTGCCCGTGTCTATTATGTCATCAACGAGCAGGACGTTCTTGCCTTCAACGTCCCCTATGACGCTCACCACCTCCGCGACGTTCGGGCGGGGCCGACGCTTATCCACCATGGCCAGAGGCAGGTTCCAGAGCTTCTCGGCTATGAGGCGGGCCCGCTTTATCCCTCCGACGTCGGGAGATACCACAACCCACTCGTTGGGATTGAGGCCTTGGGGGAAGGTGGCGACGAAGTGGTCGCGAAATATGGGTGTGGCGTAGAGGTTATCCACGGGGATGTTGAAGAAACCCTGTATCTGGTCGGCGTGGAGATCCACGGTCAGGAGACGGTCTATCCCTGCGGCCTCTATCAGGTTGGCTATCAACTTGGCCGATATGGGAACGCGGGGGCGATCCTTGCGATCCTGACGGGCGTACCCGTAATAGGGTATCACGGCCGTTATGCGGGCCGCCGATGCCCTGCGTGCGGCGTCGGCTATCAGAAGCAGCTCAAGGATGTTCTCGGCGGGAGGGTTGGTTGATTGCACTATATACACGTCGTGTCCGCGCACGCTCTCCTCTATCTGAACCCTTATCTCACCGTCGGAGAAGCGTCCGACGAAGTGTTTGGTGGGCTCAATGCCCAAGTGTTCGCATATACCACGTAAAACTGCGGGATTGGAATTACCTCCGACGACCTTTATTTCCAAAGCGGAGAGGGTGGGATTTGAACCCACGAGGGGCTCGCGCCCCTACGCGATTTCGAATCGCGCCCCTTCGGCCGCTCGGGCACCTCTCCGTAAGTGGCTATTTTAAAGCGGAAGATTTATCGCCAAATCGTCCCGTAAAATCCCCTCTTGACCAAGATTCTCAAAGGCGGTCCCGTACGTAAAGCCTACATGAGGGAGCTGGAGGACAGACGGAGAGCTCTGCCGAGGGCACCCAAACTCCTCATACTCTCCGATGGGGAGCCGGACTCCGAGGTCTATCGTAGGTCAATAGAGAGGTTGGCCCATCGTCTGAACGTGGAGCTGGTATCGGCTCTCCACGAATGCGACGGCCTCATACAGTTGGGAAGGCCCCAGATTGAGGATGTGCCTCCGGAGAAGGACGTTGAGGGGATATCGGAGTATCACATAGGGCGTTTAGCCTACGGCAGACCCCTCTATCTCCCACCCACGCCAGCCGCGGCCTTGAAACTGCTCAAGTTCTACGGCTACCCCCTGAGGGGGGTGGATGTCGTCGTGATAGGCAGGAGCGTGCGCGTTGGCAAACCTCTGGCCCTGATGCTCCTTAACGAAGATGCCACCCCCACCGTGGCCCACACCAAGACGGCCGACCTCCAGCGTATAACCCGGGAGGCCAAGATAGTATTCCTATCGGCCGGTGTCGGCAACCGCTTCGGCAGGGAGTACTTCTCCCCCGAGAGCGTCGTCGTGGATATAGCGACCGTGAGCTTCAACGGGGGCATAGTGGGGGATGCCAGATACGACGAGCTTTTGGATTACGTTGAAGCCATAACGCCCGTTCCCGGTGGAGTGGGGAAAATCACACCTCTGGTTCTCTTTGACAACCTCTTCAGGGCGGTGGAGAGGAGTGGAGAGACGCCTTAGGCGCAAGCTGGGCGTCCCCGCTTATGCTTATGGTAGCGCAGGACGATAGGAGAAGAAGCGCGCCTCCTATCACTCCTAAAGTCAAGGCTCTTCTCATGGTTCTACCTCCTTTTATTTTGCCGTCATCTTGACATAAACGTCCGCATCCTTCCCCGATGGGAGTGAGCCTTCAAACTCTCGCCAGCCGTTGTTCAGGATGACCGAAAACTTCCCGGTCTTGGGAGCCGTGAAGGTGTAGACCTTGCTCTTGACACCGACAGTTGAGCAGCATGTATAGACGTCTATACTCGTACTGCTCGGATCCTCCCATACGGAAAGCTCCGAAGCATCTATGAGAAGGACATCTATAGGTTGGTCGTTCTGGACCCTTACTTCGGTCTCAACCTCCGTTCCCTCTTCCAGCGACAGGGTATAGGAGACGTAGCCGTCCTTCGGTACTACGGTAGTTTCCTCAAGGAGAACCGTAGGCTCCCCTTTACATCCAACGAGTGCTACCAAAATGAATGGAAGTAGAAAGTATCTCCTCAGCATAGTCATAGGAAAAGAATAATGGTGGCATTTACTTGATTTGTCAAGTCATTAGTGCTGGACAAGTCATAGAAGCGAAAATTATTCCACCTTCGGCGTCTTTACAATTCGTATCCGTGAAGCGAGTGTATATCTGGGAGTACAGAAACCTCGTTGAAGGGTACCTTGATAGTCCCGCGGTCCGGAAGATAGTCAATCTGTTCGCAAGATATAACAACCGGTGGCTATCCCCTTCCGACTTCTACAGGCACGGCGTGCATACCACCATAGCATACTATCTGAAGGCCATGGCCGATGCGGGCTTTTTGGAGAGTAAATACGAAAACCGTCGCACCTACTACAGATTCAAGGAGGAGTACGTCCCCCTGATAGAGAAACTCTACGAAAAATGGAGGGAGATAGAGGCACTCGCCGAGAATGGGGGATGACCCACGAAGTTTGAGGCATCCACCGCACTTCCAAATACGAGCGTAAAATTTGCACCATGATAGATTCCTCTCTGTTCGTCCTCTCCATGGCGACGATAAACTTCTGGGCCGGCAGGCACTCAACCCTTACCATCACCGACCTGTTCATATCCAATCCCAACTTAACGTACTCCATGGCCGACAGGATAACCCGTCGCTGGGCCTCCCAAGGGGACACCCTCAAGCTGTTCCCCGCGTGCGTCCTCCTATCCCATCTGACCGGCTACAACGTGAAAGCGGGCCTCATCACGGACATATACAGGGAGGAGGTCCTGAGCATAACCGGCGACAATCCGCTGGGCAAATTCATCTTTGACAGGGCCGGGAAGCTCACGAAGGGCCAGAGGGATACCCTACAGATGATTCCCGCCCACGTGCCGCGCTCCATAGCCCGGATATCGGCGGCCCTGCTGAAGGTATATCTCTCCCTATCTCCGCAGGTCCCCAAGGGAACCCGAGCCTACATATGGGACAGTTTGGACCTGAAGGATAAGAGAGCCTACGAGAACAAGTACGTGCGCGACGTCTCCAAGGAGGCCTACGCCCTGCAGGTGGCCTGTCTCCTGATGGATTCCCTCCGGGCGGCCGTGCGCCGTGAGGGGAGCAAGATGAAGAGCCTACTCGTGCCTACCCCTTGGGGGAATGTAGCCTTCGGTGGGAGCGATAGCGACAGTTTTCCCGATGCCATCCTCGTGGTAGATGCCGGCGGGGACGACACCTACGGCTCCGTAATCTTCGGATACGACGCGGGAGGCGATGACAACTACACGTCATCCGTGGGTTTCGGCCGATTCGGGGTGGCGGTCTTCGTGGATGAGGCCGGGGATGACACCTACGCCGGTGAAGGTATGGGGGCCGGATTCGTGGGTTTCGGCGTCCTGATGGACGTCTCCGGAAACGACACTTACAGGGGAAAGGTATTCTCGCAGGGGGCCGGATACGGAGGAGGAGGGTTGCTTCTGGACGTATCGGGGAACGATTCGTACTACGCCTATCAGAAGTCGCAGGGATTCGGCTGGGTCTCGGGCGTGGGCATCCTCGCCGACCTATCCGGAAACGACACTTATACCCTTGAGGATTCCATCGTCCTCTTCCCGTCCCCGCAGGATCCCAAGCACAACTCCAGCCTCGGTCAGGGGATGGGATTCGGCGAGAGACGGGACTTCTACGACGGGAGGTCCCTCGCCGGGGGCGTGGGGATGCTTTTGGATGCGGCGGGTGATGACGTATATTCGGCCGGAATATTCGCGCAGGGGAGCGGGTACTGGTTCGGCAGCGGAATCCTGTACGACGGAGGAGGAAACGATGCGTACTCCGGCGTGTGGTACGTTCAAGGGGCGGCGGCCCACTTCGCCCTCGGTGTCCTCTACGACCTCAGAGGGGACGACGCCTATCTGGCGACGAGGTCAACTTCGCAGGGCGTGGGGCACGACTTTTCGTATGGCATCCTCATAGACGGTGAGGGCGGAGATACCTACACGTGTGGGAATCTGTGCCTCGGCAGCGGGAACGCTCAAGGCGTGGGGATATTTTGGGATAAGGATGGGCGGCTTCGCACCAACTTGAGGGGGAAGGGGCTGGGATTCGCCAACCCGGCGACCGATTCCCTGAGCGTGCGCTCCCTGTTTCCGACCAAGGGGGTGGTGTGCAAGGGTAAGTCGTGCCCTTAGCGGGTTTAGAATAGGTTATGTTCGTTCCGGATGTGAGCAACCTTCTGGGAAATCTCCTGAACGTCCTGTGGGGGTGGGGATTCGTGTATTATGTTGGGGGAGGAGCCATCGCCCCCTCCGTGGGGGACCTAAACTCCCGCCTGAGCCGGTACGGCTACCCCAACGTGCCGGAGGCCTACTTCCAGAGCTGGGGAGGTTGGAGACTATTCGTGAAGGGGTATGCCTTCGGAAAGTTTGAGGGCAGTCTCGCCGGCTCAAAGGTCATATGGGAGGACAAGGTGGTGGCCGTGGATGGGAGCCTCTACTCCTACTCCCTCGGCAAGGTCTATAAACTCCGAAGGAACGTCTTCCTACTCCCATCCTTCGGCGTGGGCAGGTCCCGCCTGATGCTCACGGTGGGAAGGAACGTGGCCATATTTGACTCCCTTCTGGCATCCCCCGGTCAGGTGGCCTCGCTTGAGACATCCACATGGACGCTGAATCCGGAGATTGAGGCCGTATGGCGGAAGGAGCGTTTCCTCTTCTTGGGAGCACGTCTCGGATACGTCTTCGCCTTCCCTAAAGGCTCATGGAGGACGCAGGATATTGAGATAGAGGGGGGACCGGCTACGGCCCTTGACGGTCCGTACGTTCATATCTTCATCGGTTTGGGATATGTCGTCTTATAACAACTGCGTAATTTATCGTCCTTATAATACCGACCTATGACGAAAGGGGAGCTTATAACTCGCTTGAAGAGTAGGACGGGCCTGACGAAACAGCAGCTCTCGCAGATAGTTGATGCCCTCCTGTCGGAGCTGGCGGAGGCTTTCATACGTCAGGAGAGGGTGGAGATACGAGGCTTCGGCGTCTTCATACCCGTAAAGCGTAAGCGGAAGAAGAGCGACGAGAAGTTGCCTCGGATAAAGTTCAAGCTTTCGCAGGTTATACGTCAGAAGATGATAGAGGAAGAGCGCAAGAGGAGGGGCAAGTGATGCCTTGCGGTCGCAAACGCAAACTGAAGAAGATAAAGAAGCACAAGCTGAAGAAGCGTCGCAAGAAGATGCGCCACAAGAAGAAGTGAGACTCCCTCCACTTCTGGCCGTTGATACGGCCCACAGGAGGTTCTCGGTGGCCCTCGCGTGGGAGGGGAAGGTTTTTGATGCGGTGGAGAGGGAGCCCTTTCGGCACGTGGAGCGTCTCAACGCTAAGGTGGAGGAGCTTCTAGAGCGGGCCGGGGCCTCCCTTTGCGACCTGAAGGGCATTCTCATAACCATCGGCCCCGGCTTCTTCACCTCTCTGCGCGTATCCGCCTCCTTCGCCAAGGCCCTGAACCTCGCCTGCGGCATTCCCATCTACGGCTTCAACACCCTGATGCTCATGGCCGTGGGTCTCCCGGATGGGAAGTATCTGGTGAGCATGGACGCCCGGAAGGGGCAGCTTTACGCCCAGACCTTCTCGGTTGAGGGAGGGACCCCCCGGGAGGACGACACCCTACCCCTCGGTGTATATGCTCCGGAGGATCTGAAGGTGTTGGAAGAGCGCGGCTACGTCCCGGTAGGCGACCCCGACGGGCTCCTTCGGGCTTCCAATCTGCTCATCCTCTACCAGCACCTTAAACCTCCGCCTCTACCCCCGAACTTCTCTCCTATGTACGTGCGCAGTCCGGACGCGGTGGTCAATCTAAGGCGAAACCTCCCGAAGGACCCATCTTAGGTAATCCTCGCTCCCCTCACGTACCGGCAGAGCCAAGATCTCGGGTACGCTGTAGGGGTGAAGCTCCTTTAGGCGCCTCTCAAGACGCCCGTAGGCGTCGGAGGTCGTCTTTATGAGCAGGAGCGACTCCTCATCCTGCTGCATCTTCCCCTCCCACCTGTAGTAGGACGTGAGAGCCGGAAGTACATTCACGCAGGCGGCCAGCCGCTCCTCAACTAAGGCCTCTGCTATGCGATGGGCATCCCGCGGAGGAACCGTACAGAGGACCACTAAGACCTCTTTATCCTCTCCCATATCTCGTCCATCTCCTTCAGACTCATATCCTTTAGGGAGCGTCCGAGCCTCTTGGCCTCCTCCTCAAGGCGGCGGAATCTCTCCTTGAACTTGGAGTTGGCCTGACGTAGGGCATCCTCCGCGTAGTATCCGACCTTCCGGGCGTACTGGGCCAGAGCGAAGAGCAGATCCCCCAGCTCCTCCTTACGCCTCTCCTCATCCGGGGCGTTCAGGAACTCCTCGCACTCCTCCTTGACCTTGCGCAGAACGTCATCCGGACTCTCCCAGTCAAAGCCCACGCGGGCCACCTTCTCGCCCATACGATGGGCTGTTATGAGGGCGGGACGTCGGGTATCAACACCCGAGAGTATTCCCTCTCTCTTGGTATTCTCCCAATTCTCCAGAACCTCCTTCATCCCCCACCCCTTCTTATCCCCGAAGATATGGGGATGCTTGTATATGAGTTTGGAGACGGTGCGCTCTATTATCTCGTCGGCCGAGGCCACCCCCTCGTCCTCTGCTATCTTCAGGAGCATCAGGGCGACCGTGAGGATATCCCCTATCTCCTCAACGAGTCTCTCCCTATCGTTCCTCTCCAGAGCCTCTATGAACTCATAGACCTCCTCAAGGGCCTGATAGCGCATGGAGAAGAGAGTCTGCTCCCTATCCCAAGGGCACTCCCTCCGTAGTATCTCCACTATATCCGCCAACTTCGTTATGGCCTTCAACCCCACGGTAGATATTCTACGGGAGCATTCGGCTTTAAAATACTAACGTCCGATGGTTGAATCTATGAAGATGGAGGTTGAAAGGATCAACGCTTATGATCACTTGAAGAGCTGGGAGGAAATATACAACCGCACCATCAACACGGTGATATTCGCGGCCCCCAAGTGGGCCATACTCTCGGCCGAATACACCGGAGGAACGCCGGGTTTCTGGATGGTAGGCAACGGTCAGCCCCTCGGGTACTTCTCCGGCTCCTACTACGAATCCCGCAACACCCTGATATTGCCCGTGTTTGACCCCATATTCGCCCCCTACTCCGACTTCGCCGTGGATCCCACCCACCGCAAGGACGTTATAGAGACCTTCCTCAACTACGCCAAGGACAACTACGATAACGTCATCGTGGGCCCCATACGTGAGGATTCCCCGACGCACACCTACGTGTCCAAGATGGGAGAGCCCATAAGCCACGTCCGGATATTCCGCACCAAGCTCAAGGGAGACCCCCTTGAGCACCTGTACCGTCAGAGGGCCAAGACGTTCATCACCGCCTTTGAAGGTATGAAGAGGAAGATGCACCTGACCGTCCATCTCCACGACTTCACCAAGCTGGACGACGTCCTCGCCTTCTCCTACAACCTGTCGCCCGTCAGGGAGTTCGCCCTCAAGTCCGTCTTAGCCGCCCACAGGGACGAGGTTAGGATCCTTGAGGCTCGCAAGCGCGACAAGGTGATAGGCTACATGGTGCTGCTGGACACGGATAGGGGCATATACGTGATCATAAACACCGTACCCGAGGAGGAGAGCATGCTCACCATATGGCGCTACATATACGACTACTCCCGCTCCGGCGTCACGTTGGAGATACCCGCCATAAAGCACGGTTTCGTGAAGGACCTGGGCTTCAAGGAGGTGAAGGCCCACATATACAGGCTCGGATGATGATTCCCCTACTTCTGGGTATAAACGACGTCGTTAGGGAGCCTAAAGTTCCGGAGAATCTGCAAATTATCGTGGAGGACTCCGTCCGTATCCTTCAGGATACCTTCGCCGTCTTCAACCTACTTCCCATCCTGCCCGAGGGTATGTCCTACGACGAGTTCAAGTACCTTCAGATTCGCATAGACTACTGGGATAGGGCTTGGTCCATGATGCTGCCCGGATACATGCACTTCATCACCTATGATCCGCTTGGGGGGACGGCAAGCGCCATCGTCAGATTTCTGGGCTTCGCCCTTATGGGGTATTCCATGTACTTCGGTCTCCCCCGGGCCGTTGAGGATCTGGATGCGGGGACGTTGAAGCTCAACGCCGCGGTCTTCGGGGCGGGGATGTTCCTAAACTTCGCCGGGTGGGTCTATGATGTGGTGCATGCGGAGCATCGTTTGCGGGATATCCAGATGAGGGTGATGTACAGGTATCGGAGGACGTACCCGCACGAGGGGAGATAGTCAATCTAAATCATACGGGTCCACGTCCCATATGGCCTGACCTTTGAGGGGCAACCGCTCTATCTCCCGGGCGAGGTGGTGGAGAGGGCGGTGCTCGTCGGCTAAGGCCGTCAGGCGCAGACGATACCACCCCTTCCGCTTAGCCAAGGTGGGATAGTAGGGCCCCCACAGGAGAGCATCGCCGTCGTAGGTGGCCACGAAATCCTCCAAAATACTCTCATTCTCCCTCCACTGGGAGGGATCCCTGCTTCTAACCTCAAGAACCGCCATCTTCCTGAAGGGCGGCAACCCGACCATCCCACGCCTCCTATAGAGCGAGGCGTAGAATCGCTCTCCGGCACCCGAGAGGATGGTCCTAAAGACCTCATGGTGGGGCATCTTAGTCTGGATCAGAGCCACGCCTCCCGTCCTGATGCGACCCACCACCTGAACCAAGGTCTGATAGGTCTTCTCCTCGGCCCGGAAGTCCGCCGGTCGGGAGAGGAAGGAATCGGCGTTCAACACCCCCACGAAGCCGACGTTCCGGAAGTCCAAACCCTTCACCACCATCTTGGTGCCGACCAGAATCCTCAACCTTCCCGCCCCGAACTCCTCCAATATCCTTATCACCTCCCGGCGCCTGCGGACCGCATCCGTATCCAGACGGGCGACCTCAACGCCGAACTCCTCCCGGAGCAGGTCCTCAACCTTCTGGGTGCCTGTCCCGGTGCCCTTCAAGTTCGGACCTCCGCAGACGGGACAGCTCTCGGGAGGGGCCGTTATATGGCCGCATACGTGGCATTTGAGTATCTCCCCCCTCCTGTTGCGATGAAGGGCGAGGACGGTGTCGCAGTTGGGGCACTTCACGGGGTTGCCGCAGTCCTCGCAGTAGTAGTAGGGGAGAAATCCTCTCCGGTTAAGGAACACTATGGCGTTCCTTCCCTCCTCCAACGTCTCCGAGAGGCGCGCCTTGAACTCATCCGACATCACCCCTCTCTTGCCCCGCATATCCACAACCACTATCTCCGGCTCCCTGTACTCGCCTATCCGCTCCCGAAGCCGCAGGAGAATGTACTTGCGTCTGCGCACGTTGTGGTAGCTCTCAAGAGAGGGAGTAGCCGTCCCGAGGATGGCGACGGCGCCACCGTGGAAAGCCCGCAACACCGCCACATCCCGGGCGTTGAAGAGCGGGGGTCTGTCCTCCTCCTTGTAGCTGCCCTCATGCTCCTCATCCACTATGACCAGTCCCAAGTCCCGGAGGGGGACGAAGACGCCCGTCTTGACCGCCAAAATCACCCTCACGTCCCCCTGCCTTGCGGCGAACCACACGTTGCTCCTCTGGGTGGCGGTTATGCCGCTGTGATACACGGCGAAGCTCTCGCCGAAGGCCTCGTAGAAGGCCCGGGCTATGTGGTACGAGAGGAGGATCTCCGGTACGAGGACCAGAACCGACTTCCCCCGCCCCAAGGCCTCCTCCGCCGCCCTTATATACACGTAGGTCTTCCCGGACCCCGTCTCCCCCCAGAGGAGGAAAGCCGCGTACTTCCCCCTACCTACGGCCCTACCTATACGGTAGAGCAGCCTCTCCTGATGGGGGGTGGGCTTCCGGGGAAGGTCGTAAGGCTCCTCGTACTCCAGAAGTTTCACCTCGCCCGGTTGGGGCACCTTGAAGTGCTCCTTCCGAACGACGTGTCCCCTCTCAACCCACACGCGCAGGATGGAGCGGGCACCCTCTCCGAATCTCCGAACGATGGAGGACAGGGGCCTCCAGGTCGCCAGATACTCCCACAGGTCCAGGTGATCCCTGCGCAGGAGCGGCGGCGGATTATCCAAAACGCGCCGGTATCGCACCTTGGCCCTCCTGTGGAGGGAGGGAGGCAGGATGAGGGGGAGAAATCTTCCCATGGGCGTAAGGTAATATCCCGATAGTATCTCAACGAGATCCAGCACGTCCTCCGGCACGGAGAATCCGACCTTCCCGATTATGGGCTTGACCTCCCCCCTCCAGTCCCCCTCACCGAGGACCACCCCCACCACCTTCCCGCCCCGGAGCGGCACCTTCACGACCTCGCCTCTGCCGAGATCCTCCCCCTCGTAGGAGAATGTACCCCATTCCGTCAGGATGCTGTATATGGCCATCTCAAGGCTCTATCACGCCCAAAGAGGGGTATATCCCCACCTCCTGACCGTCCTCACCGAACAGCTCGTACTTCTTCAGAGCGGCGGCCCCGATCATGGCGGCGTTGTCCGTACAGTACTCGGGTTTGGCGAAGATTACGGAATCACCGAAGCGCCCCCTGAAGACCTCCCGCAGGCGGCTGTTGAGGGCGACCCCCCCGACCACAACCAAGGCCGGAGGTTTTAACTCCATGTACGCCCTCTCCACCACATCCAACAGATGTCCCACTATAGCCTCCTGATACGATGCGGCCACGCTCGGAAGGTTGCGGGCGATGAAGTCCTCCCCCTTCGCCCGCGCGTAGTGGAGGAGGGCCGTCTTGAGGCCGCTGAAGCTGAAGAAGTAGCCCCTGCGTTTGATCTTAGGCCTCGGGAAACGGTGGAATCTCCGGTCCCCTTCCTTAGCCAGGCGGTCTATCTTCGGGCCGGCCGGATATCCCAGACCCAGCGTCCTTCCCCCCTTATCAAAGGCCTCGCCCGCCGCGTCGTCCAACGTATGACCGAGGAGGCGGAAGGAGTACCAACCCTCAACCCACACCAACTCCGTATGGCCCCCTGAGACTATCAGGGTCAGGAATGGGGGACGCAGGTCCGGAGCGCTCAGGTACGCCGAGTATATGTGGCCTATGAGATGATTTACACCGACGAAGGGGCGACGAAAGGCTAGAGCCAAGGTCTTGGAGAACTCCACGCCCACGACCAGAGACGCGGCCAAACCCGGTCCCTTCGTGGCCGCGTGAATGTCAATTTCACTCAAGGATACTCCGGCGTCGCTCAAAGCCTTGGCCACGACGTCGTATATCACCTCCACGTGGGCCCTCGCCGCCAACTCCGGAACTATACCCCCGAACCTCTCGTGTATGACCTGCGACTTCACCGTGAGGGAGAGTACCCGAAAGCGGTCCCCCTCCATCTCCACGACGGAGGCGGATGTCTCATCGCAGGAGGTCTCAACGGCGAGCGCCCTCATCAAGATGCAATTCTAAGCCAAGGGATGGAGTGTCAAAAATCGCAAACGGCATCTCCAAATTTGGAATTCCAAAAGCGAAATTTAGATCCTGCGGAGCCGAAGCACGGAGAAGATGCTATCCTCGTCCTCCTCGGCCGACAGGACGTATCCGGCTCCGGCCCTCCGAACCGTCCGGAACCCTTCCCTTACGAAACCCCTCCTTCTCGCCAGAGCCTCCAGCTCCCCCGTCGTCCAGAAGCGCGCGTGGGCGTAGAAGCGATGGCCGGCGGCACCCTTCCGGGAGTACTCTCGGCCTATGCGAGAGTTGGCCGGAACGTACCCCACGAGCAGCCTCCCCCCCTCAACCAGAACCCTCCCTATCTCGGCGAGGGCGGCATCGGGATCGTCCAAGAAGCATATGCTAACCACGAGTAGGACGACGTCAAACGTACCGTCCCGGAAGGGGAGCATCTCCCCCCTCCCGACCACACGGTAAGGGACCCGACCCCTCGCCAACCTGAGCGAAGGGAGAGAGGGATCCAGCCCGAAGGGGACGCCGAGAGGATGGGCGAATCTGCCCGTTCCCACGCCGACCTCCAAGGCTCTACCCTCGGGAAGGAGGAGGCAGATGGCCCGGAGCTCCGTCAGATACATCTCCCTACCCTCACGGGAGAACCAACGGTCGTAGTCCTCGGCGTAAAGGTCAAAGGGACGGTGCATGGGGGGATTCTAAGGTGAGGCCCCATCCACTGCACCCGTAAAATAGCGTATGAGCAACCCCTTAATTCTGGCCCTGCTGGGTGGTACATTCACATCCTTCCTGAATCTGATAGGAGCCTCCCTCATCCTCGTATGGAAGAATCCGTCCCAGCAGTTCATGGATAGCGCTCTGGGATTCTCGGCCGGCGTGATGGTGGCGGCCAGCTTCACCAGCCTCATAATGCCCGGCATAGAGTTCGGCGGTCTCGTACCGGTGGTGGTGGGGATCCTTCTGGGAGCCGCCATGATGGACGTTGTGGATCAGATTATCCCTCACGAGCACATCATCAAGGGTAAGGAGGGACCGGTGGATTCCGATTGGGCGAAGAGGTTGAGGGGGGTATGGCTCTTCATAATCGCCATAACCCTGCACAATATGCCCGAGGGCCTGGCCGTCGGCGTGACGTTCGGCTCCGGCCACATACACGAGGCCGTGAAGGTGATGTTGGCGATAGGGCTCCAGAATATCCCGGAGGGGCTGGCCGTCTCCCTCGCCGCCGTATCCGTCGGGTACGGGAGCGCCTTCTACGCCGCATATACGGGCATAAGGGCCGGGTTGGTTGAGATACCTCTGGCCCTGATAGGGGCGGTGGCCGTCTATTACGCCAAGGCCATCCTACCCTACGCCATGGGTTTCGCCGCCGGGGCCATGCTGTACGTCGTCAGCGACGAGATAATACCCGAAACCCACCGCAAGGGACACGAGCGGCCGGCAACGTGGGGATTCATGATAGGTTTTATAATAATGCTCATATTGGACGTCCTTCTGGGATGATTCAGAGGGCGATGCTCCCGTCCTCCAGCGCCGTGCCTATGACGACGATGTCCGCCCCCGCATCGTGAAACTCGGCCACCTCCTCGGACGCCCGTATCCCCCCGCCGACTATGAGGGGAAGACCCGTCTCCTCTTTAACCCTCCTGACGGCCTCAAGGGGAACGCTGAGTATGGCCCCGGAGCCCGCCTCCAGATATACGGCAGCGAAACCCATGTACTTTCCCGCCAGAGCGTGGGCCACTATCAGCTCCGTCTTCTCCCGGGGTATGGGCTTGGTGTTGCTGACGAATTCGGTCGCCGTGTATGTGCCACCCTCAACGAGGATGTAGGCCGTAGGTATGACCTTCAGACCGAGACGTTTTATCAGCGGAGCCGCCCGCACCTGCTCCCCTATCAGGTATTGGGGATTGCGACCGGAGAGGAGAGATAGGAAGAGGACGTAGTCGTAGTCCCCACACAGCTGGTAGTGGGAGCCGGGGAAGAGGATCAGGGGAAGGTCCAGAAGCGCCTTGACTCTCCTGACCGCCCCGCATATATCCCCCTCAAGGAAACTGCTCCCAACCAGAACCCCGCCGACATCCAGCTTGGCGCGCACCTCCGCGAGACGCTCAACGAAATCCTCCGGCTCCAACCTGTCGGGGTCGTACAGGAGCCATACGCCCTTGCCGGAGAACGGCCACATGTTCAAGGCATCACGACGGAGCGGACGAACTCAAGGAGACCGCTCGGAGCGATCCCAAAGTACAGCACACCCACCAGTCCCACCACCATGGCGAGGAAGAGGGCGGGCTTGAGCTTCGCCTCAAACTTATGCTCGGGCTCAAATCCGAGGGCGTAGAAGACGGGACGCATGTAGTAGTACGCGGAGATCACCCCGTTTATGAGGGCCCAGACGACGAAGCCCACCTCTCCAGCCTTCAGAACGGAGGAGAAGAGATAGAACTTACCGACGAACCCCGCCGTCGGCGGTATCCCGGCTAAAGATACTAAGAATATCACCAGAAGGGCCGCATGGAAGGGATTGGTCTTTAGCAGTCCCTTGTAGTAGTTGAGATCCGTCCTATCCTCGCCCACGGCATGGACGACGGCGAAGGCGCCCAAAGTCATTATGGTGTATATGAAGAGGTAGAAGAGGGCGGAGGCCACGCTGGAGCCCGTACCCACCCCGAACGCGAGGAGTATGTATCCGGCATGCGCTATGGTTGAGTACCCGAGCATACGCTTTATATCCCTCTCCCCCAGAGCGGCGAGATTACCCACTATCATGGTGAAGGCACCCAACCAGAGGAGGAACTCGCTCCAGAGGGCGATCTGCCTACCGAAGGCTATGAAGAGCAGATTGATGAGAACGCCGAAGGCGGCGGCCTTGGAGACGGTGGCTATGAATCCCGCCACGGCGGAGTGCGCTCCCCTGAAGACCTCGGGAGTCCAGAAGTGGAAGGGGACGGCGGAGAGCTTGAAGCCCATGCCGGCCAGTATCAGGACGAACCCGAGTATGAAGAGGAGGGAGTTGCTCAGGGACTTGAGCTCAAAGACGTCGCTCAGGTAGGCGATGGGGAAGTAGAAGCTGCCATAGATGACGTAGAGGATGGCGGCACCCATAACTATCAGCGTTGATGCCAGAACCGAGAGGATGAAGTACTTTATGGCTGCCTCAACTCCCAGCTTACCCTCGCTGAGGGCTATCTGCCCTATCACGGCGAAGGAGAAGAGCTCCAGGGCGAGGAGGAAGGAGATGAAGTTTATGGACTTTACCAGAATCATTCCTCCGAGGACGGCCGAGAGAATGAGGAAGTGGTGCTCCCCCTTGCGATCCCACGCTATGAGGGTGGTAAGTGCCGCCCCCAAGAGAATGACTATATCAAACGTGCGGGATAGGGGGGAGACCATCACCATGCCGAAGGCTTCACCCGAAAGGTTCAACCTCAAGTACGTGAGTATTGCCGTACCTATCAAAAAGAAGAGAGAAAGCAACGCCACAATCCACTTTTCCTTTCTCACCACCACATCAAGCAGGAGAACGAGGATTATCCCCGCCGATACGGTTAGTTCAGGCAGGAGTAAAGATAGCCCCTTTGCCAGTTCCATAGGTGGCCATTATATACTCGGAGGTGGGGGCGGAAATGCCGAAGATACGCATCAAGATATGGGCTCAAGCGGCCGGCTTAAAATCTATGGATGCTCTTTCTGCTCGCGTATAGCCACGAGTTCTACATGGTACCTATGCGGGATAGCATCCACCTCGCTACGGACGTCTATAAACCCACCTTCTACTCGGGAACCCTCCACACCATACTGATACGCACACCCTACGGCCGAACCGACGTGGGTCTAAGCGCCTTCATACCCTACATCACGGACATAAG
>JAADDJ010000007.1 GCA_013153965.1 Thermotogae bacterium
GAACGGAGCGTCTCAACGGTCGTTTGTAGCCTACCTATGAGGGATTGAAACCGTTTTCGCCGTTCCGGTGTGTTATAATATCCACCACGTTTGTAGCCTACCTATGAGGGATTGAAACCGGCGAGGAGTGTCTTCCCAAAGCGACGGCCACAGGCGTTTGTAGCCTACCTATGAGGGATTGAAACCAAAGGGCAGGGTACATATACATCGTGCGTACGAGGGTTTGTAGCCTACCTATAAGGGATTGAAACTAAGGTCAAGGTCAAAGAACGAGCGCACGGCAGGCTCGTTTGTAGCCTACCTATAAGGGATTGAAACCGGTGGATATGATGATGGCTACCAAGACCCAATCCACGTTTGTAGCCTACCTATAAGGGATTGAAACGTGGCTAGAGCGGTAAGCGGGCGGGGCATCTGGATTGTTTGTAGCCTACCTATAAGGGATTGAAACAACGACTTCGAAATTGTGCTCGGCGGCGGCTACGTGGTTTGTAGCCTACCTATGAGGGATTGAAACGGGCGCGGGGCGGAAACAGACAGCCGCCTCCCCGCGTTTGTAGCCTACCTATGAGGGATATTCGCAATTTATCGGTTTCACTCTGCGGCCGAATGGCCTCCAAGTGATACCACCCCAAATCAAACCACCAAAACTCTCAACCCTCGCGAAAACCTGAACTTGCGCGCCGGTAGGCGCTTAAATCACAGCCTTTATCGTTCTAACTTCATCTCCCACCCTCACCTTGAGAAGATACACCCCTCTGGGAAGGTCCATACGATACTCGTACCTACCGGCGGGCAGGTAGCCGAGACTGACCCTCCTAAGCAGACGACCGTCCGCCGAATGCACGTTGTACCCGACATAGGCCGAATGGGACAGAGTTATCCGTAGAGTGTTCCCACTCACCTCCACACCGACGGGAGCATCCACAGACCTTTCCTCCGAAACACCGAGGGATTCGGAGAGGAGAACCAAGAAGCCATCTTTGGAGCCGAGAGTTCCAAGGACGGTGTCCGCCGTGGCGAAGGATAGGGCGTTGCCCGTCCAACCTCCCACGAGGACTCCATCCACCAAAGGAAGCAGAGCCTCCGCCCCGTCAAGGGTGTCGCCGGCCAAGATCACCGTACTGATGTGGGCACTTAAAGTGCTATCAAGAGTCGTAATGAAGGCGTCGGATAGTCCCGGAGATCCCTCTATCTGCCTATCCACGGAGAAACTGTCGGGATTGTAGGTCCAACCGGCCACCAAAACCTCCCCGCTCTCCCGCACCGCCACCGCGTGGGCCTTGTCCTCTTTGGAACTCGCCACGATAGCTGTAGCCACGTGGGTTGAGAGGTCCGCCGTCAGCGCCGTAATGAAAACGTCAGTATATCCCGCCCTTCCTATTATGGTCCTATCCTCCGAGAAGGAGGCACCCGCCTCGGTCCATCCAGCCAGTAGGACCCTGTCGCCACGTACGGTCAGGGCGTGAGCCTCGTCAAAGAACAGGCTGGCCACTATGGCCGTTCCAAGGTGCGTGTGGAGGTCGGATGAGAGGCGCGTTATGAAGACATCCTCTCCCCCCGGATTTCCAAAGGTGGTCCTGCTGTCGGAGAAAGCGCTGGAGTTGTACGTCGCGCCGGCTATATAAACGCTTCCATCCTCGCCGATGGCAACGGCGAAGGAACGGTCCATGTCGGAACTCCCCACTATAACGTTGGCTATGAGGGTGGTCAGGCTATTATCCAGCTTGGCGACGAAGGCGTCGTAGCTTCCGGTCCCCCCGAAAATCGTATCGTGAGGGGCGAAGGTTGAGACGTATTCGGTCCATCCCGCCACGATAACGTTCCCGCTGGAGTCAAAGGTCAAACCGCCGGGTTTATCGTCAAGCGAGCTGGTCAAGATGGCCGTTCCCAGATGCTGCGACAGGTCGGAGGAGAGCTTGGTCACGAATACGTCGTAGCCGAAACCGCTGTTCCCGAAAACCACCCTGTCGGGGGCGAAGCTGCCGGAGTTGCTCGTGAATCCCGTTATGAAGATGTTCCCGCTCGGGCCCACCGCAAGGCCGAGGAGATAATCGTTCCCACTGCCACCGACCACGGCCGTCGCTATGACGGTGCTTAGATCCGGCGAGAGCTTACTCACGAAGACATCGCTGCCGGATAGGGAGCCGAAGGTGTCGCTGGGAGAGATGAAGGAGGATAGGTCCCCCACGCTCCCGGCCACGAGGACGTTCCCCGAGGAGTCCAAGGCCAAGGCCCGAACCTCGTCCCCACCGGAGCTGGCGAAGATGAGGGTGAAGATGGGGTCTATCACCAACGTGGCGGAGGGGTCGTAATCCTCAACATCAAAGCGCATAACGTTCCCCTCAATCCGGATATTTACGGCCACCTCGTCGGCCCCCTGATAGGCCTTTAGGTCGCTTATCTTGAGGGCCTCGGCGCCGCCTCGCAGGACGTAAAGACCGTCCTCACGTACTACGGGCTCGCCGCCCTCAACCTTCAACATCACGTCCTCCGGATTACCGCCGGGCCCTATCAGGAGCTGCAGCTCAAACCTGCCTCCCCTCTCCGCGGTCAGTACGGCGTCTATGTTGGGATAGACCTCCCTGAGGATAACCCTCCTGTAGGTGGGAAGGGCGCCTATGCTCTTGCCTTTGGCGAAGTAGGAGAAGGTCGTGGGTGCCTCTCCGTCCCCTACCACCTCTTTGGGTTCGGCCCCGAAGGATAGGGCGGTGCCACCGAACAGCAGGCGGCCATCGTCCGTTATGGCTACCCCGAAAGGATGGATGGAGTGGAAGAGTACATCTCCCTTAATCTGCCCCTCGTTCTTTACGAACAGCGCGCTCGCGCCCGCATCACCCTTAAATATGCTCACGGTGGATATGACCCACATGAGCATAGGAATGAATTATAAACGGGAATGGATGAGCGCCACCCCCCACGGCGGTATAATGGAGGGATGTTCTTCCTGATAGGCTCGGCACAGCAGCCCGCCGTGGAGAATCTGCGGGAGACCATCTCCTACCTGGCGTCCGACAGGTTGGAGGGGAGATTTACCGGGAGCGAGGGGGAGCGTTTGGCCCGGGATTTCATCGTTCAAAAACTCAAATCCTACGGGTACGATGTGAAACTTCAGGGGTTTGATGCCCTCGTGGGCCTAAAGCCCGTGGAGTACGAGAGGAGATTCTTCCTCTTCAAAGTCCCCAGAACCTACCTGCGATTCGGAGGCCGGTCCTACCGGCTGGGAGAGGATTTCCTGCCGTTGAGTTTCTCCGACGATGGGAAGGTCAAGGCCGAGGCCGTATTCGCCGGATGGGGCATATCCGACTCCACCCGGGACGAGTACGCGGGGCTGGACGTGAAGGGTAAGGTGGTGGTTCTCTTTCGCTACTCCCATCCCGACAGCAGTAAGTACGACAGATTCGCCTCCATCCCCACCAAACTCCGCATAGCCAAGGAGAAGGGGGCGGCGGCCGTGATAGTCGTCAATCCCCCCGACCACGAGGACGACCTTAGGCCCCTGAAGGCCCGGGACGTGATGAACTCCGGCATTCTGGCCCTTATGGTGAAGAGACCCGTGGCCGAGAGCCTGCTCGGACGCCCGCTGGATAGCATATACGCCCGCATGCTCAAGGGGGAGGTGGTATCCTTCCCCACGGGGAAGGTGGTTGATATGGGGGTGAAGCTGAAGAAGGAGATGGCCAAGGCCTACAACGTCGTGGCCGTGCTTCCCGGCAAAGGCGGCAGATGGATAGGTCTGGGAGCCCACTACGACCATCTGGGGTGGGGAGGTCCGGGAAGCGGCTCTCTGGTTCCCGACACCCACGCCATACACCACGGAGCCGACGACAACGCCTCCGGAGTGGCGGCGGTGCTGGAGATAGCCCGCCTATGGGCCAAGAGGCATCCGAACCACTCGCTGGTGTTCATGTTCTGGAGCGGTGAGGAGATAGGGCTTCTCGGCTCCAAGTACTTCACCGAGCATCCCCTGCTCGCCTTGGATAGCGCCCTGGTGTATATAAACTACGACATGGTCGGGAGGATGCGGGATTCCTCCCTGTCGGTTCTGGGGGCCTACAGCGGGAAGGGTCTGGACAGTCTCATAGCTCGGATAATCTCCGCCAGAGGGTTGAAGTTGAACTTGGGGGTAGGGGCCGTCGGCCCCAGCGACCATACGTCCTTCTATCTGAAGGGGGTACCCGTGGCATACTTCTTCACGGGCCCCCACGAGGATTATCACAAACCCTCCGACACACCCGACAAGATACGCTACGAGGGTATAGCACAGGTGGTGAGCGTGAGCGGGGAGCTTCTGGACAGTCTCATGAGGCTTCGTGATGTGGAGTACGTGAAGGTGAAGGAGGAGGCTCCCAAAGGCGGCAGACTCAAGAAACTGCGCGTGAAGCTCGGCATAATCCCCGCCTACGCCAGCCGGACCAAGGGGGTCAGGGTTGAGGGCATCGTACCCGGGAAGCCGGCGGAGGCTGCCGGTTTGATGGTCGGGGACGTCATAGTGGCGATAGGGGGCAAATCCATAGACAACATTTACGACTACATAGATGCTCTCCAGAAGTACAAGCCGGGGGATAGCACGGTTATAACGGTCCTTCGGGGAGGGCAATTGGTGGAGCTGACGGTGAGGTTCCCCAAATAAAAGGGGCCGGCGAATGCCGGCCCCGCTCTCGTGAAGGCGTGGCCCTACCTTTCGGGCTTGGGGGTGCTGGGTGATGAGGGAGGTAGGACGGGCAAAGTCCGAGCCTCCTCCGGAATCTCGCCCGTTAGGGCCTTCAGGAAGGCCACTATCTTCTTGGCTTCCTTGTCGGAGAGTTTCATGCCGAGCTGCACGTCGGCCATTATCTTCACCGCCTGCTTGAGGTCCCACACTTTGCCATCGTGGAAGTAGGGGTAGGTCATAGCCACGTTCCTCAGGGAGGCGACCTTAAAGACGTGCTTATCGCTCTCCTGCTTCGTTATCTCGTACCTTCCGAGGTCCTTGGAGGAGTAGGGTTTGACGACTCCGAACTTGGCGTACATGTGGCCACCCACACCCATGCCGTTGTGGCAGGCGGTGCAACCCTTATCCATGAAGAGCTTGAGACCCTCCTTCTCCTCGTCGGTTAGGGCGGAGACGTCCCCCTCAAGAAATCGGTCAAACCGGGAGGGAGTTATAAGGGTGCGCTCAAAGGCGGCTATGGCCTTGGCTATGTTGTCGTACGTGATGGGGTCCTTGGAGTTGGGGAAGGCCTTCTTGAAGAGCTCCACGTACTCCGGTATGCTCTTTATGACCTTCACGGCTTGGAGAGAGTCGGGCATGGCCATCTCAACGGGATTGATTATGGGTCCCTTGGCCTGCTCCTCCAGGTCCTTCGCCCGCCCATCCCAGAATTGGGCTATGTGGAAGGCGGCATTCAGAACCGTGGGAGCGTTCCTCGGACCCAGCTGCCAGCGGTGCCCGATGGAGGTCTCCTCGTTATCCACCCCGAACGTGGCGAGATTGTGGCAGGAGTTGCAGCTTATGAATCCACTCCTTGAGAGGCGGGGGTCGTAGTAGAGCATCTTGCCCAACTTCACCTTCTCCGGCGTCGTCGGATTGCTCTCGGGGGAGGGGGGCTCCTTGGGGAGGGGCTTGAATATGCCCCGCGCCCTCTTTAAGAGCTCCTGATCCTTCTTGGAGGCGGCGGAAGAAGCCATGAATATGACGGCACCCCCCACCACAAAGGCGCTCAGGCCGGCAAATACTACGAATCTCCTCATAGGGGTTGATTATGGGGGCGAAATTGCCCCCCAACGTACTAAGGTCCTTAGTAGATTATGAGGTCTCCAGCTCCTCCCGCATCCTCTCAAGCAACTCCTGCAGGCTCATGCTCCCCAAATCCCCCTCCTTGCGGCGTCGCACCGATACGGTTCCGCTCTCGGCCTCCCTCCTGCCCACGACCAATATGTAGGGCAC
>JAADDJ010000024.1 GCA_013153965.1 Thermotogae bacterium
TTTGACTACGACATAGCCGTGGTCTCCGTCCAGCCCTCCGGCAAACTGGATGCGGGCCCCATAACCGTTGAGGCCACCCTCTGGAATAGGGGACCGGTGCCCACTACGGCTACCCCCGTCATCCTCAACATATACGACACCACGAGCGCCACCCTCGTATTCTCCGACACCCAAACTGTGGCCATCCCCGAGACTTCTACCGTCTCCGTCTCCTTCAACCCCTTCACCATCCAGTACAACAGGGTGTATGCCCTGCAGGTGATCTCCGAGGAGCCCCTTGACCCCTTCCATTACAACGATACCCTAACCTCCTACGTCTCCACCATATACGTATTCGGCGACGTTGTCGGGGAGTGGAACTTCCCCACCTTGGGCGACGGAAGCGGCTACAGTTTGGCGGGCATAACCTACGTCCCCGACAGCGGAAAATTCTACGTCATCACCCTCAATCCCCCCAATACCGTATTCTCCTTTGATCCCACCGACCCCGCGGGCACCTTCACGCAGGCGGACCTGTACCCCCATACCTTCTTCGGGGCGGAGGAGAGTTTCGCCTTCGGCATAGCATACCACAACGGCACCTTCTACATCTCCACCTTCGGATACGACGGCTCCGCCTTCACGGGCTCCATGATCGGATACTACGACGGAGCGGGGAACCTATATGACAGTCTGGACGTGTGGAGCGTCCTTGAGAGTGGCGGTTGGCTCGCCGGTATGGACTGGGACTACACCACCAACACCCTCTTCGGGGTGTATTCGGGTGGCTCCAACTCCATATACATGATTGACCCGGATACCAAGACGTCGTCGGATACCTTCCCCAACGTGGCCTCGGCTCCCCTAAGCGGGATAAGTGCCCTCGGACCCGGCGGGGACGTGTATTACGGCGGATGGGGGCCGGATACCCTCTATAGGGTCTCCTACGACGGGACGCTCCTCGCCGCCGTCCCGATGGTTGGATTTGCCGATGGGGACTTCTGGAAGTACTGCCCGGACCCGGAGTATCCCCTCTTCCTCTTCATCACCTTGAGCGACGCGCAGAACACCATCCTGAAGGTGGCCTCCGGACACTACTGCGGGGATCTCCCCGCCGTCTCCGAGCTACCGAAGGAGGGCGTCTCCGCCCATCCGAAGGTCTCGGGCCGTCGCATAACGGTAAGCGGGGAGGCCGTCGTATATGACGCCTCCGGAAGACTCGTCGCCCGGTTTGAGGGTACATACACCCTCCCCAAGGCGGGAGTCTTCTTCGTACGTACCGGCGGAAGGACCTACAGGATAATAGCCCGTTAGCCGTAGAATAGGGGGATGCTCCTCCTTCTGGGGGATATAGTTCTAAGTGGTCGGGTGGTTGATAGTTTGGAGGGGGGCATCCCCTACGCCCTCGTGCGGGTTGAGAATCTGGGAAGGGGTACGTACGCGGATGAGAGGGGATACTTCCATCTGACTCTGCCCGACGGCACGTGGAGGCTCGTAATCTCCGCCGTGGGTAGGGTCCCCGACACTCTAACAGTCTCCGGAGCCGACACTTCGCTATCTCTGAGGATCGTTCTGCGGACGCTTCCGCTGCGCACGAAGGAGATAGTCATAACGGCGAAGAGGGAGGAGTTCCGCAAGACGACGGTCGGGCCCATACACTTCAAACCGAGGATAATCAGGGAGCGCCCATCCTTCTTAACCCCCGACGTTCTCCGGGCCCTTCAGGACGTTCCGGGTGTGGTTATGGCGGCCGACTTCTCCTCCAAGTTCTCGGTCAGGGGCGGTGGGCCACAGGAGAACATCGTCCTGTTTGAGGACGTCCCCGTCTTCAATCCTTACCACATCTCGGGTCTATTCTCCGTCTTCGTTAGCGATGTCCTCTCCGAATTCACCTTCTACCGCTCCAACTTCCCCGCCCGCTACGGGGGAGTACTCTCCTCCGTTCTGGATGTGAAGGTGGTTGAGCCCGACAGCATCTGGGGAAGCGCCTCGGTCAGCATGCTGGCCTCCCAGCTGGTGCAATCCTACGCGAGGGAAAACCTCGGAGGTATCTTGGCTCTGCGACGCTCCTACTTTGATATAACGGCCAAGGCCTTCGGGTACGACCTGCCCTATCACTTCTACGACGCTGTGGGTAAGATGTACTACGACCTATCGCCGAGCTGGAGGACATCCCTTACGTTCCTCCACGGTGGAGACGTTCTGGACCTGAACTTCGCCGGCTCCAACCTGTACGTGAGCTGGGGGAACACCGTTTTAGCCGCCCAGAGTAGGAAAGTGGTGGGAGAGTGGGTCCTTCGCAGCACCGCCGGGCTCACGCTGTTTCGCGATGAGATACACTTCGGCTTCGGCGACCAAAATCTCTTGGAGCTATCGGCTCCCATGAATCTCGCCGTCCTGCGAACCCACCTCATCAACACATCCGACGAGAGGGAGATACACGCGGGTGTGGCGGTGGATTTCGGATGGGGAGGATACAGGCAGGATTTCTTGGGTCTAAGGTACGAGGATGAGGGCAACACCCTCACAGCCGCCCTCTATTACGAGTACCTTCGCAGGGCGGGTGCGTACAACCTGTCGCTGGGAGGACGGTTGAATCTCTTTCGGGCGTGGTTCCCGGGGGAGATGGGGCGGTACAACATAACCTATGTGAATCCGGAGCCCCGCTTGAGCTTCAAGTACTTCCTGTCCTCCGACGTGGCCGTGAAAGGTGGCGTGGGCGTATTCCACCAGTACTATGTGGGCCTCTCAATGGGGGGAGGACAGCTGGGGGAAGTCCTCTCCTCCTTCTACTACTGGACGAGCATCTTCAGAGGGTGGGAGCCGATGAGGTCCTTCCACTACTCCCTCGGCTTGGCCGGGATAACCCCTTGGGGGGATTGGGAGCTGGAGGCCTTCTACAAGGACTATCCGTACGTTCTTCTGGAGAATCCCACGCCGGACGTGCATGACATCTACGGAACCATCTTCAAGGAGGGGAAGGCTTGGGCCTACGGATTTGACGGATACGTACGCAGGGACGTGGGCAGGTTGAACTTCCTCCTCTCCTACTCCTTCCTGATGGCGAGAACGAAGGTGGGCGACACGGTGCATCCTTCCCCTTGGGATAGGAGGCACGCTCTGGTCCTGACCCTATCCCATCCCGGCCCGTGGAGAACCTCGCTGGGCTTGAGATTCACCTATCAGTCGGGCATGCCCTACACGGGGGTGGTCGCCCGGTACGATGTCTATTCCATGTACGATCCCGGACTCGGCCTACCCATGAGGGTCTCAACGAGGGAGATATACAGCCTCCCGTACTCCCTCCGCTATCCTCCATACCACCGCATGGACCTCTACGTGCGCCGCAATCTCTCCCTCGGCAGGCTCAAGGGATACGTGTCGCTCTCGGTCATAAACGTCTATAACCGGAAGAACATTTGGTTCTACATGTACGACTACAACGAGGACCCTCCCCGGAGGGTGGCCTTCTACCAGCTGCCCATATTTCCGTCTTTGGAGTTCGGCCTCTCCTGGTGAGCCCCCTTACAATCGTGGGATGAAGGTGGCGATAATAACGGGCGCGACCCGAGGGATAGGCTACGCGACGGCCAAAGCCCTGAAGAGGGATGGCTGGAGTCTTACGCTGGTGGGCAGAAATCCTTCGCAGGACTTGCGGGAGGAATTCCCCGAGGAGCTCATCCTGGCGGCGGACGTGTCCCTGCCCGAGAGCGCTCAAGAGGTGGCGAAGGCTACGTACGACAGGTTCGGCAGGATAGACGCTCTGGTGAATAACGCCGGCATGACGTTGGACAAGCCCCTACTGCGGATAACCGACGAGGACCTGGAGAGGGTCTTTCGGGTCAATCTCTTCTCCGCCTTCCACTTCTCCAAGGCGGTTCTGCGCTACATGAAGCGGGGAGGGGTGATAGTAAATGTCTCATCCGTCGTCGGAATAGTGGGCAACGCTTGGCAGACCGCCTACGCCGCCTCCAAGGCCGGCATGATAGCCCTAACCAAATCCTTGGCCAAGGAGATGGGTAGCCGGAATCTCCGCGTGGTAGCCGTGGCACCCGGATTCATAGAGACCAAGATGACCGAAAGTTTGCCCGACGAGGTCAAGAGAAGGTACATAGAGAGTACCGCCCTCAAACGTCCCGGAAGGCCTGAGGAGGTGGCCGAGGTGATAGCCTTCCTACTCTCCGATAGGGCCTCCTACATCAGCGGTCAGGTGATAGTGGTTGATGGGGGTATGATCTAACGGTTCTTGTCGGAGCGGGTTATCACCACCCTCCGGAAGTCCCCCATGTCGCTTATCTCTATCTGGAAGTAGGGGAGTGCGTCGGGGGATTTGGCCTTCGTGATGTGGTAATAACCCTGCCGCTCGGTCTCCTCCGTAGGCTCCCCGTACCTCTCGCGGAAAGCCTTGCTGTAGAACTCCTTGACGTCCTTGAAGGGGTCCTCCGTACTCAACGAAGCCCTCATGAAGACCACCTTCTTCCCGCCCACGCCGTAAGCTTCCTCGTAGTTCTCAACTACGGAGTTGGGATACTTGGGGACCGTGGCGGCCTCCTCGTTATATCTGCCGAGGTCCCTCTTGGGTATGGAGACCCGGGACTTGGTCTCCTCCTTGCCCGACTGCGCGCCCCCGCATCCCACACCTATCAGAACCAAACTCACCGTAAGTGCCGTCCAACGCATAGGCGCGAATTCTACGGATGAAGTCCCTCCCCGCCCCGCCGAAATTTTCCCAAAAACTTTAAGGTAATTCCGAATAATGGCGAACGAAATTTGGCGAATTTGCGGTTGCCCCTCTCGTGCCGTTAAACATGTTTTTGAAAACTTGGTACCATAGGTTCGCAAACCTACCCCCTGCACAACAAATTTTGCCGTTGTATAATACTCACCTATGAGCATCAAGAGGTTGCCTCTCTACGGGCTCCCCCTCCTGCTGGTTATCGGGTGTGGAGGTGGGAGCAACACCGAGACGACCGGCACGGCCGAGCAGAAGGTAGAGCAGACCACCACCCAGAATCAGCCGGCACAGGAGCAGGTGAGCGAGTTCGGCGTCGGACCCATCCAGAAGCCCCTGAACATACCCGAGAGCATAGACGAGGCTCTGGCGAAGAAGGGCGAGGAGCTGTTTGACAAGAAGGGTTGCACCGCCTGCCACTCGTTGGATGAGAAGAAGGTCGGGCCTCCCCTGCGCTACGTGGCGGATAGCGTTCGCCCCGAGTGGATCATGAACATGATAATGAACCCCGAGGAGATGATCCTCAAGGACCCGCGCGCCAAGAGGCTGCTGGAGGAGTTTAGCGTTCCCATGACCAACCAGAACGTGAGCGAGGAGGAGGCGCGGGCGATACTGGAGTATTTGCGCAAAGCGGCAAGGGAAAAGAACTAAAAAGGAGGGATTTATATGAAAAGGCGTACCCTGATTCTCGCAGGTGTAATAGGAGCCATAGGCGTAGGCGCCCTCTTTATGGGGTGCCCGCCTAAGGAGAAGGGCGCGGCTAAGGCTGGCGCTTCGGCCGCCGAGAAGGTGTATGTGGCCCCCGGAGAGTACGACGAGTTCTACGCGTTCTTCTCCGGCGGGTTCAACGGCCAGCTGATGGTCTATGGGCTGCCTTCCGGTAGGCTTCTCAAGATCATACCCGTATTCTCGGTGTTCCCCCGCAACGGCTACGGATACACCGAGGAGACCAAGGCCATGCTCATGACGTCCCACGGCTTCATACCTTGGGACGATACCCACCACCCCGAGCTGTCCCAGACCAACGGTGAGGTTGATGGCCGCTGGATCTTCATAAACGCGAACAACACCCCTCGCGTGGCCCGTATAGACCTGGCCACCATGGAGACAAGGGAGATAATAGAGATCCCCAACAGCGCTGGTAACCACCCCTCCACCTTCA
>JAADDJ010000055.1 GCA_013153965.1 Thermotogae bacterium
CCCAGAAGGGCCGGGACCTCACCGGAGACCGTAGCGGATATGGTCATCTCGGACTGCTCGGCATCAACGAGCGGCCTGTGGTGGAATCTGACCTGAACGCCCGATAGCCTTCCCTCCAGAATCCCGTATAGATTTGCGCCTTCGGAGGCATCCACGACCAGCGTTATGTGCATGCTACGCATAGGCATATTCTACCCACATCCCCCGGTATAACTTTGGGTCTAAAGTATGGGTTTAGGGATACGGCTCAGGGCCGACTCTAAGGGCAATCCGAGGGACTTGGCCGCCTCAACCACTTTCAGCACATCCACCCTCACCTCCGCGCCGGAGTTCTTTAGGGCGAAGGCCACGTCCTCCGTGGCCACGTTCCCGCTCGCCCCCGGCGCGTAGGGACATCCTCCCAGTCCTCCGGCCGACGAGTCGTACCTGTATATGCCGAACTCCCTGTAGGCGCAGAGGACGTTTGCTATTCCCATCCCGTACGTGGCGTGGAAGTGGAGGACGATCCTATCGGCCGGCACGTCCCGCAAGAGTATCTCAAGGAGCTCGGCCACGTCCTTGGGTGAGGCTCGTCCTATGGTATCCCCGAGTGACACCTCATCCACCCCCACGTCCAGAAGGCGGAGGACCACATCCCTAACCCTTTGCGGAGGAACCTTCCCCTCGTAGGGACACCAGAAAGCCACGGACACGTATCCCCTCACGGGCAACCCCGACGCCTTGGCGGAGCGCACCACCGGTATGAGCTTTTGAAATGATCCCTCAATATCCGTGTTTATGTTCTTGAGGTTGAATGTGTCGGTCGCCGCCGTGAGGACGGCCACCTTATCCACGCCCACGGACAGGGCCCGCTCCAATCCCCTCTCGTTGGGTACTATGGCCGAGTATATTACTCCGGGTTTCCTGTCTATTCGCCTCAGGACCTCCTCCGCATCCGCCATCTGGGGAACCCACTTGGGATGCACGAAGGCCGTGGCCTCTATCTCATCCACCCCCGTCTCCGAGAGGGCGTTTATGAAGGCCACCTTCCTCTCCGTGGGTATAAGGTCCTTCACGTTCTGAAGGCCATCTCTGGGGGCCACTTCGGTTATGCGGACCAGCATGGGGGGAATTCTACCCTCGCTTGACAGACGAAGGTCAAAGGAATTAAAATTGAACCTCATGGCACGGTACGGATATTTCTTCGCGGCAGCAATGTTCGGGATCGTAGGGGGTCTTCAGGCCTCCGAGATAAAGGTGGCTACCCACTTGGTGGCGAACGAGGGCCAGTTCGCCGAAGGGATTCTATACTCCGCCTTTCCCTCCGGTCTCCATCTCCTAAGGGACGGAATGTACGTCGGGGGAGTCAGGATAACCTTCGTGGGGGCCAAAGGGGCCGCCGTGAGGGCCGAGGAAAAGCTCAAAGCCAAGTTCAACTATTTCAAGGGGCGTGATGAGAGAGTGTGGATACGGGGTGTGAGGACTTACGGGCGAGTCATATACGAGGGAATATATCCGGGGATAGACCTGATATTCACGGGGATAGATGGGGGGAGATTGGAGTTCCAATGGGTGGTGCATCCGGGAGCGGATCCCGCTCGCATAAGGATGAGGGTTGAAGGGGGTGAGGCGGTGCCCGCGGACGGAGGGGTGGAGATAAGGCGAGATGGTAGAGTTATACTTCGTATGGACGCCCTGCGGGCATACCAGGGCGCCGACGAGGTGGAGGTTGAGGCGGCGGTTGATGGGGATGTACTCACCTACACCCTGGGCAATTACGACCCATCCCACACCCTGGTGATAGACCCCGAGCTGAGTACCCTCACATACTCCACATTCCTCGGGGGAAGTGGATGGGATGAGGCCTACGATATAACCTTCAGCACGAGCGGAGTGTTCGTCGTAGGCTCCACCCGCTCGGTGGATTTCCCCGCGACGCCGGGAGCCTACGATACGCTTTACGCCGATACCTCCGACGTCTTCGTCGCCAAGTTCTCGCCCGACCTCTCTACGTTGGAGGCGGCCACATTCGTGGGGGGGACTTTGAACGATGAGGCTAAGGCTGCGGTGTTCTACGACGGGTATCTCTACGTGGCCGGATATACCGGCTCCTCCGATTTCCCCACCACGCCCGGCGCCTACGATGGGACTCTTGATGGTTTCAGCGACGGCTTCATCCTGAAGTTGGATGAGAGCCTGAGTGCGCTCCTCGCCTCAACTTTCATAGGGGGATGGAGCTACGATGGGGTGGAGGATATTTTCGTATCCGATGGGTCGGTGTATGCCGTGGGTTCTACCGGCTCCTCCGACTTTCCGACCACATCCGGCGCCTACGATGAAACGTACAACGGCTCCACCGACGCCTTCGTCGTGAGGATGGATGGGGACCTGACCGTGCTTCTGGCCTCCACATTCGTGGGAGGGAGCAATTGGGATGTGGCGTACGCTCTGGCCTACGATGGTAGCGATATCTATCTGGTAGGTTCTACCGGCTCCTCCGACTTTCCGACCACATCCGGTGCCTACGATGAAACGTACAACGGCTCCGCCGACGCCTTCGTCGTGAGGATGGATGGGGACCTGACCGTGCTTCTGGCCTCCACATTCGTGGGAGGGAGCGATAGCGATGTAGCCAGAGATTTAACTATCGCCGGAGGCGACGTGTGGGCGGTCGGTTATACGTATTCCACGGACTTCCCTGCCACCTCCGGCTCCTACGACGATACCCATAACGGCGGAGGCGACGCCTTCATCGTGAGGATGGATGGAGGCTTAGCAACTCTCTCGGCCTCCACATTCGTGGGAGGAACTTTGAACGATGAGGCTAAGGCCGTGATGTTCTACGACGGGTATCTCTACGTGGCCGGATATACCGGCTCTTCCGACTTTCCGGCCACATCCGGCGCCTACGACGATACCTATAACGGCTCCGACGACGCTTTCATTCTCAAAATAAACGATGTTTTGACCGACGTGTTGGTCTCCACCTTCTTGGGTGGAGCCGATGGGGAGGCGGCGAGGGCGATAGGCGTTTTCAACGGGGCGATTTACATCACGGGGTACGTGCGCTCCTCCGACTTTCCGACCACGTCCGGCGCCTACGATGATACCTATAACGGCTCCACCGATGCCTTCGTCTCCGCGATGGATGCCTACTTAAGTGTGGTGGAGATGCCGGATGCGGAAAATCACCTACACTTCGGTGGGAACGGGCTGACATTCACCCTATCCTCCCCCGCCTATGTGGGCTTAAACATATACGATGCCTCCGGCAAACTGGTGCGGAAGGTGAGCCTCGGATACCTCCCCGCGGGTACCCACACCTACGATATGCCGCGCCTGCCCAAGGGTACATACACGGTGATGGCACGTATTGGCGAAGAGGTTGAAATTCTCCGACTCGTACGTTGATGGGCGGGTTCAGACCAACTCCCCCATCTCCCGGAGCCTGTCGCGCACCAGAGCAGCCTTCTCAAACTCCAACCCTTCGGCATAATGCAGCATGAGCTCCTTCAGCTTCTTCACCGCCCTCCTGCCCCTGTATCTGCGGAGTATCTCCTCAATCTCGGCTCGCACATCCCGTCCCGGTTCCTCCTCGGCCGTCAGTATCCTCTCATCGGCCACCCCCGTGGTCCGTAGGATCTCCTCCCGGCTCTTCCTGACGGTCTTGGGGGTTATGTTGTGGCGACGGTTGTAATCAAGCTGGATGCGGCGGCGCCTCTCGGTCTCGGCTATGGCCTTGGCCATGGCGTCGGTTATGGTGTCGGCGTACAGGAGCACCTTACCGGCGGCGTTGCGGGCGGCCCGGCCTATGGTCTGGATTAGAGCCGTGTAGGAGCGCAAGAATCCCGTCTTGTCGGCGTCCGTTATGGCCACCAGCGAAACCTCGGGCAGATCAAGGCCCTCGCGCAGAAGATTGACCCCCACCAGAACATCTATCTCTCCCAAGCGCAGGTCCCGCAGGATCCTGACCCGCTCTATCGCGTCCAACTCCGAGTGTAGGTAGCCGGCCCTTATCCCCATCTCCTTAAGGTAGTCGGCCACCTCCTCGGCCGACCTCTTGGTCAAGGTGGTTATGAGGACCCTCTCACCTCTCTCTACGGTCCTTCGGATCTCGGCTAAAAGGTCGTCCATCATCCCCTTTAGGGGTTTCACGACGACCACGGGATCCGGAACTCCGGTGGGCCTGACTATCTGCTCAACCACCTCTCCCTCCGTCCTCTCCAACTCGTAGGGTCCGGGTGTGGCCGACATGAAGATCACCTGGGGCCAGAGATTCTCCAGCTCCTCAAACTTTAGGGGGCGATTATCCAAGGCCGAAGGGAGACGGAATCCGTGCTCTATGAGGGTGACCTTCCTGCTCCTATCCCCCTCGTACATGGCCCGCAGCTGCGGAATCGTAACGTGGGACTCATCTATAACCAGAAGGTAGTCGTCGGGGAAGTAGTCCAAGAGTGTCCAAGGTCGCTCGCCGGGGGCTCTACCCGATATGTGGCGGGCGTAGTTCTCTATGCCGGGGCAGGTTCCGGTGGTGCGCAGCAGCTCCAAATCGTACCGGGTGCGCTGCTCCAACCTTTGGGCCTCCAAGAGTTTTCCAGCCGCCCTAAGTTCCTTCAACCTCTCTTGCAGCTCGGCCTCTATGCTCTCTACGGCCCTCCGGATACGTTCCTCCCCTCCCAAGAAGTGGCTCGCCGGATACAGGACGAACTCCTTGAGCTCCTTGAGGGTCTTCATTGAGACCGGTTGTAGGATGCGTATCCGGTCTATCTCGTCTCCCCAAAGCTCAATCCTCACTATGAACTCCTCGTAGGCGGGTATGACGTCCAGAACATCTCCCCGTATGCGGAAGCGACCCCGCCGCAGGTCTATATCGTTGCGCTCGTATCCGAGGTCAACCAGACGCAGGGCCAACTCCCTCAGGTTCCACCTATCGCCCACCCGGAAGCTCAGGAAGCTCCCCTTTATGTACGAGGGGTCGTCCAAGGGGTATATGGCCGAAACCGACGCGACGACTATCACGTCCCGGCGGGTCATCAGGGAGGCGACCGTACGCAGACGCAGGCGCTCTATATCGTCGTTTATAGTGGCCTCCTTGGGGATGTAAGTGTCGGTCTGGGGAATGTATGCCTCCGGCTGATAGTAGTCGTAATAGCTTATGAAGTACTCTACGGCATTCTCGGGAAAGAAACCCTTGAGCTCCCCGTACAGCTGGGCCGCCAGGGTCTTGTTATGCGAGAGGATGAGGGTCGGACGTCCCAAGCGGGTTATCACGTGGGATAGGGTGTAGGTCTTGCCCGTCCCGGTCGCCCCCAGCAGGACGGAGTACCTCTCACCTCCCCTCACCCTCTCAACCAGCTCCTCTATCGCCTTGGGCTGGTCGCCGGCCGGCTCAAAGGGGGCATGCAGGACGAAGGGGGAGTTGGGAAAGCGATAGACTCTCATAGCTCAAATATGGAGCCAGCGAGATGGCGCACGCGGTGGCAGTATAGCAGGGAATTTCCATCGGGTGGTACCCTCATCGCCGTCCCCTATTTTAAGGCCGTAGGTACCCGTGGGGAAATAAAAAAGGGGGCCATTCGGCCCCCCTCAAGCGGTGAAACTCCCCCTTAGAAGTCCAGGTCCGAGGGAGCTCCACCCTCCTTCTTCTGGTCCTTTATCTCCGTGACCACGGCCTCGGTCGTCAGGAGGAGGCTGGAGACGGAGGAGGCGTTCTGAACGGCGGAGCGCACCACCTTGGTCGGGTCTA
>JAADDJ010000031.1 GCA_013153965.1 Thermotogae bacterium
GCCATGTACTACCTCAACAGATACGCCTCCGAGATGGCCCGGATACCTGCGGAGGATTTGAGGAGAATACTCGGCCTGTCCATGCTGGAGATGGCGATAAGGACCAACGTACATCTTGACCTATGGACCATGATGAACGTGGAGATCGTGAGAGTTAAAGACGAGAATGTTGAATACTTCTCACTCCCGGAAGACGTGAGCGCCATACTCTCCGACAAGCGTATAGCATCCTTGATAAAGGAGATAGACGGAGTTCAAATCGGGGTGAGTGGAGGCAAAGGTGTTAATATAGTCGCGAATGTTTTGGAGGATGTGCTGAATAGGAATTACGGCAGGCTCCTGTACTACGCATATATGACTATCCGATGGATGATGAAGAGCGGGGGAGGGAATAATGAGATGGTAAAGAAGTTCCTACAGCTTTACGACCTGATTTTACAGAAGGTTAAACAGACCACGGAAAAGGAGGTGTCATATGCAGCAGCAAACTGTTGATAAGGATGCCCTTACGGTTGAGAGACTCAACTGGGAGGGGTACAGGTTGGACGATGAGCTCCTCTCGGGGTACGAGAACGTTATATACCGGCTCGTTGAGCTGGTACGGTTGGGAAAGCGCGATGATGTGATGGGGAACATAGTCATGACGCACCTGGCCAAAGGACATAAGATCCCGCAGATTCTCGTTCGGGTCTTTGATTGGAAGAAGGTTGATGATGAGAGGTTCAAGATCCTGATGCTGGCCTACTTGGCGGGTATAATCTCAAGGCTTAGCGAGAAAAAGAAGGAGGGAAGCGATGGGCAAGATTAAAAATCTCACTATCACCGTCATATTTGAGGGCTCTGCCCTCAACAGGGACGAGAAGATAGGGGGGAACATCCTCTCTATAAAGAAGCTCGTCAGAGGTGGGCGCGTCTATAGTTTCATAAGCAAGCCCGCCATCCGCCACTACCTGTGGAGTACCCTATATAAGGCCTACAACTGGAAGCCGGCCGCCCTCAGAGCTGATAACGATGTGATCCAGTTTGACATAACGAAGGACGATATCCTGACGAGCCCGGAGCTTGACGCCTTCGGATACATGTTCACCATAGGCAATCAAGCCTCCATAGTGCGCAAGGCCCCCGTGGGTATAACCAAGGCCATATCCATTGAGCCGTGGGAGGGGGACATGGCCTTCTACGCCAACCACGATTTGGTTAGAAGGGCGCAGAGAAGCGGCCAAGAGGATGCCACCCCGAACCCCTACGCCAAGGAGGAGCACGTCGCCTTCTACAAGGTGAGCTTCACCATAGATGCCGACAGGTTGGGAAGGGACGAGTGGGTAGTTTCCAAAGAGCCTAAATATAAAGACGGGAAACTCATTTTAACCCTGTCCGATGGGAAGAAGAAAGGCAAAGGGAAGAAAGGCGGGAATCAAGAGGGTGAAGCTATAGAAAAGGAAATAGATGCAAAGATTAAAAGTCAAGACGGCCAGAAGACGACCTACGAAACCGGCGGAGGTACCATCACCGTTGAAAAGCTTGATGGCGGTAAGTACCTCGTCGTCTTTGAGCTGAACGATAAAGAAAAACGCGAGCGCATCCGCCAGATCCTTGAGGCTATAAAGGATGGTCTCTACTCCCAGTCCAGCGGCGAGCTCAACTCTATAGTCCCGGTCTTCTTGGTGGCGGCTGCGGTCAAGGTTCCCGTACCCGTCTTTCATCCCCACATAGACGTGGATTTTTCCCAGAAACCTTACAGGGTCAAGGGGGTGAAGGAGGGCATGAGGAACTCGTGGATTGAGGGGAAAGTCTATATCCAAGAGAGCGCCCACTTCAAGCTGGACGAGTCGGAAGGGCTTGAGGCGGAGCGGGATTATCTATCGGATTGGGGCACATTTACGGCGATGGGCACCGAGGCAGGGACGTCCTCCCAAGAATAAAAGATGACCATGAAAGCCCTAAGACTTAAGATATACCAGCCTTCGGCCCACTACCGCATACCCTTCACGTATCAGCGCAGGCACACCTACCCCATTCCCCCGTACTCCACGGTCATAGGCCTGCTGGCCAACTTCTTGGGTATCAGGAACCTCCGCGGGGAGGGGGAGCCCGACTCCGAAGACTTCAGGAAGTTGAAGGGCATCTCCATCTCCGTAGGTGGAACGTTCATCGCCAAGACCAAGGACTACGTGTGGTTCAGGAATTTGGGTAAGGATTCCCATGAAAGCCGATTCCACACCCCTACCAACCGCAGGTATATGGGCATTCCGGAGCATCCGGGAGGGCAGATGCCCGTCTCTATAGACGTCCTCAACGACGTACATCTTTGGATATACCTGTACCACAAGGACGAGGACTTCTTGGAGAGGATACAGGATTCTTTCCTCAACCCCCGAGACCGCGTCTGGCCCCCCCACTTGGGCAGGGCGGAGGACCTCATAGTCCCGATAGACATCTCTACTGCGGAGCTGACCTTCAAGCCGAAGATATACGGCAACTATAGACGGTTCTTTTGGGTCCCGGAGGGTTATACCGACTCGGTAATAGGCTTGATGCACCGCATCCCCACCTTCTACAGATTGGAGAGCGGAGCGCGCACCTTTGAGTTTGCCCACGTCTATCTCTCCGACGGCATCTTCACGGGGGAGGTCTGCGGGTACTTTGACGAGAAGGAGAGAACCCCCGTATTCTTCTGGAGGGCTAAAGATGGCCAAGATACTTGCGAAAGACACGGGGATAACCCTTAGAGAGCATACGGAGGATGTGAAAGAGGCGGCGAGGCGCCTGTTTAGCAGGGCAAGAGACGTTCCGAATTACGTGAAGGAGGCGGTGGAGTTCGCCGTACGCTACCACGACGTGGGGAAGGTCCTCCCGCACTTCCAAAGGGAAAAGCTGCACAACGAGGAGTATCCTATCACCGGGGGTGAAGAGTTCAAAGTCCCCCACTCCCTCTTCTCGGTCTTCTTCGTCCCCGAAGACCGCCTTGAAAGTCTGGCCGAGGAGATTTTGGAGCGTTTGCCCCTTGAGACGGATGACGAGACCGTCCGACACCGCCGGAAGGAAACTATAGAGAAGATACTCCTCTCGGCCGTAGCATTCCACCACTGGCGGGAGAACTTCTACAGTCTCATAAGCGACGATAGGGGGGAGCTCCAGCGTTTGGCTGTCAAGATGGTGGAGGATGAGGAGTTCCGGAGGCAGTTGATAGAGCTCCTGAAGGGGGAGGGCTTTTGTGTGGGCTTGAACGAGCGCGTCGTAAGGTCCCTCTGCGGCGAAGTGCCCTTCTTCCGGGTGGTGCCTCCCCCGTACTTGAACCTCTTCATGCCCCTGCGAGTTGATTACGCCGAGGAGGTTGAGAAGTTCTGGATAACGGTGGCCGGCTTCCTCCAGAGGGCGGACCACTTCGCATCTTGGGCCGAGAGCAACGGCGGAAATTTAAAGGACGTTGAGATAACTCCACCCGACGGGGGAGATGTGGAGGAGACCGTTCGGAATCGCATAAAGGAGAAGGTCAAATCCGACGACATAAAACTGTGGCAGAAGGATAGGATAGAGAGGGACGCCCTCCACGAGAGAGCCCTCATCCTCGTAGCCCCTACGGGCTCGGGCAAGAGCGAATTCGCCTTTCTGTGGTCGGCGGGACACAAGACTTTCTTCACCCTGCCCCTAAGGGCCGCCGTGAATCAAATGTACGAGAGGGCCAAAGGCATATTCGGAGATGATAGGGTAGGCCTGCTCCACTCCGACGCCCACATATACCTCCTCGGTGAGGGGGAGGATGCCGGCAGCCCACAGATATACCACCTATCCAAACTGCTCTCACCCGCGTTCATCGTATCAACGGGGGACCAGTTCTTCCCCTACGCCCTAAGGCCCCCCGGCTACGAGCGGATATTCGCCACCTTCTCGTACTCGCGCTTGGTGGTGGATGAGGTTCAAGCCTACGACCCGCGCGCCGCGGCCATAGTGGTCAAGTACCTTGAGTTCATCCACCGGATGGGAGGCAAGTTCCTCCTGATGACCGCAACCCTTCCCCCCTTCATCAGGGAGGCGATAGAGAGCAAGATACCGGGCGAGGATGTGGATATAGTCAATCTCTACGAGGAGCAGGAGGATGTCTATCGGAGTTTTGTTAAGTACCGCGCCAAGATACTTGAGAAATTCCCGGGAAAATGCTCCAAGAGGAAAAAGAACGGAAAATCCAAGGAAAACTCCAAAAAATTCAAGAAAATCCCCAAAGAGGTCTCAGAATACCTAAAACGACCGTTCGTCTCCCGCATCCTCGTTATCCTCAACACCGTTGATGATGCCATAAAGATGTACGAGCGTCTTAAGAGGGAGTACGGCGACGCCGTGAAACTCCTCCACTCCCGCTTCACGTTTGAGGACCGCCGGAGGAAGGAGGACGAGATACAGAGATTCATGAGCAACCCGAAACCGACCGACGAAGAGGAGAGGAAGATTCTGGTGGCTACGCAGGTGGTGGAGGCTTCCTTGGATATAGATGCGGACGTGCTGATAACCGACCTGGCCCCTATGGATGCCCTGGTCCAGAGGATGGGGAGGGTGCAGCGACGCTTCATCCTCAAGGATGGGAAAATCTTCAACAAGAGCACGGGGAGGTACGAGGCTCCCAACCCCGAAGGTCCCAACGTCCTCATATGGGCTGCCGTGGATGAGCAGAAGATATATCCCTGCGAGCTCCAGAAGGCCACCCACGAGACCCTCAAGGAGAAGTTCGGAGATGAAGGCGAAGGCACCATCTCCGAGTATGACCGCTACGAGCTGGTGAATAGGACCTACGAGCGTTTGAGCTCTCCGAAGGATAAAAACAAAAACGAAGGCCGATACCTAAAAGATTTCTACGACACCTTGGCCATACTGGACGCTGGCTTCATGTCCGACCACAAGCGAGACGCCCAAAAGATATTCCGGCACATTCAGAATCTGCAGGTCGTTCCCTACGACCGGTTGGACGATTTCATAAAAGCGATGGAGGACTTCCTAAGCACCGACGAGCCCACCTACTCCCGATTCCGCCGGGATGTTTTGAATAGTTTCGTTGTGGATGTTCCCGAGAGTTGGGAGACGCAGGTCGCCTCCGAGGATGTTTGGGAGGCTATTCAAAAGAGGATAGAAGAAGCCGAAGGGAAGAAGGGGGAGAAGATTGGGGAGACTCTGAAGGAGCATAAGGACAGGCTCAAGAAATGGCTACGGGATATAAGATGCATGGATATAGAGTACGACCCCGACAGGGGCGGACGGAGGAAGTGGAGATGACTTAGCGGCGCACCTGCCGCCTTAGAGCCAAGATGAACTGATAGAGGAGATATGAGATGAAGATGAAGAAGAGGAAATTTATACCGGTGATATTATTGATATTATGGCCATTGGATACTCCTGAACTGAAATTGCTGGATATGTTGGTGAATGCCTCCGAGAAGGAATTGAAGTAGGAATATATTTTCAAACGGCTTATTCTCTCCAGCCACGGATTGGAGGATGCGGTAATCCATTTGTAAAATATAACCGAGCCT
>JAADDJ010000008.1 GCA_013153965.1 Thermotogae bacterium
GTGGAGGCCAAGAGCACCCTTAACATAGACTTGGAATCTCTCAAGGAGAAGTTCAGGAATACCGAGGAGTACGTTAAGCGTGTGAGTAAGGGGTTTAAGGTGGATGAGTACGAATGGGTGCTATCTATCCCAAAGCATTTAAGGGTGCCAGAGATTAAAGGGGTGGAGGTTGTTAGAAACCCGGAGGTTCTATATGAGGATGAGCAAGAAGGAGATTAAGGCGGTGCTGCTGCGAAGTAGAGGATTGAAGATTGAGGAAATTGCTGCCGTGTTGGAGGTATCTTAAAAAGGCAAGGGAAATGCCCCCTTCTGTCGTGCGTTTTTACGCCTCACGCCTCCTAAATCCTCTCGGCTAATCCCCTAGTATTATAGCCTCATATCTTACCTCCCCCGGCGGTTTCCCCAAACTCTCAAGTGCAACCTGTCGGAGTACCTCCAACCGTTCCGAAGGGCCATATCAACCGTAGCCCTCACCAGAGAGGGCTTGAGGGATGTACCCTCGGGCATGACGAAGAGTTGAAACGGCAGGCGACTCCTCGGGAAATTCAACCGCTCCACCAACTCCCTTATCCTCTCCTCATCCCTACGGGGGGAAGATATCACGAACTTCAAGAAAGCCCGCCCCTCCTCCACGAGAGGCATGTACCTTCTGAGGATATCAATCCTTATAGCGTCGGGATTACCACTTTCCGGGAACTTGGGCGAAACCACAAAGAGAACCCTCCCGTCTTCCTCCAGTATGGGGGCAAAGGTGCCGTTGGTCTCAAACTGAAAGACGGTATCGCCATCAACTTCCCCTATCCATCTCTCCCACACGCCCGAATACAGCATAGGCTCCCCACCCGTCAGGACTACGAGCCGATACCTTCGGACATCCCGAACGAAATCTTGGAACCGATAATCGGTACTGCGGGAAACCTCTCCCTTACCGTAGCGACTTATACCCCACCTATCCCAAGTGTAGGGGGTGTCGCACCACACGCACCGCAGGTTGCAACCCATCACCCGTAGGAAGAGGGCCGGAGTACCCATGAGGGGTCCCTCCCCCTGTATGCTGTAAAACCTCTCCGATAGGGGAATCCTGTCCTCCATGGTCATTTACCCTTGAGGAGATAGACCCTTATGGAATCTCCCTTGAGGATGGCGAGGGTGTCCCCGGAGACCTTGAACGAGAGAACGTCTTCCTCCAGAAGGGTGGCTTTGGGATTCCCGCGTTTTACGTAGTAGAAGTACAGCTCGCCGCTCCCAAAGTGAAGTATGTATCCCCTTCCGCAGGGGTACGCTCCCACGATATCTCCAAGACCCTCAAATCTCGCGACGGTATCAACTCCCCGTCTCAAGGCTACCAGATAATTCCCCTCAAGTACGTATATGGACGAATCTATCAGCCACGCCTGCTTCAGGATGTTAGATGAGGAGTAAAGGAGTCTCGGGGCCCTGCCTATAAGTTTGCGGTATATGGCGTTGGAGTCGTATATGTATAGGGTCTCCGCGTTGCAGAGCAACCCCTCAACTTTGAAGGGGAAGCGTTGAGTTTCGGCGAGCGAATCTCCGACGTATATCTCCACGCTCCTGAAGTACGCGAGGAACAGGTACGGAGCGCAGAAGGCGAGCCTACGGATACTGAAGCCGGGATTCATCAGCGTGTCGTACATCCAACCTCCGAGACTGTCCCTGAAGGCTCTTATAACGTAGCCCTCAATCCGCAGATACATAACGGTATCTCCCCTAAGGAGAAAATCCGGTACATCCATCCCCACCCACAGGGAGAATATGGGCTGAAGCGGAAACATCACACCTTGAGCAGGATGTGGCCCAACTTGAATTTCTTGGTGCGAAGATAGTGCGCGTTGTGAATGTTAGGCTCCACCTCTATAGGAATTCGTTCCACGACCTCAATCCCGAATCTCGTCAAATCCCAAACCTTGTGAGGATTGTTCGTCATCAATCTAACCCTACGAATTCCCAGCCTCTTCAAAATCTCACCGGCTATCTCGTATCTGCGCATATCCGCCTCAAATCCGAGCTGATGATTGGCCTGAACGGTATCGTACCCCTCATCCTGAAGGGCGTAGGCGTTTATCTTGTTAAACAGGCCTATGCCCCTACCCTCCTGCCGCAGGTATATCAGGATTCCACCCTCTCCGGCTATCCTCTCAAGGGCGAAGTGGAGCTGCTGCCCACAGTCGCACCGCAGTGAGCCGAGAACGTCGCCCGTGAAACACTCCGAATGTATCCGCAGGAGCGTAGGCTCGGCGAGGGGCTCCCGCAGTAGCACCACGTGCTCCTTATCGCCCTCCCTGACCACGAATATGCGAAACTCCCCAAACTCCGTGGGTAGCTTTGCCTCCCTGCTGAACTCCATTTCCTACCTGTAGGGCCCCAGATTGAAGACCCTTCCCGTCTCCTTCTCCACCTTCTTCGCGAGCTCAAGGATGCCGTAAATGAGACTCTCGGGACGCGGAGGGCATCCCGGAACGTATATATCAACGGGCACTATCTGATCTACACCTTGTAGGACGGCGTAGTTGTGATACTTCCCTCCCGTGTTCGCACACGTACCCATGGATATGACCCACTTGGGCTCGCTCATCTGGTCGTATATCTGCCGGAGGACCGGGGCCATCTTCATCGTGACGGTTCCGGCTACTATCATGAGGTCCGATTGGCGGGGGGAAGCTCGGAAGACCTCGTATCCGAGGCGGGATATGTCAAATCGGGGCTGGGCCGTCGCCATCATCTCTATGGCACAGCATGCCAGCCCGAAGGTGGCGGGCCAGAACGAGTGTTTCCTTCCCCAATTCACGGCCCAACTTACGGCCTTCTCAAGGGTGGTAAATAGGACGGCTCTCTCAAGGTGAGCGCGGATTATCTTCTCCTCCTCGGGGGAAAGTTGAACGTCGTAGTATATCTTGTTGGCCATAGGCGGGGATTTTAAGGGTGTCCCCGAGGGCTCAAGGGATCATTTTATCGCTTCCTTTATAGTTTTCATTACTTCGTTGGGATCCGCCTCGCTTCCCTTGAAGTAGCTGAATATCCTGCCATCGGGGGTGACCACGTGTATGCGGTCCGTGTGCAGGATCTCGTAGCGATAGACTGTATCGGCCACCACGCGCCCATCCTCAAGAGTATCAACGCGCACATCAAGACTCATCGGCCCCACCTCCACCACTATCCCAAGGTCCTTCATCAGGGAATCTATGACCCTCCTCTCTCCCGTCAGAAAAACCCAGTTAGACGTATCAACCCTATAGAGCCGCGCGTACTCCCTTAGGACCTCCGGGGAGTCCCTCCTCGGGTCAAACGTTATGCTAAGAAAAATCACCGTGTCCTTGAGCGCGGGATCCGCATTTACCAGACGCTGAATCTTCTTCATGTTGTTGGTTATGAAGGGGCAAATGTCCGGGCAGTGGGTGTAAATGTATCCGGCGACGACCACCTTGCCCCTAAAGTCGGAGAGTCTGACGGTATCCCCATTCTGATTAACGAGAACGTATCCCTTATCGTAGGGAAAACGTTTGGCGTAGTTCAAACCCTTCTCGCACGAGACAAAAAATGCCACTACCGTGATGGGAATGAGAATCTTGCGCATCCGGGCGTTAATTTTACAACCGAATGGGCGGCATGGAGCACATTTTCAACGATGTGTCGGGGTCGGATACCCTTGGGAAGGTCGCATCCCGCAAATCTCCGGAAAACTTCCACGATGGAGGCTCTACGGCGACCCTTCCGGGGATAGAATTACAGCCTTATGAAAGTTGATAAGGTCCATAAGTACGATGTCCTGATCCTCGGGGCCGGTCTGGCCGGATTGAGGGCGGCGACGGAGATAGCGAGAAAGTTCGGGGATAAGGTGAAGGTGGGGATAATCTCCAAAGTCCAGCTCATGAGAGCTCACTCGGTGTGTGCCGAGGGTGGAACGGCCGCGGTCCTGCGCCCGGAGGAGGGGGATTCTTTTGAACTACACGCTTGGGACACCATAAAGGGCAGCGACTTCCTTGCGGATCAGGATGTGGTCTTCCGTTTTGTGAGGATGATGCCTTACGAGATCCTCCTGTTGGACCACTGGGGGATTCCGTGGTCCCGCAGGCCCGACGGGAAGATAAACGCCCGTCCCTTCGGAGGACACTCCTTCTTCCGCACGGTCTTCGCTCAGGACAAGACCGGCTTCTTTGAGATGCAGACCCTCTACGACACGCTAACCAAATTCTCCAACTACGACCGGTACGACGAGGTCTTCGCCACATCCATAATAATGAAGGATGGCAAGTTCGCCGGTCTTACGGCCATAGATCTGGTAAATGGTCAGACCGTTCTCTTCATGGGCAAGGTGCTCATAATAGCAACGGGAGGAGCCGGGAGACTTTACGGATTTACCACTTACTCCCACTCCGTCACGGGAGACGGCCTGGCGATGGCCTACCGTGCCGGCATACCTCTCAAGGATATGGAGTTCATACAGTTCCATCCCACCGGTATAGTGCCCTCGGGAATACTCGTGACCGAGGGGGCGAGGGGTGAGGGAGGATACCTGCGCAACAACAAGGGGGAGCGCTTCATGAAGAAGTACGCTCCCAGCAAGATGGAGCTGGCGCCGAGGGATATAGTCTCCCGAGCGGAGATGACGGAGATTGAGGAGGGTAGAGGATTCAAGGGTCCCGACGGACTGGACTACGTGCATCTGGACCTGACCCATCTGGGTAGGGCCAAGATACTGGAGAGGCTACCCCTCATCAGGGAGTTGGCGATAAAGTTCGCCGGCGTTGACCCCATAGAGGAGCCGATCCCCGTGAGGCCGGTGGCCCACTACTCCATGGGAGGGATACACGCGAACATAGACGGACAGGTGATGTGGGATGGCGAGAGAAAGGTTGAGAACATGTTCGTAGCCGGGGAGGCCGCGTGCCTATCCCTGCACGGTGCCAACCGCCTCGGCTCCAACTCCACGGCCGAGTGTCTGGTGTGGGGTCGCATCACCGGCGAGCTGGCCGCCCAGTACGCCTTGAGCCACGACCACCACTTCAAGGAGTCGGAGGTCCTGCCCGAGGCCGAGAGGGAGTTCGCGCGTATAGACGCCCTGCTGAAGAGGAACGATGGTGAGGACCCCTACAAGATACGCAAGGAGCTCCAGCGCACCATGGACCTGAACGTGGGAGTCTTCCGCACCCGCGAGGGCTTGGAGAAGGCCCTTAGCAAGATAAAGGAGCTCCAAAAGAGGTACAGGAACGTCTTCGTTAAGGATAAGAGCCTCGTCTGGAATACCGACCTCGTGATGACGCTGGAGACAGGCTTCCTGCTTGATCTGGCGGAGGTCGTGACCATGGGGGCCCTGCTGCGGGAGGAGAGCCGCGGAGGGCACTTCCGCAGGGACTTCCCCAAGAGGGACGACGAGAGGTGGCTCAAGCACACCTTGGCCTTCCGCAGTGAGGATGGGTCGCCGAAGTACGACTACATACCCGTCAATATCACCTACTGGAAACCCGTAGAGAGGAAGTACTGAGCTACCTCTGGAACTCTTGGGCCTTCTTCATTCCCTCAATGAAGGCCCGCATGTCCTTTGGGGGTACCGGGATAAGTTTTACGACCGTGTAGGCGTCCTCGTCAAGATACTCCCGAACCACCCTGCGCACATCCTCCCTGCTGACCTTGGAGATCTCCCGGTGGTAGTCATTTACGAATCGCTCCGGATCCCCGGTGCGTACCCAGCTCCAGCCTATTACCATAGCCAGACCGTTGGAGCTCTCGCGCTGATTTATGGTGCCCACTATGGCCGACTTCTTGGAGCGTCTCAGGTATCTTTCGGGAATCAACTCCTCCTTGAGGCGTTCAATCTCCGAGAGGACCACACTCTCAACCGTGTCGTAATCGGCATCCGGCTGCAGCGTTATCCAAACGACGAAGAGGGTGGGATCAATACCACCGAAAGCGCCGGCCCAATAGGAGGTGGCGAGCCCTCCCTTCACCAACTTCTCGTATAGGGGAGAGGTCTTGGCGGACATGTACTCGGCGAGAACGTCAAGGGGATAGTGGTCCGGATGCTTACTCTCGGGTATGTGCCACGAGAGAACGAGGTACTTGGTGAAACCCTCCTTTCTCACCGTAGCCACCCGCTTACCCGTCTGCTTCGGCTCCTTGGTGCGAACCTGCGGTATATCCTCAACGGCGGCGTACTTTCCGAAGTACTTCTCCGCCCAGCGGAATATGTCCTCGGCCTTGACGTCTCCGACCACGATCAAAGCCGCGTTGTTGGGGGCGTAATACGTGCGGTAGTACCGCTTGAGATCCTCAACGGTCAGGGCCTGCAGGTCGCTCATCCATCCTATAACCGGATGCCTGTAAGGATGGGCTATGAAGGATGTGGCGTACAGCATCTCCCATGTGAGGCCGCTGGGCATGTTCTCCGTTCTCCACCTCCTCTCCTCCTGCACCACCTTCACCTCCTCATCAAAACCCTCAAACGGTATGTTCCTCATCCTCGCCGCCTCAATCTGGAGCACCTCCTCAACGCGACTTGAAGGCACGACCTCATGGTAAGCCGTGGCGTCGCGGGTGGTGAAGGCGTTGTCCCGACCTCCCATCCTGTCTATGTAGCGGCTGAAATCCACCCCGCGCCACTTGAAGCGGAACATCATATGCTCAAGCACGTGGGATATGCCGGTTATACCGTAGCTTTCGTTGCGGGAGCCCACCTTGTACCACACCTGAACGGCCGCCACGGGTGCCGAGTGGTCCTCAACCACGAAGACCCTGAGACCGTTCTCCAAAACCTTCCGATGGATCTTGACGTTCGGAACCTCCAAACTAACTACCGTCATAAGGAGCATAGAACCTATTCTAAGCCAGTTGCGCGCGCGGCTTAGAACTCAAACAGCTCCGGTAGGTAGGTTTTGAGCATCTCGTTTATCAGGATCTTCTCCTGCTGTACGGCCACGGAGTCGTCCGTGTATATGACCGTACGCACGTTGGGACCCTGAAGGGGCCCGAACTTGTCGGGAGGCACCTTTATGTTCTCCTTTATCTCAACGGCCTCAACGAAAACCTGCGAGCCGTTCTCGGTCAGAACCTCCCATCCCAAGGGTATCCCCTTGTATATGAAGAGACGGATATCCTTCCCCTTCACCTTATAGACGTCCGCCTTCTTTCCCGCTATCTTCTTGACGAAGAGCTGATTGGGCTTCTGGATGAGACCCTTATAAACGATACCGAGCTGCAACTCCTTGGCGAACTTCTCTATCAGGGGACCTATCTTGTTCTTCTGCTCGGGCGTGAGCTTATCCCAGCGGCTCTTTAGGATGAGAAAGAGGTTGTTGGGGCGGGCCGAGCCGATTATGGAGTCGGGAATGAAAGTGTCGCGAAGCTCCTCCTTGATGAAGATTCGCTTGAATCTGCGACCGTAGGAGTAGAGCCACTCCTTGGTACCTATGTCCCAACCCTCTATCGGGACCCTTCCGAACTTCACGGAGATCACGTTGCGGTGCTTGTGGGTCTTGAGGCCGTAATCGTCCCACCAGAGCTCCTCATAACCCTCCTCGTCCCCCGACACCTTGTACTTGATGTATCCGCTCTTTATGTCGTAGGGACGGAAGACCTCCTCAATGCTCAACTTGGAGTAATCCTTCTTCCCTCCGCAGGATACCAAAAATCCCGCCAATATACCCGCTAAAACTAACCTCTTCATAAATGGGGAAGTCTCTTTCAACCCCCCGTTTCTGCTATTCTAAACCGGAGTTCAATCCTTACCGTAGGTCTCGGCCATGTCCTCGTAGGTCTCCCGGTGTCCCTCATCGTACTTCTCGGGATTCTCCAGCAGGTCCTTCAGGAGCTCCACCGTCAGGTTCTTGAGGGGGGTGCCGTTCAGGAGGGCGGCGGGAGCGTGGTCGCACAGGCCTATGCATTCGGTCTCCTCAACGAAGACCTTCTTGGGATCCGCGTTCTCTTTGGCGAACTTGAGGAGTTCGTAAGCTCCCTTCTGCATACACGTCAGGTTGGTGCATATGGCGAGCTTGTGCTTGGGTGTGGGCTCAAGGTGGAAGAAATGGTAAAAGGAGGCCACGCTATGCACCTGCGTTTCGCTGTAGCCGAGCACCTCCTCTATGAGCTTCACGCCGTCGGGATGGATCCAACCGTACTCGTCCTGTACCTCGTGCAACGCCGCTATGAGGGCACTGTCGGCTTTGGGGAATATCCGTTTAACGTTCTCAAGCCTTTCCTTCAGAGTCATTGGTAGATATTCTAAGACAGAAAACACGACGGTAAGATGGATTTACCCGAATTCCCGTTGAAACTATCCGAGGGCCGCCTCCAAGAGGCCCACAAATACCGGGTTGGGCCGCAGGGGACGCGATGTGTATTCCGGATGGAACTGGACCCCCACGTAGAAGGGATGCTCCGGCCACTCCAGAGCCTCAACCAACCCCTCCGTCTCCCCTGCTATCCTCAGGCCGCTCCTCACGAACGCCTCCCGGTACGCGTTGTTGAACTCGTAGCGGTGCCGATGTCGCTCCCTGACAACGTCCTTACCGTAGAGCCTCCGCAGCAAGCTTCCCTCCTTTAGGAGCACGTCCTGCCCCCCGAGACGCATGGTGGCGCCGAGACGGTCTATGTCCCTCTGCTCCGGCAGCAGGTGTATCACCGGATGGGGGGTATCCGGCTGGAACTCCTCGCTGTGGGCCCCCTCAAGCCCGAGAACGTTCCGGGCCCATTCAACCGTCATCAACTGCATCCCGAGGCATATGCCGAGGGTGGGGACCCGGTTCTCCCTTCCGAACCGTAGGGCGGCTATCTTTCCCTCCGTCCCCCTTCTGCCGAATCCTCCAGCTATTATTATGGCGTCGTAGTCCCTCAGACTCTCCGTACCTTCCCTCTCAAGCCTTATGGAATCTACGAGGGTGATGCGGGGCCGGACGCCTATACGGGCACCGGCGTGGCCCACCGCCTCAATCAGGCTCTTGTACGCATCCCGCACCTCTATGTACTTGCCCACTATGGCCACCTTCAACTCCCTGCTGGAGCTCTCAACCCTCTCGGTGAAATCCCTCCAGTCGTCAAGGCTCCTGTCGGCATAGACTCCGAGACCCAGCTTCTCAAATATGAGGTCATCCAAACCTTGATCGGCCAGCAGGAATGGCACCCTATAGACGTTGTCAAGGTCGTGGGCGCTGACGACGGCCCGGAGGGGGAGGCTGGAGAAGAGGGCGAGTTTCCTCCTCGCCTCGGACGTTAGTGGCCTCTCCCCACGGGCGACGAGCGCGTCCGGCTGTATTCCTATCTCCCGCAGGCGCTGGACGGAGTGTTGGGTGGGTTTGGTCTTTATCTCCCCCACGGATTTGACGAAGGGCACGTAGGAGACGTGCAGATAGAAGGAGCTCTCCTCCAGACCCATCTGACGGGCGGCCTCCAAGAAGGGGAGGCTCTCAATGTCGCCCACGGTTCCCCCTATCTCCACCACCGTCACGTCGTAATCCTTGGCCACCTCCTTTATCCGCTCCTTTATGAGGTTGGTCAGATGTGGGACGACCTGAACCGTGGCTCCCAGATACTTACCCTGCCTCTCCCTCTCTATCACCTCCAGATATACCTGACCGGCGGTTATATTGTTCCTCTTGGAGAGATTCTCATTTAGGAAACGCTCGTAGTGGCCTATATCCAAGTCCGTCTCACCCCCATCGTCCGTGACGAACACCTCCCCGTGCTGGTAGGGGTTCATGGTGCCCGCATCGTAGTTGAGATAGGGGTCAATCTTTATTATGGTGACCTTTAGCCCCCGGCTCTTGAGGAGTAGGCCCACGGAGGCCGACGTTATGCCCTTGCCCAACGAGGATAGCACTCCACCCGTTACGAAGACGAACTTCATAGGGTACGCGATTCTACCCTTGAAATTCAGGTGTAGAACTCCCTCTTTAGGGGGCGGGTCATGAGGAGCCGCAGGGCCTCCACGGGAGAGGCCTTTCCCTCTATGATGGAGCATACGGCCTCGGTTATGGGAACATCTACATCCAGCTCTCGGGCCTTATCCCGCACGATGAAGGCGGTCCGGACCCCCTCGGCCACCATGCTCATACCGCCGAGTATCTCATCTATCCTCCTCCCGCGGCCCAACTGCTCTCCGACGTACCGGTTTCTGGAGTTGGGGGAGAAGCTGGTGGTTATCATATCCCCCATGCCGGCCAGACCGAAGAAGGTGTCCCTCCTCGCCCCCAAGGCGGTCCCGAAGCGCACCATCTCGTATAGCCCCCTCGTGAGCAGGGCACCCTTGGAGTTGGTTCCGAAGCCGAGACCGTCGGATATACCGGAGGCTATGGCTATTATGTTCTTCAGCGCTCCCCCGAGCTCCACCCCGAGGACGTCATCCTGCCTATACACCCGGAAGGTCGGACCCGAGAAGGTCATCTGAACCTCCCGGGCGAAGGAGTCGTCGCTGCTGGCGACCACCACCGACGTGGGGACACCCTTCACGACCTCCAAGGCTATGGAGGGGCCACTCAGGACGGCGTACGTTGTATCGGGTAGAACCTCGGCCACCGCCTGCGATACTGTCCTCAACGTCTCCCCCACGAAGCCCTTAACGGCGCTCACCAGCCGCTTGGGGGAGACCTCCCCTTTAAGGCGCGGGAGAACCTCGGATACGGCGGCGGACTTGACCACCAGAACGTGGAAGTGCGCATCCTTGAGGGCGCCCATCTCATCCACGTATCGGATTTTGGGATTTAGGGAGACTCCCGGAAGCCTATCCTCGTCCCTGTGGCTCCTACGGAGCTTGGAAAGTCGCCCGGGATCCCGGTCCCACACCAGAGGAGTGTGGCCGTTCTCGGCCAGAAGATGGGCCAGAGCCAAGCCCCAAGCCCCACCGCCCACTATCCCTACTGTGCGCTTCTGAAATCCTGCCATACCCGGATGTACCAGTACTCTCCCTTCTTCACGAAGGTGAATACGGCCCTCCCCACGGCCTCACCCCCACCCTCGTAGGGGGGATCTATCCGCAGATAGTACTCCCATACCCACGTCGCGAGGCTTGAATCCTCGTACAGGGGGGAGCCGTTGGATAGATTTAGGACTATCTCGTCGGCGTACTTGAATATCTGCTGGGCGGAGAAGATCTCCTCGTTGTACCCCCAGGCCAAGCTGTCAATCCCCCAGCGATCCCGCAGTATATCCCTGATGTCGCTCTGGGAGGGGTCAAAGTAGAATACGAAACTGTCCCTGTCCAAACACCTCTTGTAGCCTTCCAGATCCTTGGAGGTGTATGCGATCTCCAGATTGCGAACCACGTACTCGGGCTTTACGGGAGGGTAATATCTACCTCTATCGTCGTAAGTCTCCGGCAGGAATACGTTCCTACACCCTGCCAGCAGGAGCAGGAGTACGGCTACTCCGGTATGACGGATACGTACTTCCTCCCCTTCCTCTCGTGGAACTTCACGACGCCATCAACGGTCGCGTATATGGTGAAGTCGGAGCCCATGGCCACCCCCCATCCGGGGTGGATGCGGGTACCCCGCTGACGCACGATTATCTGCCCCTTCTGGACGAACTGGCCGCCGTACCTCTTAACCCCCAGATACTTGGGATTGCTATCCCTTCCGTTCTTGGTGCTTCCACCTGCCTTCTTGCTCGCCATAAGCGTGTATTTTACTGCCGAACGCTCCTTGGCGCGCGGGCTTAAAATTTCCGCGAACGTGAAGGTGTATAGGGATCGCTTTGAGGCCGGGGAGATACTGGCCGAGCATCTGCGGAGGCGGGGGATATCCGGCGACCTCGTTGTGGCCATACCGAGGGGAGGCGTCGCCGTGGCCTACCCCATAGCAGTGTCCTTCCGTCTCCCGCTCCGGACCGTAGGGGTGAAGAAGTTGGCGCCCCCTTTCGCTCCGGAATCCGGTTTTGGGGCCGTGGCCGTGGATGGTAGCACGGTGGTGGATGAGGGCTACATGAACCTTCTGGGGATAGACCACGATGACCTGGAGGAGATAAAACGCGAGGCCTTAAGGGAGGCGATGGAGAAGCATGGGAAATTCCTCGGCGTATCCCCGCAGGAGGTCACCGGAAAGGAGGTGGTGGTCGTGGATGATGGACTCGCGACGGGCTATACGGCGGCGGCCGCCGCTGAGTACTTGAAGAATTCCGGAGCCTCGCGTATCGTTTTGGCGGTTCCCGTGTCCTCATCGTCGGCCTACCGACTGGTTGGCCGCTTCTACGATGGGGTGGTATGTCCTCAGGTGGTTGATACCCCGTACTTCGCCGTCGGCATGTTCTACGAGGACTTCCACCAGTTGAGCGACGAGGAGGTTCTGGAGCTGCTGCGGAGGGCGAACGGGGAGCGATAACGCTCAAGTTCGCCAATTTTGAAATTTGCCCGCATCTAAGCGTGGGATGACTGCATACCGTTTTCCCCTCCATGGACTCCATTACCCCAAGAACGGGAATAAAATCATAGGTTATGGAGATAAAATTCACCAAAACACGCCCAAAAGCTGAAGTCCTCATACGCTTCGTCAAGGAGAGCGAGAAGGGTATCAAGGGTCGCACCATGAAGGTACCCGTTCGCTCCGGCGTCCCCAAGGGGATAGCCTTGAGGTGGGCAGCCGCCGAGGCCTACAGGAACGTCAAGGCCATAGGCATCCGCTCCATATACGTAAAGAAGCCCCCCCACATGGAGCCCTTCAAGTGGTACCTCCAGATGTACGAGGGGTTCAAACTCGCCGCCTACAGGTACGACCGCTTCCACACCAAGAAGGAGGAGGATGAGCTCGTCGTGTATTGGCAGGGGGAGTATAACGACCTGGTGAAGAAGGCCGACATACTGGTTGAGGCCACCAACTTCACCCGCGATATAGTCAATACCCCCGCCAACGTCGCCACCCCCGAATACCTGAAGGATGTGGCCGAAACCTTGGCCAAGGAGAACGGATACGAGGTGCGGGTATTCGGCAGGCCGGAGCTGGAGAGGATGGGCATGAACGCATTCCTCGCCGTCGCCGCCGGCTCCCAGAAGGAGCCCTACCTCGTCCATCTCATATACCGGCCCTCGGGGAAAGTTCGTAGGCGCATAGTTCTCGTGGGTAAGGCCCTGACATTTGACAGCGGAGGCCTATCCCTCAAGTCCGCGCAGGGGATGATGACCATGAAGATAGACAAGGCGGGTGCCGCCGCCGTCTTGGGAGTCTTCCACGCTCTGAAGAGGCTGAAGATAGACTACGAGGTGCATGGGATATTCGCCGCCACCGAGAACATGCCCGACGCCAACGCCATACATCCGGGGGACATAGTTAAAAGCTACTCGGGCAAGACCATAGAGATTCTCAACACCGATGCCGAAGGTCGCCTAACGCTGGCCGACGCCCTCGCCTACGCCGCCGAGCAGGAGCCCGACTACCTGATAGACCTCGCCACCCTGACCGGCTCCGCCGTGGTCGCCCTCGGAGAATTCACCGCCGCCCTATTCACCACGGACAACTCCCTCGGACACGCCATAATGAAGTCCGGAAACATATCGGGTGAGAGGTTCTGGCACATGCCTCTGGAGGATCCATTCCTGCGGGAGAAGATGCGCTCCTACGCGGCCGACGTTAAGAACATAGCCGGGGACCGTTGGGGAGGGGCCATATTCGCCGCCCAATTCCTCCGGGAGTTCTTGCCCGAGAGGATAAGGTGGGCACATCTGGATATAGCCGGTCCCGTCTTTAACATGAAGGAGTGGGCCTACAACCCGGTGGGAGCCACCGGTTTCGGAGTGCGCACCCTCCTCCACCTGCTAATGCGTACCCGCAGTAAGTCCTAAGCGAGGAGGTGCATCTTGAGAACCTTACGGCTTTGGTGGAAGGCGTTGCGGGTAATACCCAAGATAGAGCGGGAGGAGTGGGAGGGCTTTGATCCCATAACCCGCTGGCTCGTGGCCGCCCGCTCCGCCGTTCTGGTGATGACCTTCACGTCCGCCACCATCGGCGGACTCTTCGCCGCCCTACACGGGAAGTTTAACTGGACCCTCTACATCCTCACGACCTTGGGCCTCGTGCTGGCCCACGCCGCCAGCAACTTCTTCAACGACCTCTTTGACTACCGCCTCGGTCTTGACGAGGAGAACTACTTCCGTGCCAAGTACGGACCCCAACCCCTCGTTGCCGGCCTGATGGACGAGAGAGGCGTCCTCAAGTACGGTCTGATAACCATGGCGCTGGCCGCGGCCATAGGCCTGTATCTGGCGTACGTGCGCGGCTGGCCGGTGGTCCTTCTGGCCCTCCTCGGCTTCGTCTCCATAATGGGGTACTCCTTCTCCAAGAGGATAGCCTTGGGGGAGCCTCTGGTGATTCTGGTTTGGGGCCCCCTGATGGTGGCCGGCTCCTACTACGTGATAACCGGCGACTTCTCTTGGGACGTCTTCTGGGCCGGTCTGGTGTATGCCCTCGGACCCACCACCGTCCTATTCGGCAAGCACATAGACAAGTACGACGACGACCTGAAGCGGGGCATAAGGACGCTCCCCATAATCCTCGGAAGGGAGAGGGCGAAGAACATAACCAAGATCCTCCTCATACTCATGTACGTGGGCGTACTCGTGCTGGTGGGCCTCAGGATGCTCCCCATAACCACCCTCATAGTCGTCCTCGCCTTGGACAAGCTCACGCTCGCGATGAGAGTTTTCTCGGCCCCCCGCCCCGATTCTCCCCCGGAGGGTTATCCCCCGGAGGCTTGGCCCCTATGGTACGCGGCCTTCGCCTTCGTCCATACCCGCAAGTTCGGCCTCCTCTTCATCTTGGGCCTTCTGCTGGGGGTGATACTCAGGGCCTACGGTATAAACGTTTAGGGCGCCGAAGCACCCGTAGAATAGGTTTCATGCGACCCCTCCTTACGGACCTCTACGAGCTTACGATGGGCAACGTCTATCTAAAGAGTGGGGTGGATGGTTGGAGCGCCTTTGAGATGAGCGTACGTCCCCATCCCCACCGCAACTATCTGGTCTCCGTCGGCGTTCTGGAGGCGGCCAGAGAGATAACCCAGCTGCGTTTCGGGAAGGAGGAGATAGACTATCTGCGCTCCCTCGGGAAGTTCTCGGAGGAATTCTTGGAGTACCTGCAAAACTTCCGATTCCGAGGGGACATATACGCCATACCGGACGGGCGCATATTCTTCGCCAAGGAGCCCGTCATGGTCGTTGAGACGACGCGCATAGAGGGCCAGATACTGGAGACCATGCTCCTGAACCGGGTGGCGTACCAGATAAACTCCGCCAGCAAGGGGGCCCGCATATACTACGCGGCCGAGGGTCGCACCCTTCTGGAGTTCGGGGCCCGGAGGGCGGCGGATTCCGAGTCCGCCGTGAGGATAGCCCGGGCCACCTACGTGGCCGGATGGAGCGGCACATCCAATCTGGAGGCCGGCAGACTCTACGGCATCCCCGTGTATGGAACGATGGCCCACGCCTTCGTCCAGACCTATCGTACCGAGTTTGAGGCCTTTCTGGAGTTCGCCAAGGCGTACCCCGATTCGGCCATCTTTCTCGTGGATACGTACGACACCTTCGCGGGCATAGAGACGGCCATAGAGGTGATAAACCACCTGAAGGGAAAGCTAAGGTTGAAGGGGATACGCATAGACTCCGGGGATCTGGTGGAGCTGTCCCGATACGCCCGCAGGAGGTTGAAGGAGGCCGGTTTGGACGACGTCATCATAGTACTCTCCGGGGATTTGAACGAGTGGAAGATAAGGGAGATAGTCCGTGAGGGGGAGGCGGACGCCTTCGGCGTGGGGTCGGAGGTCGCCATACCTCCGGACAAGCCGGTTCTGGGCGTCATATACAAGCTGGTGGAGGATGAGGGGGGATTCAAGCACAAGTTCTCAAAGGGTAAGGTGGTGATAGGGGGCTCCAAACGGCTGTATAGGCACTACGGAAGCGACGGGAGGATATTGAAGGATGTCCTCGTCCATAGGGATGAGGAGAACGACGGCGAGCCCATAACCGTTCAGGTGGTCAAGAATGGCGAGTACATATACTCCGAGGATTCGCTCCAGAAGGCCCGTGAGAGATTCCTGCGCGACTTCTCCACCCTCCCACCCGAGTATTACGACCTTGATGAGGGGGTTGAGCCTCCCGTTGAGTACTCGCCCAAGTTGAGATTGAGATGATGAACAGGGAAGCCCTGTTGGACCTTTACGCTCGGGCTTTGGAGTCCGTGGGGAAGGCCTACGCTCCCTTCTCCGGTTTCAAGGTCGGCGCGGCTGCCCTTATGGAGGATGAGGAGGGGAACGTTCGGGTATTCACGGGGGCGAACGTTGAGAACTCCTCGTACGGTCTCACGGTCTGCGCCGAGAGGGTAGCCATATTCAAGGGGGTATCGGAGGGTTTCAGGAAACTCCGGGCCGTGGCCGTCGTGGCGTCCAAAGATGGGGAGGTGATTCCGGTGGTGCCCTGCGGGGCGTGCCGGCAGGTGATGTGGGAGTTCGGGGATGGGGAGACCTTGATATACAACGGCGCGCGCACCTACAGACTATCCCATCTCCTTCCCGACGCCTTCAAACTCGGATGACTCGCGAAATCGTTCGGATTTAGAATTTAAACTTTTTCATATGGCGGTCCTCGGCGTAGTGGTCGGATTGGCTCTTCTGGTCAAAGGGGCCGACTATCTGTTGGATGGGGCCGTTTCGTTGTCGGAGAGATTGAGGATACCGGAGATAGTGGTGGGTTTGACGTTGGTCGCCTTCGGAACTTCGCTCCCGGAGTTGGTGATAAACGTCCTCGCGAGCGTGAGAGGGGAAGGTGGTATAACTTTGGGGAATATAGTGGGCTCCAACATAGCAAACATCCTCCTGATTCTCGGCGTGTCCGCCCTGATATCGCCGATAAGTCGGCACGCGCTCCTCATGAGGCGGGAGATACCGCTGAATCTCCTCCTCGTTATCCTGCTCGCTCTGTTTCTCTTTCGCATATCGGAGGGAACGATAAGTCGCTCGGAGGGATTCGTATTCCTGGTGATCTTCGCCGCCTACATCCTCATGACCTTCGCCAAGTATCACGATGATGCCCCTCAGGGTACGAAGGACGTTGAGTCCCTTCGCTCGTCGCTCCTTAAGGTCGCCTTCGGTAGCGTGGCCTTGGGGTTGGGGGCGAATTGGACTTTGGAGGGGGCCGTGGCTCTGGCCCATCATCTGGGCATCAGTAAGACTTTCGTGGGTCTCTTCGTCCTCGCCGTGGGTACCTCCCTGCCGGAGCTCATAACCTCCGCCATGGCCGCCCTCCGTGGCAACCCCTACATCGCCATAGGGAACGTCTCGGGATCCAACATATTCAACGTGGCCATGATACTGGGCCTGAGCGCCACCATAAGGCCCGTGCGGATACCCGAGAGGGCCATCTTTGACGTGGCCTTCCTTCTCGTGGCCACCCTCCTCTTCCTGTTCTTCACCATGATCAGCCGCGGGAGGCTCCTCGGAAGGAGGAGGGGGATTCTCCTGCTCGTCCTCTATCTCCTCTACGTGGCCGTCTCCTACCGTCTGGAGATCTCGGGGGACGTCTCCGGTCTCATATACTCCCTGAGGGAGGGGTTGCCCACCCTCCCTTAAAATACCCCACCGTGAGCAGAAAGACGGCGATACTCTTGGGGCTGATTCTGGTGGCCATAGGACAAATTTACGCCCTCTTCATCGTCCCTCCGGTCAAGTGGCCCGGCCCCAACGGGGATGTTTTGGGGAAGGTGCAGAAGATCTTCTACGTGCATGTGCCCCTCGCTTGGACGGGGTTTATGCTGGCCTTCCTCTCGGCGGCGGCTGGCCTCATGTACCTGCTGAGGCGCACGTCCTTTTGGGACAGGCTGTCGGCCGCGGCCATGGAGGTGGCCACCCTCTTTCTCGTGGTCGCCATAATTACCGGCTCCCTCTGGGCGAAGCCGGCTTGGGGTACCTTCTGGACGTGGGACCCGAGATTGGTCAGCATGGCCGTTCTCCTCGTCTTGGCCCTCGGATACCTCTTCCTGCGTAGCCTCATAGACGAGCCGGCACTGCGGGCGAGGATGAGCGCCCTCCTCTCCATAATAATAGCCGTGAATGTGCCCGTGGTCTTCCTTTCAATAAAGCTCTTCAGGACCCTCCATCCGGCCGTCGTCAAGGGGCTTTCCAAGGGGGACACCTACGGAATGGATACGCCCGTCCTAATAGGCCTCCTCATCAACCTCTTCGCCATGACGGCCCTCGGTCTCCTGATGACGTACGCCCGGTACAAGAAGGAGGATTAGGGTGCCCCTCCTCTTGGCCTTTCTGACCGAGGATTACGGCCTTGGAGGATACTTTCCCTCCTACGATGACAGCCTGCGATTTTCCCTAAACTATTACACCGGCAGCAGGTACCCGCTCTTCGTGGGGTGCTTCAGGGGATTCTGCCTGTACGCCGGCACGTATTCGGGCTCTTACAGGGATTCCGTCTTCTACCTGCGGGATCATGTGAGGATAGTAGATACCATACGCTCCCGTATAAGCGCCGTTCAGGAATGGGCGGCCCTATCCCGTTTCTTCTACTCGGGCAACCTGCTCATGGGCTTTGAGGTGGGCCTCGTTAGAGAGATATACTCGTCCATGCTCCGCTCCTACAACTACGTCTTCCCCGACAATCTCCTAAGCCTCGGGAATGAGCGCAAGGGGATGCTCTTCGGCGCGGTGGTGGGATACGGTAGGGGGGACGTCAAGGGGTACTTCACCTTCAGGTACCGCAACATAACGAGGGATTCGTCGGTATCATCGGGGGATACGACCGGTTGGATAATTACCGTTCCCACACCTCCTAAGACGGACGTGGAGGCCCTCCTCAGGCTGTCTTGGAGGGGACTCTCGCTGAATCTGTGGCGCAGGGACCGCTGGGGGGTGCATCTGCGGGCGGAGGGTAGTCTGCGGAATCTCCCCGCCGAGGCTACGGTGGGATACGTACGGGACGTCGGTCCCGTTGGATCCTTCGGCTTCGGAGTGGTCCTGCGCGGTCTGAAGGTGATGGTGGGTATGGGGTACGTGGAGGCCCCCACCTTCGCCGTGGGGTTGAAGTATCCGGTCCTCTAACCTATCATCGCCCTAAGGACATCATCCTCCCACGGCCATCCCGTGAGGGTGGCGGCCCTCCTTACCTCCTCCGGTGCCCTCGGAACGGCGACCGAGAGCCCGCACATTTTGAAGAGTCCCACGTCGTTGTAGTAGTCGCCTACGGCTACGCACTCCTTGGGATCCACGTTCAGCCTCTCAAGGAGCATTCGGACGCTCTCCACCTTACTCGTCCCGGGGGCGATGTCGTAGAAGATGTGGTCCGTGCCCCTCCTCCTATAGACGAACACCGTCCCCTCCATCTCCTCAACCGGGGGATTGTCGGGACCGTCCCTCTTGGCGAAGACTACCTTGTATATGCCGGTGTCCTCATGGCCTATCTGGTCCGCCGACCATCGGGCGAGATACTCGGAGAATTCCTCCATGAATCTGCGGTTGGGGACCACCTTGTGGAGGTAGAAGAGAACCGTGGGGAGATGGCCGTACTTGGAGAGGAGACTTTGCAGCATCCCCTCGCCGAAGGGCCGGTCGTACATCACCTTCCCATCCCAAACCACGTATGCCCCCTCAAAGCTCACGTATCTCGGCGGAAGGCCCATCTCCCTCAGATAACGCTCAACGGAGTACTTGGAGCGTCCCGAGGCTATGAGTATGTCGTACCGCTCCCGCAGCCTCGGCAGCACCTCAAGGAACCGCGGCTGCAGGCGCTTCTCGTCGTCCAGAATCGTCCCATCAAGGTCAAGGATGAGGATGGGCTTTCGCACTACTGCTTCTTTTTGGGTGCAGCCTTCTTGGGTTTGGCTTTGGGCTTATCCTCACCCGTGAGGAATCTCCCCTCCTTGCTCCCCTGATAGTATCCCTTACCCCTCTTGCGGAAGTAGGGGTCTATGTACTGCTTCCACGTCTTGTGGAAGCCTCCGGGGAGCGTTATGGCCTTGCCCATATCCTTCAGGCGTCTGTAAAAGCCCATCCACGCGAAGGTGGGCTTGGGCCCGAAGACATCCTTCTTGGCCTTGTAGAGCTTCTGCTTGTTCCACACCAGGTCATCCCTGTTATCCACGGCCAGCTCGTAGAGGTTGGTCATCACTATGACCTCCTCCGGGCAGGCCTCAACGCAGAGGCCGCAGTACATGCATCTACCCGAATCCCACAGCCACACTCCCGCCGTCCTGTTGGAGCCGTCCTTACCTACCCCCTCAATGTATATGGCCTCCGTGGGACATACAGCCACGCAGAGCTGGCACGCCACGCATCTGCCCTGCAAACCCAGCGCCCAGCGGGCCCTCGGAGGCAACTCCTTCTTCTGGAATGGGTACTGGACGGTGAATTTGTTGTTGGCTACGTTCTTCACAAAGTGCTTGAAGGTGATTGCCATTCCGGTAAAGATGGCCTTTATGCCTTCCACCATGAGAAGGAGATTATAGACCCGAAAGCGTCCTCACATGCCGTGAAGTTTGACGTATAATACCCGCCTATGGAGAGGAGCCTTCTGATGATCAAGCCCGACGCCGTGTCCAAGGGGGCGGTGGGGCGCATAATCTCCATGCTGGAGGAGAACGGCTTTCGGATCCTCGCAATAAAGAGCAAGCGCTTCTCCACGGAGGAGGCGGAGCGATTCTACGAGATGCACAGGGGCAAACCCTTCTTCCGGAGCCTCGTTGATTACATTACCGGCGGTATGGTCGTGGGGATAATGGTGGGGAGGGACGATGCCATCAGGCTCCTTAGGGATTTGGTGGGGGCGACCGACCCCAAGGAGGCCCGCCCCGGCACCATAAGGGCCGTCTTCGGCGAGAGCATAGAGAGAAACGCCGTCCATGCCTCCGATTCTCCCGAGAACGCCGAAAGGGAGCTGTCCTTCTTCTTCCGATGATCTTCGTCCTGATACGGCACGCCCGCACCCGCTGGAACGACGCCAAGCGTCTTCAGGGGTGGTCCGACGTTGAGCCCTATCCGGAGGCTCTGAGCAGATTCTGGGAGAGTACATCCTCAATACCCGTTAGGCCCGACGTTATATACACGTCCGACCTCAGGCGAGCCGTCGTCTCCGGTCGCCTCCTAATTGACAGGTACGGCGATGTCCCTCTCCTCTCCGATTGGAGGGTCAGGGAGAGGCACATGGGCGCGTGGGAGGGAAGGTACTCGGACGAGGTGCGGGAGAATCCGGAGGTATTCCGCATAGACTTCAGACTGCCCGGAGGCGAGAGTTTGCTTGATGTGGCGGAGAGGGTGAAGGGTTTCGCCGGCGACGTGCGCTCCTACGCCTTTAAGAGGGGATGGAGGACCGTCTTCGTCATAACCCACCAGCTGACCATGGAGATACTCCGTCGGGAGCTTTTGGGGCTTCCGTTGGACGAGAGCATCTGGGAGAATCTCCGTGGGAGCGGCGAGTGGATTCTGGTGGAGGTTTAGATGCTTCTGTCCCTACTGAAGGGCAGGCGGGGGTTGCTCATACCCTTCTCCGTGTCGTTCGCCCTCCTCATATTCTCCAGCCTTATAGGCGTGGAGTGGGAGGTCTCCCTCTCGGTGGCCTCCTTCGTCGGGGGTCTGACCATAGCGGAGAATGTGGCCCGTGCCCTGTGGGAGGACGATGCCGTCTCCCGTCTGACGCTCCGGTACGGATTTACGGGTGTCCTCCTCCTCCTGTCCGCCGTGATCTCAATCGCCTCCCTGATTTTGAACGTCGCTCTGGCTTTTATGGTGGCCATCGTGGCCTCCGCTCCGATCCTCGCCTACTCCTTGGGGTTGCTCCTTTGGGTCATCTCCTCCTCCCTACTGTGCACCATAACGTCGGCGATGGGAGAGGTGGCCGGCGTGAGCATGGGTTTCATCGCGGCGGTCCTTCAGGTGCCCCTGCTGATAGGGCTCTACGGGTACTTGAGCGGCGGGAACGCTCCGACGTACCTTGGTCTGCTCGTGGTTATGGGCGTATTCTATCTCGCCTTCATGGGGGTGTTCTCCGACGTCATCCTTGAGGGGTGATCACTTTTCTGCCGTATAATATCCTCCTCGGCCGGGTAGCTCAGGCGGTAGAGCAGGGGACTGAAAATCCCTGTGTCGGGGGTTCGACTCCCTCCCCGGCCACTTTTGGTCCCGTA
>JAADDJ010000002.1 GCA_013153965.1 Thermotogae bacterium
AGGGAGGCCTTCTTGAGGCTCTGCGGAACCGAGAAGACCCAGCAGCGCATAATCCACATGCTCAACACGGGCAAGGTCCTACGAAACTGAAGGCCGATGGTAAAAAGAAAGAGGGGGGCGAATGCCCCCCTCTTTTAATGTCGGTATCGCCGGGCTACTTCTCGGTGGCCGCCTTCTTGAGGAACTCTATTATGGCCTTCGCCTCCTCCTCGGAGACGTTCTGGTTGGTCATGGGTACGGAGAACTCCTGTAGGAGCTCTTGGGCTATGGGGTCGTTGAGGATCATGCTGTCGGGTTTCATTATCATGTGCTTGAGCCACTCGTGATCCCTGCGGGCGGCCACGTCCCTCAGAGGCGGTCCGACCTTCCGGCTGTCCAGGTCGTGGCAGGCGGTGCAACCCTTCCTGTCAAAGAGCTCCTCCCCCCTCTTGGCCAGCTCGGGGTCGTAGGAGACTTTGGGCGTCTCCTCCATCTTGGCTGTGGTATCGGCGACGGCGGTGTCGGCGGTCTCGGCGGTCGTGTCGGCCGCGGCCGTATCAACCTTGGGTGCCGCCGCCCCTCTTCCTTCCATCTTGGGTATGTACTTGGCGGGGAGATTGACCCGCTTCCAAGACATCATCAGCATGGCGAGGGCCCTCTTCTCCTTCTCGTTCAGGCCGAAGTTGGGCATGGCGGATGTGGGAGTTATGCTCCGGGGCTCCTCAAAGTGGAGAAGGTGCCAAGAGAACACCGACAGTGGCAGACCTCTACGCTTCATCTCCTGCGCTATGGTCCTTCCGGAGGGGACGGGTTTTCCGTTCTTTATGACGTAATAGGGGGCGTGGATGTCAAACGACTCGTGGGACTTGGAGCCCTCGTACGTCAGATCCGGGCCTATGTCTCCACCCTCCCCGAAGAGCTTGTGGCATCCTATGCACCCCTTCTCGTTCCACAGCTTCTTGGCGAGGTTTATGTACGGGGTGCCGGGTAGGGAATCCTCGTGCCTGTGGCAGGTGTTGCAGTTTATCTCCATCAGGGGCATCTTCTGCCAGTCGGCGAACTTGTACTCCTTAGCCTTCTCCTTGCCGAGCAGGGGCTCAAGCCAACGCACCTTCTTGCCCTTCTGAATCACGTGGGCCTCCTTCATGTTCGTGGCGTACCCCTGCCCGCCGTGGCACGTGGTGCATCCATAATCCTTGAAGGGGTGCTTTGCTATGAGACCGTCAAGGTCCGGGTGGGTCCGGAAGACCTCCGGAACGTCCTCACCCTCAAGCCCCCTCCACTCGTACCCCATGTGGCAGGTTATGCACCTATCCACGCGGTTCAGGTCCTTGACCCATATCTGCTGGACCCCCATCGGGACCTTCTCGGCCGCCTCCGTGCCGAACTTCATCTCTATGAGGCGCTTGAACTCAACCTGATACTTCTTGTATTCGGGGTTGAACTCCTTGTAGGCCGCCACGCCGAATATGAAGGCACCTATTATTGAGACCAGATATATCAGCCAAGAGTCCATCGGGAAGGGATCATCCTTCACGTCCGGAAGTTTGGGGCGCTTGGGTGCCGGCTTCTTGGCCGCCGGCTTCTGCTGAGGGGCCGTAGGCTTCTTATCCTCGGGACCGTTGTTAGGGAGCTTTTTCTCCATGTTCAACCTCCTTTTATATTATCTCCGGTATCTCGGGCCAAGCCCAAGGCCAATATACGTTCCAGTTGGGACCGCGGAAGTACATGGCGAAGATTATGAGGCCCACGATGAAGAGGACGCCGAGGGTGAAGACGATGTTCTGGACGGTGCGGCTCTTATGGAACCAAACGCCGGTAGCCTCGGGGGGCGACTTGTCCAAGAATGCCCAGACGGTGGCGGCGAGACCCATGAGGCCGGGGATGAGAACGCCTCCGACGAAGCCGCCGTTTATAGTAAACCACGGCGTCCTTATGGTGGTTATGGCCAGGAGCTCCTGAAGCCAGAGGAAGTACCATGGAGCCTTGGCGGGGTTGGGCGTCCAGCTGGGGTCTGCCGGCTCCTCCAGAGGAGAATCCAAGAATGTGGCCAAGAACATCACCCAGACGAGGGTGGCCATGGAGACGAGGACTATCCTCCGGACGGCCCAAGGCGTGGAATACACGGGCTCATCGCCGGAGGTGTCTATCTGCAGGTCCTTGCGCTTCTTGGCGAGGCGGAACTGCTCAACGACGGCCAGACCCTCATCCTTGCGGATGCGCCACATGTGGTAGGAGAACAGGAGGAGCAGGGCTACGGGAAGCCCCACCACGTGTAGGGCGTAGAACCTTATGAGTGTGGGCTGGCCCAACTCCGTCCCACCGGCCATTATGAACTTTATCTGCGGGCCGATTATCGGTACGGACTCGGCTATCTTCACGCCGATGGTTATGGCCCAGTAGGCCAGCTGATCCCAAGGGAGCAGGTATCCGGTGTAGGAGAGGAGCAGAGTCAGGACGAGGAGGATCATTCCTACCGTCCAGTTTATCTCGCGGCGGGCCATGTGGCTTATGCCGTTCTTGTAGGCCCCGGTGTAGAAGACCCTCATCATGTGCAGGAAGACGGCTGCTACCATCATGTGGGCGGCCCAGCGGTGCATATTCCTCAGGAACCAACCCCAAGATACGGCGTACTCAAGGTCCTTTATCGTCCAGTAGGCCCTCTCAACCGACGGTATGTAGAGAAACATCAGCACTATGCCGGTTATCGTGAGTATGACGAAGAGGACCCAAGAGATGGTGCCGAGCCAGAAGCTGTAGGACCAGCTCAGGGACTTCTTGGTCATGCGGGGCGGGAACCAGTGTAGCCAGAAGTTGCGGGTGATGGCCTTACCGGCCTCGGATCTATCGGCCGGGTCAAACGTCCAAACTAAGGCCCTCCATACCTTGTAGAGGCGCTCCTTTAACGTCATTTTCTACCTACCTCCTAAGCCAGCTTGAAACGCCAATCCTGAGGGACCTCCTTGGAGGTATCCACGACCAGCATTCCCGTCGCCGGGTCAATCTCCATGTAATAGTGCGGCAGAGGCCTCGGCGCCGGTCCGGCGTACGGGGTACCGTCGGCCACGTACTTGGAGCCGTGGCACGGACAGTGGAACTCCCACTCCTCCTTTATCTCCTTTCCGGCCACCTTCATAACCTTCGGCTCCGGCAGGGCCACGTAATTGACCGTACATCCGAGGTGGGTGCATACGGCCGAGATGGACCATATCTCGTTGTTGCGCTTGAATACGTAGAGGCGGTGCTCGGAGAAGAAATTGACGCCGTCGGCCAGATCCTCCGGCTTGCCTATCCTGAACCTCTTGGGAGGCTCGTAGAGCACGTTGGGCCACAGGGAACGGGCGAACCCGGCGAAGACGCCGCCGAGGACTCCGTACCCCACCAGCCTGCCGATGTTCTTCAAAACCTCCCTGCGCTTCTTCTTAATCTCGGACATAGGTGGATATTATAGAACCGATTTGCAAAAGTTTGGCGGCGCGGCTAAACCACCACCAGTTCTCTACCCTTAAAATTGTGATAAATGCGAGATACTACCACTATTGCAACTGCGGTTAAAAACGCCTCCAGCGTGTCTATCCGGGCTCCCCAGACGAAGGCCCTTAGGGCCAAGTCCAAACCGTACATCAGCAGCGACGTGGCGCTTAGGACTATCCAGTGGGGGCGTACCCGGTTTATCAGGATGACGGCCACCGTCAGCAGGAAGGAGGAGTACCACGGCTTGCTCAAGAAGAGGGCATCCCTCGCGACGCCTATGGCCACGTATATGGCGAGGGCGAAAGGTCGCTTGACCTCCCTCGTTAGAATCAGCGCGGCGAAGGCCGTATCCAGAGGGAATCGGACCACCGAGTGGAGAGCGTTTAGGATGAGGACGGCCACGAGAACCGCGTAGATCATACCTCGCCGACCGCCTCGGAGAATACCATATCGGCCCTGTAGGACGAGCGCACGAGGGGTCCGGAGAAGACTTCCCTAAAGCCCATGCGGTATCCCTCCTCCCTGTAGAGGGCGAAGGTCTCCGGCTTCACGTACTCCTTGACCGGATAGTGTCTCGGGGACGGTTGCAGGTACTGGCCCACGGTGAGGATATCCACTCCCACGTTCCGTAGGTCCCTCATGGTCTGCAGCACCTCCTCCTCGCTCTCGCCGAGGCCAACCATTATGCTTGATTTGGTCAGGACGTCCGGACGAGTCTCCTTCGCCATCCGTAGGACCTTGAGGGATAGTTCGTAGGAGGCACGACGATCCCGCACCTGGGGGGTCAGGCGTCGCACGGTCTCCACGTTGTGGGCGAAGACGTCAAGGGGGGAGAGGACCACCTCGTCTATGGCCTCCCTCATACCGCGAAAGTCCCCCACCAACGCCTCCACCTTGACGTCCGGCCTCGCCTCCTTGATCCGCCTCACGGTCTCGGCGACGTGGGAGGCTCCCCCATCGGGCAGGTCATCGCGGTCAACCATAGTGAGGACCACGTACCGCAGATTCAGGCGCCTCACGGCCGCGGCCACCCGCACGGGCTCCAAGGGGTCGGTCCTCCCGCCGGGGTTCCCGCTCTTCACGGCGCAGAACCGGCACCCCCTCGTACATACGTCCCCCAGTATCATTATGGTGGCCGTCCCGTGGAACCAGCAGTCGTGAAGGTTGGGGCATTTGGCCTCCTCGCACACGGTGTGGAGGCCGTACTCCCTGAGGGTGGAGCGCACATCCGGGAAGGAGCCACCGCCGGTTAGCCGTATCTTTAACCAGTCGGGCTTGCGGATCCTCAAGCCACCATCCTCCTTATCCGCTCCTTTATACCCTCGGAGTCAAGCCCGTAGAGGCGGTACAGCTCCGCGTACTTCCCGGAGCGACCGAATCTGTCGTCCATGTTCAGAAATTGGAGAGGTACGGATATACCCCTACCGGCGAGGAAGGCCGCGACGGCCATCCCCAACCCGCCCCAGAATACGTGATCCTCAACCACCAGAATCCCCTTGGGCCTGCGGGCCGCATCCAGAATGGCCTCCTCGTCGTAAGGTTTCACGCTCAAGAAGTCATAGACGGCGACCGATATACCCTCCTCCTCAAGCTCCCACGCGGCCTTCAGGGCGTGATGTACGGGAAGCCCCGTGGCCACCACGGCGACGTCACTCCCGTCCTTTATGAGGTTGGCCTCCCCTATCCGGTAGGGGAATTCCCCCTCGTACATGGTGGGACTCTTGGGCCTGACCAGCCGAAGATACGCGTATCCCTCGTACTCGTACATGGCCCGCAGCAGGCTCTTGGCGGAGTGATAGTCGGAGGCCGATAGGACCTTCATCTCCGGGATGGCTCCCATTATGGCGAAATCCTCCGTCATCTGGTGGGAGGCCCCATCCTCTCCGGTGGCCACACCCCCGTGCGTGGCGACTATCTTCACGTTGAAGTTGGAGTAAGCCACGGATAGCCTTATCTGCTCCCACGGGCGCCCCGTGGCGAATATGGCGAAGGTGGATGTGAAGGGTATCTTCCCCACGGCGGCGAGTCCCGCGGCCACGCCTATCATGTTCTGCTCCTGTATGCCTATCTCAAGGTATCGCTCCGGGTACCTCTCGGAGAATTTGGCCGCCTTGGTGGAGTGCCCGAGGTCGCAGTCTATGACCACCACCCTCTCATCCTCGCCTATCTCAACGAGGAAATCGCCGTAAGCCTCCCTTATGGCCCTCTCGGGGCCGAGAGAGCGCACTATATGCCTCTTCATGATATGGGTAGGATGAGGTAGAAGTGATTCTCGTTATCGGTGGGGCCTATCTTGGCGGGAGTACTCTCGCCGGAGAAGGAGAGGCGAACGGTAGGTGAGTCTATGGACTTCAGCATCCGCACCAGAGAGCTGCCTATGAGACGTACCTTCACCTCGCCCACGGTGTCCGTCTTTATCCGCTCAACCCCCTCACCCTTGGAGGAGATGGTGCGCAGGGTTATCTCTCCGTTGCCGATCTCAACCTCTATCTCGTAGCTGTTAGGGGCCAGAGCGAGCATGCGCTCTATCTTGCGTCGCAGCAGGTCCGTGTCGGCCGTAGCCTCGGCCACGAACTCCGTCGGAATTATCCCCTCGTAATCTACGTAGGAATCGTCTATCCCCCGCAGTATCGCCGTGGCATTTACGGACTCCTCCTCAACGGTCATCTGGAAAACTTTGTCCTTCAGGGCCATTATCCCCTTACCTTTGGGAAGGGTTTTGAGGATGGATTGGGCGTGGGCGGGTAGGATGACGTCCATATCCCCGGAGAAGTTGGGTAGGGCGTAGAAGCCCAGAACGCTGGCGTCGGAGGCCACGAAGCGCAGGGCACCGTCCTTGGTGTGCATGTATATGCCCGTAAGGAAGGGACGGGGGTCGTCCTTGGAGGCGCACCAGCCGACCTTCTCCACGCCCGTGAGGAGGTCGTTCATATCCACCATCAACCCTTCGGAGACCTGAAAGTCCGGCATGGCTGGGAATTCCTCATCGTTGTACAGGTTTATACGATATACGGCATCATCCCCCAGCTTAACGACGAGGACGGAATCCTCCCTCTCCAAGACCACGGAGCCGTCCTCCTCCCCTTTGAGCACGCTCAGCATCTCCTTTACGGGGATGTAGGCTTTACCCTCCTGCCCCTCATAGACGGGCATCCTCTGGATGAGCCAATTGTCCAGATCCGTAGCGAAGACGGTCAGATAATCCCCCTCTCCGACCAGAAGGACGCCGGGATTTACGAAGGCCCCCTTCCCCAACCTTGAGACCACCTTATTAGCCCGCCCGAGAACCTCACCGAAAGTTTTTCTATCCAGAACCACCTTCAACATAGGCGTTGATTATAGCCGTGAAGAGTTCCGCACGAATGAAAGCACCCGTAAAATATCCGTCCGATGTTTTCCCTTCTGGCCCTCGTTCCCCTCAACTCGGCTCCCCTAAAGGAGTTGAGGAGGGTCTTTCCCGCTCCCCTGGCGGACAGCATATATAAGTACCGGCAGCGATTCGGCGGATTCAGGAGCCTGTACCAGCTGCTTGAGGTCCCCGGAATGACGCCCGCCATCTTCCGGGAGGTGAAGGACAGTCTCATCCTGTACGCCCCCAGCGACCCCTCCCCGGGGTCCGGTCTCGGGGCGAGGATAAACCGCATAATCTCAAGTAGGGTGTCGGAGGAAGCTCCATCGGACCTCAGCAGAGCCTATTGGTTATTTTTGGGAGGAAATCCGATAAACATAAACGAGGCCACGGTCCTTGATCTGGCCAATCTCCCGGGTGTGTCCCTCAAGGATGCGGTGCGCGTGGTGCAGTGGCGTAAGTATGCCAAGATAAAGTCCCGTAGGGACCTGCGTTGGACCCCCGGTCTGACCCTCTACGGCTACAGGAATCTTCGGCGCTTCGTCATCTACAGGGATACCTACAAGCCTCTGCGGGGTTTCCTGTACGCGCGCACGTACGCCCACAACCACGCGTACGACCCCTCCTCCTACTTCGCCTCCTCAATAACCCAGCTGTACGATACGTCGGGGATGGGCCGGAATCTCCAACTCCTGCGGGAGGCCGGCTGGAGCGACGAGGCTATAGAGAAGCTCATAGAGCGCCTGAAGTCGGAGGCGGAGGATATAACCACAACGCCCAAGCCCAAGGGCACGTTCAGGGGAACCTTCCGACTGTGGGATAGGTTGGACTTGGGCTTCTACCACTACGGGGGCTACACCACCTACAACAAGGTGTTCGCCGGACTGAGCGGCAGGTACGGCAGACTCCTCGTGGGGGACTATCGTTTTTCCTTCGGAAATGGCCTGATATTCACGTCGTCCGAGGATCTCTCGGACAGGGTGTATTGGAACGTCGTCGGTCTCATGCCCGACATACTCTACGGAGACGCCTTCAAACTCCGGGGAGTTGGCCTGTGGGGGAACTACGGGGGCTTCTCTCCCTTCCTCATATACTCCAAGACCCGTAAGGATGCGGTGGTGGATACGGCCGGAAGGCCCCTCTTCTACTACTCCTCGGAGTTCATCCCCTCCCTGTATGAGGATAAGATAGGAGAGGAGATCTTAGGGGGTGGTCTCAACTACATGAACGACAACGGCTTCGGCGCGGGGTTTATGCTGTTTCAACTGCGCTACGATGAGCCCTTCAGCGGGGACTGGGGGAGTGTGGCCGTACCCTTCTACTCCAGCACATTCAACGGGGGCTACAGGTACGACCCCTCATTCCGCATAGACACGGGCCGCGTCCATCGCTTCGGAGGGATAACCTACAGCGCCGTGGTGGGGGACTTCGTCCTCAGGGGAGACCTGGCGGCCAACCTGCGCCACATGAAACCCTCCGCCCTCCTCGTCTTCAGGTACGTGGGTGAGACCCGGAGCCTTGACTTCGTCTATCGCAACTACGACCCCACGTACTGGAACCCCTACGCCCGCCCCTTCAAGGAGGACAACCGCTTTGAGCGTACTGATTTCCGCTACTCCTACCGGCTGTTGGATCCTCTGGCCACCAACCTGGCCGACCTTCCCCTCCCCAAGCCGGAGGAGGGATACTTCTTCCAGATTAGGGACAGGCTATTTCAGGATATCCTGCTGCCACGAATTTATATGGACGTCTGGAGGGACAGGACAGATGGGATGTGGAACCGGCGCCTCCACGCGGAGGTGGAGTGGAGGGTGGTGTGGGCCCTCCGGATGCGGGTGTGGAGGAGGTGGTTGGAGCGCACGGATATGAGGTACGGCAGGGCCTTCAAGAGCAGGTCCGTTGAAACCGCCTTCAGGACCTTCATAATAACCGACGCCCACTCGGCCGTGGGTATGGAGGTCAGGTACGCCCAGTACAAGTCGGACAATCCGAACGTACCCCCCGGTGCCGGCTCCTTCTTCAGCGCCTTCTTCAACACCGACCTGCTGCGGGGCCTGCGGCTCTATACCGGGGCGACCGTATGGACGAGCAACGGCTACTCCCTCTGGGTCTTTGAGGACGATGGGATAGACTTCCTGTACAACAGGGGCGGAAAGATATACGTGGCCGTCTCCAAGGAGGTACTACGGAACGCCCACTTCCGCATAAAACTCCACTACAAGAAGCAGTACAACGACGGCAACTCCCTGATATCCGCCAGCGGGGATCCGATAAACGTGGGTCTTGGGAGGTACGAATACTTTACGACCTATGCGACGTTTGCCGTTGCCTTTTAGCCTACTTCTGGCCCTCTCCTGCGTATCGGTCGGTGGCAAGCGGGAGAGTCGCTCCGTCCCCATGACCCCAATACCTCCACAGATCATCACGGCCATGGAGATAGGGAGGGTGAGGGACATATACACCAACCTTCCCGACTTCGTGGCCTACGGGCACTACACTCTGACCTTCCTCTTCAACCGCTCCGAGGGGACGTTCAAGATGTACAAACTCTCGGATACCATATACGTGAAGTTGGACGACGGACGTACCTTCGTGATACCTTGGGACACCCTCATGAGCCTTAGGGCGGAGAGTGGCGAGATGGTCCTCAGGAACGATAGCACCATCCTACGATGGGATGGGAACGAGCTCGTCCTCGTGGATGACCTTCTGGCGGCCTACCGTGGGGGTGGGATAAACCTGCGACTTGAGAACTACTCCTACGAGCCTCTACCCCATCCGACCCGGATAATCCTCAGGTCAATGGGTGTGAAGGTGCGTCTGACGATAGATAGCCTGATACCTCTACCTTAGAGGAGTCTCCCGGGGGCGAACTCCTCGTCAAGCCAAGGGAAACGCCCCTTGAACTCCCGCACGAATCGGGAGTAGAGTATCCCTCCGAGGATGTTCTTTATGAATATCTTCACGTCCTCCTCCGTCGCCTTGCCCGAGCATATCTCATCTATTATTTCGGCCACCTGATAGGCTCCCGGAGGGAGGGAGGCCGCCGGATACCCCGCCTTCGTGTAATCGTTGAACTCCCACATTACCAGATAGAGGGCGTGAAGGATGGCCTCAATCCACTCACGGCGCACGGCTCTATCTTCCATCGGGCAATTCTAACCTTGAAGGAGACACCGCCAAACGTGTCCCCCGTACAATATTCGGCCAAGTGAAGATTAACGAGTTTAAGGAGTTTTTATCATCTATCATAGAGAAGCGCCAGAGTGGCGTGCTCAAGGCGTACAGGAGGGCCTTCGGCGACCCGCTACTGTACGCGTACTTCCTGAAGGGGGTACCGGTGTATGCCTCCTCCTTCGTCGTGCGTGAGAAGTGGTACGAAGGGCTATTGAGCCGTGAGGAGGTTGACCAGAACATTTTCGGAAACATCTTCAAATACGCGTACGATAAGCACGGAAAACGCTTCTTGGAGCACCTGGTCTCCTACTCACGAAACGTCATAAAGGAGGTCCTGAGGGCGGTAGCCGAGAACGGTTGGGAGGTTGAGGCGGAGTTTCTGGAGCGTCCCGAGTCCCACATCAAGGAGAGTATAGGGATAACCTCCCGCACGACGGTTGAAAACTGGGCGAAGACCCTGCTCTCCATAGGGGCCACCAGCGTCTATATCCCCCGGCGCGATAGGGTTCTGGGGATGGTGAGGGGCGACAACATAAAGCGACTCTACGCGGTCCTACGCAGGAACTTCGGCGACAGCGATGTGATATACTCCACCCCGTTCGCCAACGCCTTCCTGATACACCGGTTGGGGGAGCCCGTTCTTGTGGTGGCGGACTTCATGATGGGCTTTGAGGAGATAGAGAACTTCAAACACCTACTCAAGAGCACCGAGCCCGTGGTCTATGAGGGCACGTTGGAGCCGGGTCGGAAGATGGACTTTCCCGTCCTTGATGGCATAGGGAAGCCATTCGCCGTGGCCCTGCGCAAGGATAAGAACCGCTACGACCTCGCGGTCATAAGGGACGATAGGGTGGCGTACCTTTATCCCATGGACGTTGAGAAGGTGTTCGCAACTATAGTGGACCTCGCCGAAAAGTCCAGCGCCGTCCTCTATCGGATACTGGACAAGATTGACGAGGGGAGGGGCATCCCCCAGAGGGTCATGGACATGCACATACGCATCCTCATGATGATGCACCCTCACCCGGAGGACCTATACAAGGTGGCCATGGAGAAGTTCGGGATAGGCGGCGCTACTTGATGAAGGGAACGTGATCCTTTATCCACCCCCCTATCCTCTTCAGGATGCTCCGATGCTCCTCCTCGTAGGCGTTTATGGCCTTTAGGGCCTGCTCGTAGCCCGCCTCTATGAGGTCCGCCGTTCGGCTGAAGTCAAACATGGACACGTTGAAGGGCGGATCCAAGGGTATGTATAGAACGTCCAGATGCGCCTTCTCAACCATCCTCTCCTGCTCCCTTATCTTGGCCTCAAGTAGGAGGCCGATGGACTTGGAGAGGATGCCGTACATATTATAGACCTCATCGTCAAAGGACCTTCCCCCGCGAATGTGGAGGACCACCACGCTCTTGGCTCCCCTCTCCACGGCTATGCTGTAGGGTATGTTGCTGTAGAAACCCCCATCCACCAGAAGCATTCCCTTGTACCTCCAAGGGGGAAAGTAGGGGGGCAGGGCGGTTGATGCCATTATGGCGTCTATGACGGGGTCAAGGGGATCATCCCCGAAGACATACACGCTCCCGCTCCTTATATCTACGGCGGGAATGTATGTGGGTATCTTGAGCTCGCCGAACTTCTTCACGGGCACGGTGCGCACGATGAAACGGTACAGAGCCTCGTTGGAGAATAGGCTCTTGCGATTGCGCAGAAGTCTGTAGAGGGCCTTTATGCGACCCTCCGGGATGATATCCTCCCTGCGCATCTTCAGCCATATCCTCTCCAGCTCCTCAACTCCCTCCATGGTGGGCTTGTGGGCGAAATAGACTCCGTTTATTGAGCCTATTGAGACGCCCACCACCATATCAAACGTGAAACCGTGCTCCAGCAGGGCCTTGAGGGCCCCCACCTGCATGCTACCCCTCGTTGAGCCTCCACTTAGGATGAGAGCCTTCATCCCTCGGCTATCTCTTGCAGAGCCTTCTGATACACGTGCTTGGGCTTGGCCCCTATTATCCGCCTGACCTCGTTCCCATCCTTGAAGAACAGGATGGTGGGTATGCTGACGACTCCGAGCTCCATCGGGACCTCCGGATACTCATCCGTGTTGAGCCTGATGAATTTGACGGAGGGGTAGCGCGCGGCCAACTCGCGCAGGTAAGGCTCTATCGCCTTGCACGGCCTGCACCACTCCGCCCACAAATCCACGACGACCACACCCTCCTTTATCTCGGTCCAGAACTCTTGGGCGCTCACATCCTTCATAGTCGGTATTCTACCGCCGTAGATTGATCCCCACGGTGGCGAGTACCCCCTTCAGCAGGCTCTCGCGATCCAGACCCACCTCGGCCAGGAGGAGATCCTTTTTCCCGTGGGTGATGAACCGGTCCGGCAGACCGAAACGTACCACCTTTACCCCATCAAGCAGTCCCCTCTCGGAGAGGTACTCCAGAATGGCGGAGCCGAATCCCCCGGTCAGAACGTTATCCTCAAACGTGAATACGTACTTGGCCTTGGCCACCACACCCTCCATGACCTCCCGGTCCAGAGGCTTCACGAATCGGGCGTTATAAACCGTGGGATATACGCCGAAATCGGCGAGGGTCTCCGCCATCTCCAGAACCGGATATACGAAGTACCCGACGGGTAGAAGGACCACGTCCCCCTCTCCTTCCTTGAGCAGCTCCCACCTTCCTATGGGTATGAGATTCACCCGCTCCCACCTCGGATGTACGGGAACTTCACCTCGGGGAAATCTGACGAAAATGGGTCCATCCTCGTACTTCCACGCCGTATATACCATATCCCTCAACTCGTCCCCATCCTTCGGGGCCATTATGACGGTATCCGGCACGGCACGCAGGTACGACAGGTCAAAGACCCCGTGGTGGGTGGGACCGTCATCCCCCACCAGCCCGGCCCTGTCAAGAAAGAACCTGACGGGCAACCTCTGTAGGGCCACATCGTGGATTATCTGGTCGTACGCCCTCTGAAGGAAGGTTGAATATATGGCCACGAAGGGCTTCACCCCTCCCCTCGCGAGGCCGGCCGCGAAGGTGACCGCATGCTGCTCAGCTATCCCCACATCGTAGTACTGGTTGGGTAGGGTGTCCCGTAGGGCATCAAGACCGGTGCCCTTAGGCATGGCGGCCGTTATGCCCACCACCCTTATATCCCTCTGGGCTATCTCAACTACGGCCCTTCCGAAGAGCTTGGAGTACTTGGGCTTGGCATCGGGTTTGCGACGGGGCTTGCCGTCAATCTTGTCGTATGAGCCGAGACCGTGGAAGGTCTCGGGGTCCTTGAGGGCCGGGACGTACCCTCGGCCCTTCTCGGTTATCACGTGTATGAGGATGGGACCCTTGAGATTCTTGGCGTGCTTGAATATCTCGTCCATCCGCCTTATGTCGTGGCCATCTATGGGACCGATGTACCTGAAGCCGAAAAACTCAAAGAGGGCGGCGGGATCCTGAACTATGGTCTTTATTACATCCTCAAGCTTGCTTCCCCAGTACTTCCCCCTGTTGGGCAGGAGGCGGTAGAGCTTGTCCCGCAGGGTGTTGTAGAGGGGATTGACCTGAACGTGGGCCAACATCTGGGCTATCCGGCCCACATTCTTGTCTATGGACCATCCGTTGTCGTTGAGAACGGTGATGAGGTCCACGCCCAGACTCCCGGCGTTGTTCATGGCCTCCAGGGTCATGCCTATGGTCAGGGAAGCGTCCCCTATCACGGCCACGACGTGGTAATCCTCACCCGTGTAATCGCGGGCCTTGGCCAATCCGAGGGCCGCGGATAGGGCGGTTCCGGCGTGCCCGGCTCCCCAAGCGTCGTATTCGCTCTCAAATATGTTGGCGAATCCGGATATCCCTCCGTATCGGCGGAGGGTGTGGAACCGCTCCCTCCTGTCGGTCAGTATCTTGTAAGGGTAGGTTTGATGGGATACGTCCCAGACTATCTTGTCCTTAGGGGGGTTGAAGTTCCTCAGGAGGGCTATGGTGAGCTCCACCACCCCGAGGTTGGGACCCACATGACCCCCATTCTCCGAAGTTATCTCAACGATCAGGTCGCGCACCTCACGGGCCAGAGCGTTCAAGTCATCGTACGAAAGTTTCCGAAGATCCTCGTAGGACTTCAAACTCTCCAACATGAGAGTCCCATTTTAAAGCCGCGCTAAGATAGATGGAACTCCGGGTCGTTCGCCAGCTTCATGAGCCTCTCAATCCGCTTCTCAATCGGGGGATGGGTGGAGAAGAGCTCGGCCAAGAATCCCCCGGAGAAGGGATTCACTATGAACATGTGGCTCATATACTGGGGTACCTCCGCCGGAGCCTTCTTCACGCCGTAGGCGAGCTTCTGAAGGGCGGAGGCCAGAGCCTCGGGGTCCTTTATGAACTTCGCCCCCCAATAATCGGCCAGATATTCCCTCGCCCGGGATATGGCGAGCTTGATGATGGTCACGACTATCGGAAGGACTATGATCATAGCCAGAAGGACGAGGGGATTTCCCCTATCGCGATCCCTTCCACCCATGCCGAACATGGCCCCCCAGCGGAGCATATTCACCAGGAACATTATGGCACCGGCTATAGTGGCTACCACGGACATTATGAGGATGTCCCTATTCTTCACGTGGGCTATCTCGTGGGCTATCACCCCCTTCAACTCTCGCCGGTTCAGAAGTCTGAGTATCCCCTCGGTGAAGACTACGGCCGCGTGCTTGGGGTCCCTACCCGTGGCGAAGGCGTTGGGTTGGGCGATGGGTGCGACGTATATGCGGGGCTTGGGAACGCCGGCGGACTCCACCACCTCCTCAACGAGGGCGTGAAGGTCGGGCGCCTCGGCCCTGCTCACCTCCCTCGCCCTCACGGATGAGACGGCTATCTTATCGGAGAAGAACCAGCTGGCGAAGTTCATCACCGCCGCTGCTATGAGACCCATGAGGGCTCCGGATGCTCCCCCAAAGTAGTCCCCGATGAACACCAGTATCAGCGTTAGTGTCAGGAGTAGGACGAAGGTCTTGAAGGTGTTGATCCACATAAGTTGTGATTGTAAGGTAGTTGAACTCTCGGGAGTAAAATCCCCGGTTGTGAAGGTCCTGATAGCAAACCGCGGGGAGATCGCCATAAGGCTCCATCGGACCCTCTCGGAGATGGGTTTTAAGACCGTGGGTATATACACCGAAGCCGACGCCGACTGGCCCTTCGTCCATGAGGTTGATGAGGCCCATCCCGTAAGCTCCTACCTGAACGTTGAGGAGATAATAGACGTGGCCCGGCGGAGTGGAGCCGGCGCCGTCCATCCCGGCTACGGTTTCCTCGCCGAGAATCCCACCTTCGCCCGCGCGGTTAAGGAGGCCGGGATGATCTTCGTGGGGCCCACGCCTGAGGCCATGGAGCGGGTGGGGGATAAGGCCAAGGCCAAGGAGATAGCCCGCTCCGTCGGAGTCCCCACCGTACCCGGGTCCGAGCCCTCGGACGATCCCGACGCCATATTGGAGGCCGTCAAACGGATGGGGCTGCCCGTCCTCCTGAAGGCCGTAGGCGGTGGCGGTGGCAAGGGGATGAAACTTCTAAGAGATGAGAGGAACCTACGGGAGGCGATAGTGTCGGCCCAGAGGGAGGCGTTGGGGGCCTTCGGAGATGGGAGGCTAATAGCCGAGCGGTACGTCTTCCCGGCTCGCCACATAGAGGTGCAGATAATCGCCGATGATACCGGCAAGGTCCTCGTGCTCGGCGAGAGGGAATGCTCCCTCCAGAGACGCCATCAGAAGATCCTGGAGGAGACGCCCTCCCTGGCTCTGGATGATAAGTTGCGCGAGCGCCTCTACGGATACGCCCGCCGGATAGCCGAAGGCGTAGGATACACCAACGCCGGAACGGTTGAATTCCTCTACGATGAGGAGCGTGGAGAATTCTACTTCTTGGAGGTCAATGCCCGCCTGCAGGTTGAGCACCCCATAACGGAGATGACGACGGGTCTGGATCTGGTCAGGCTCCAGATGGATGTCGCCCTCGGTGGCGCCCTGGCTGTGGGTCAGGAGGATATCCGGAGGGTGGGCCACTCCATAGAGGTCCGTCTGTACGCGGAGGACCCCGAGAGGGACTTCCTACCCTCCGCCGGCAAGCTGGAGCAGCTGGAGTTTCCCATGATGCCCGGCCTGCGTATTGATACCGGGGTTATTGAGGGGACCGTCGTCTCCCATCTGTACGACCCCATGATAGCGAAGGTGATAACCTACGCCCCCGATAGGGAGCAGGCCCGTCGTAAGATGGTGGAGGCCCTCAAGCGCATCCTCCTGTTCGGGCCCAAGAGCAACCTGCACTTCCTCATATACCTCTTGGAGAGCGAGGAGTACGTGTCGGGACGTACATACACCCACACGGTCGGCGAGATCCTCCGAAGGTATCTGGAGGAGGACTTTAGGCTTCCGGAAGATATAGAGGAGTTCGTGCGGAGGTTGCGGAGCCGCAGGGAGCGATCCCCGAAGGATGAGGAGACGATTCTGTACGAGAGGATAAGACCCGCCATCTACCCTTAGTTGGCAGGCATAAAATCCAAGATTATGAGGGATATACGCTCGGAGTTCCCCGCCCTTTCGGATGAGGTGGTCTATCTGGACTCGGGAGCCACGTCCATAAAGCCTCGCAGGGTCCTTGATGCCGTGAGGGACTATTACGAGAATTTCCCCGCCAACGTGCATAGGGGCGGCTACCCGTGGGCTAACAGGGCTACGGAGCTCTATGAGAGGGCCCGGAAGAAGGTCGCATCGCTGATAAACGCCGAGAGCGAAGAGGTGATCTTTACGAAGAACGCCACCGAAGGTCTGAATCTGGCCGCCCACATACTTGATCCTCTCGTGGGGGAGGGGGACAGGATCATCGTCAGCATTCTGGAGCATCACGCGAACTTCCTCCCGTGGATGAGACTCGCACGGCGTAAGGGAGCGGAGTTCTCCATCGCACGCATCACGGCCGAGGGTTATCTGGACCTTGAGGACCTTGAGAGGAGGATGACGCCCAACACCAAGGTGGTGGCCATAACCATGGCCTCCAACGTCCTCGGGACGATTCCTCCGCTGCGGGAGGTGGTGAAATTGGCGAGGAGGGTGGGAGCCTACGTCGTCCTTGATGGGGCCCAGTATCTTCCCCACCGGAGGGTGGATGTCAAAGCGTTGGGCGCCCACTTCATATCATTCTCCGGCCACAAGGCCTTCGCCCCGATGGGTACGGGGATACTTTGGGGTAGGGCGGAGATCTTGAGGGACGGCTCGCCCCTGCTCGTCGGTGGTTCCATGATAAGACACGTGAGGGAGGATGGGTACGACCTCGCCGATAGCCCCAATCGGTACGAGGCCGGAACGCCCAACGTGGGAGGGGTGATAGGTCTGGGGGAGGCGGTGGATTTCATCCTTGAAGTGGGGTACGAGCGTATGGCGGAGCATGAGGCCCGCCTCACGGAGTACCTCTGGGAGGCCCTCGCCGACATCCCCGGATTGGAGCGCTACGGCCCGCCTCCGAAGGATAGGACATCGCTCGTCGCCTTCAACGTGGCCGGCGTTCATCCCCACGATGTGGCTTGGTACCTTGGCGAGATGGGAATAATGGTGCGCTCCGGGGGACACTGCGCTCACCCTCTACACGCCCATCTGGGCATCCCCTATGGTCAGAGCGTTAGGGCGAGCCTCTCAATATTCAACACGACCGAGGACGTGGATAGGCTGGTGGAGGGGATCCGCAAGGTCCGGAAGGTCTTCGGGGTCTGAGGGCGAATCTCCTAAGTCCCTTAGTACTTATTTTTATAGTGCAAAACGGCGACCGTACCCGACTATACTACCCACCTTATGGTACTGATAAGTCTGCTTGCACAGGGGTACGAGACGGACACCCAATACGTGTATAAGGGTTCCCCCATAGTCGTGGTGGGGGACGAGGTCACGTGGGCCGAGGAGATGACCTACACCAAGACCTCGCCCTTCAAGATTCTGGAGAAGTACGGTATAGACATAATCCGCAAGGGACCGGAGTTCAGCGCCGACATTTACGTCTCCGGATTCAAGGCACATGACGTTCCCGTCTCCATAGATGGCGAGAGGTTCTACAACGCGTGCCCCAACCGCATGGATGCTCCCACCGTCCGCATCAACCCCTTGGAGGTCTCCGTGATGCAGGTGCGCACCACATCCACCTCCTACCTCACCGGCCTCGGCGGTGGTGTGATAGTCAAGCGTAGGACTCCCCCCGAGGAATTCACGCCGAGGGGATTCATCATGGGTGGATTGCTCTCGGCCACGGCCGTTGATGCCGGTGTGTCGCTGGAGGGCTACAATCAGGGCCTCTACGCCCGCTACACCCAGAGCACCCCTTACAAGGTGGGAACCAACTACAAGAATGAGATGTACGCGGACATCGCCGGAAAGAGCCTGACCGAGATATACCCCTACATAGCCGACAGCTTCTCCGGCGCTGGCAACCTCGCCTACAGGGTGGCCGAGATGAGCTTCTTGGGTAAGGCGCTGGACGGGGCCTTGGGCTACGGCTTCTTGGCCAACTACTATCGCAAGGTCCTGTTCCCCTACCTGATGATGGACGAGATATACAGCAAGCAGTTCGGCGGCCACGTCTCCTTCATGGGCCACAAGCTTTACTTCAACACCCTTGACCACTACATGGACAACTCCCTGCGCACCACCTATCCCATGATGCAGATGAGCACCGACGCCAAAGTCCTGAATGCCGGTATAACCAACCCCGATTTCGCCCTCTTCTCCTACGAGATCTTCTACCGCAAGTGGTCCGGATACAACGTGATAGAGATGCCCGCCATGAACATGAAGATAAACAACCATCTCCTCCCCAACATTCAGGTCCTGCAGGCGGACCTCGCGAAGAACTTCAACTTTGAGAGCGTTCCCGGTCTCGGCATCTTCGTCAAGGGCGGGTTGGCCTACTACTTCATCAACCCCGACGACGACTACGACCCGATGGTCATGATGAAGCTCCAGACCGTCGACCCCAACGCCAAGGAGAGCAAGCCCTATCCCATCTTCAACCTCGCCGCCCGCTACGGGATGGAGGATATGGCGGGCATATTTGAGGTGGCCTTTGAGCCTCCGGATCCCGAGTACGTTTATATAAGCCTGCGCCGCCCCATGGGTAAGCCCTGGTGGGTGGGCAATTACTCTCTGAAGTGCGGAAAGAAGATAGGTGGGCGGTTTGAGTACGCCCCCAACTTTGAGGCCATGTCCGACCTCAAGCTCAAGCTTGACCTCTACTCCTACTTCGTGAAGGACCAGTCCTACCTCACGAAGACGGTGGATACGGTCGTAATGAACGACATGCCCACCGTCGTGCCCATAACCACCTACAAGAACGTGGATGAGCTGCTGGCCGGCTACCGCTTCAGCCTCTCCTGGAGGGGCCTGGTGGGCCTGACCTCCACCTACACCTTCGCCCAGAACCTGACCGACAAGGTGCCCTTCGCCGAGACTCCGCCTCTGATGGTCTCCTTGGATCTGAATACGCCCAAGATCTTCGGCTTGAGGGCCGGGATCTCCTTCATCTGGAACGACGCCCAGACCCGCGTGGATACCCTCCTGAACGAGCAGCCCACCACCTCCTGGTGGAGGACCGACCTCGCCGTGGAATACACCTACGACCGATTCACCGCCAAGCTTGAGATTGACAACCTCACCGACAACCTCTACTATCGCCACCTCTCCTACATGCGCAACCCCTTCGCCGCCGGCGTCCCCACCTTTGAGCCGGGTAGGACCGTGCGTTTGCTGTTCTCTTACGGAATGTAGGGAAGAATCAGGGTACGCCTTTGGGCCCCGCGGAAGGCGGGGCCTTTTTTATTCGCACGTTTGGGAGGGAAGTTGAGGAAGAATTTCGGGATAAAAAATTGCGGGGGCGGGATTTGAACCCGCGACCTCCGGGTTATGAGCCCGGCGAGCTTCCTGGCTGCTCCACCCCGCGATGTGAGACGATATTATAAGGGCGAAAGGGGAGAGCGTGCAGGGATAGAATTGCCGTATGCCCTACAGGGTGAAGGTGGTTAGAGAATTCTCCGCCGCCCACTTCCTTGAGAATTACCGCGGGGGACCCGAGCCTCTGCACGGGCACAACTACCGGGTGGAGGTCATACTGGAAGGGGAGCTCTCGGAGGGTGGCTACCTGGTAGATTTCGTTGAGATAAACTCCTACCTGCGGAGCATCCTGCCCGAGCATCGCAACCTGAACGATATATTGGGAGGCGAATCCACGACGGAGAAGCTCGCCCGCTGGGTCTACGAGCGCATGAAGGAGAGATTTCCCCAGACGGTTGAAGTTTGGGTGTGGGAGACGGGACGGTTCGCGGCCTCCTACTTTGAGCGATGAGGGTTTTGGCCATAGATTACGGGAAGCGACGGGTGGGCTTGGCCATAAGCGACCCGGAGCGTAGATTCGCCTTCCCCTTGGAGACCGTGGATACCAGGCGCAAGGACCTTAAAGAGCGCCTCGCGGAGATATACTCGGAGAGACCGTTCTCCACGGTGGTGATAGGGAAACCCCCGAGGGATGAGCTCATCCCGGAGGTTGAGGCCCTCGGAAGGTGGATCGGGGAGACTTTCGGGTGCGAGGTGGTATTCTGGGATGAGCACTACACGTCCGCCGAGGCGGAGGAGATGCTCAAGGCGATGGGCAAGAGGATAAACCGCAAGAACAAACATCTGATTGATACGCTGGCGGCCTACCTCATCCTTATGGAGTATCTGGGTATAAGGTAGCAGAATTTCTCCGCTTCTCGTGAATTTCGGCGGTAAAATAATCAGGTGGAAGGAGGGCACGATGGATAGGATAAGATTGACGCTGTACGGGATACTGTTTGCGGCTCTGGTGATACCCTTCTTCTT